>DASUAH010000093.1:0-18353 GCA_035763885.1 Gemmatimonadales bacterium
CTGCGGTCCCCGCCGACGCGGGTGCGGAATCCGAGCTCCGCGAGCTTCGCCTGCGCTTCATCGACGGGCAGCTCGAGCACCCGGGGCACCGCGTGATCGGATGTGATGAGCGGAACCGGCGAGAGCCACACCGACGCGACGAGATAGCCGACCCCGAATGTCGCGAGCACCACCCCGACGTCGCGCAACAGGCGCGGTCGAGCGAGCGGCGAGCCGACCGGAGCCTCCCCCGGCCGGGTGGCGGGCTCGCTCCGTAAGGCGACGTGGCGCCGGAATCTCATGCGACCCTCCGGAGCCGGGCGGCGAACGCGCCGTCCATACCGTCGCGCTGCGGCAGCGTCATCAGATCTCCCTTGTCGGTCAGCAGCTCGGCTGGAAAGCCGGCCGGCGGCTCCCGCACGAACCCGGGGTGCTCCTGGAGGAAGCGCTCCACCTGGTGCTCGTTCTCCTCCGGCTCGAGCGAACAGGTGGCATACACCAGCAGGCCGCCGGGCCGTACCGCCCCTGCCGCGGCGCGGAGCAGGGTGCTCTGCCGCTGTGCGAGCGCGGTGAGGGCGCCGGGGTTCACCCGCCAGCGCGCGTCCGGATGCCGGGCGAACGTCCCGGTTCCGAGACAGGGCGCATCGAGCAGGACGGCATCGGCGTCCCGCACCGGCGGGTGTCGCGCGTCGGCCACGACGGGAAGCTCGCCGCCGGTGCCCGCGCGCGCGAGGTTCTCGCGCAGGCGCGCCACGCGGCTCCGATCGGCATCGCCCGCGACGACGCGTGCGCCGGCCCGGGCCAGCCCGATGGTCTTGCCACCGGGCGCGGCACACGCGTCGTACACGATGGCGCCGGCCGGCACCGCCGCGTAGCGCGCGACCAGGGACTGTGCCGGATCCTGCACGAAGAAGTCGCCTTCGTCGTAGCCCGGCAGCCGGTCCGGCCGCGAGGCGCCGACCGCGAGTCCCCCGCCGTGCGGCACCGGTTCGGTATCGATCCCGGCTGCGGCCAGCCGGGCCGCGATGCGCTCGAGCGCGGCGCGGGCGGGCTGCAGGACCAGGCGGGGCCGCGCGTTGTTCCACCTGAGCAGCCGCACCGTGGCCTCCTGGCCGTAGCGCCGGAGCCAGCGCCGGACCAGCCACGCCGGGTGCGAGTGCCGCTCGGCCAGGGCGGCGGCGGACCCGCCCGACTCCGCCGGGACGGGCTCGGGCTCCCGCCCGAGCCTCCGCAGCACGGCGTTGACGAATCCCGCCGCCCGGGCCCCCGCCGCCTCGCGGGCCAGCGCCACGCTGGTGTCGACGGCGGCATGCGACGGCACGCGGTCCAGGCTGGTGAGCTGGTACGCGCCCAGCCGCAGCACATCACGGACGGCGGGGTCCACCCGTGCCAGCCCCCGCGGCACCAGCGGAGCCAGCCGGCGATCCAGCCCGCTCCGGCCGCGCAGCACGCCGGCGGCGAGCTCGTGCGCGAGCCGCCGGTCTGCGTCGGGCAGGGCGCGCAGGGTTTCGGCGAGCGCCGCGTCGAGTGGCCGCCCGCGGCTCACGTCCCGGAGCACCTCGAGCGCCGCCCGGCGCGCGGCGAGGCCCCGATCGCTCGCGACCATCGGTCGGTCACTCCAGCATGCCGTGGCTTGGGCTGGACGGCACGGCGATCTCCCGCCGCGGCATCCGGCCGGCCAGATACGCCACGCGGCCGGCGTCCACCGCCCAGCGCATCGCCCACGCCATCGCGACGGGGTCGCGCGCCTCCGCGAGCGCGGTGTTCATCAGAATCCCGTCCACGCCCTGTTCCATCGTGACGCACGCGTCCGAGGCGGTGCCCACGCCCGCATCCACGATGACCGGCACCGACAGGCGGCGCTTGATGGCGCGGATGCCGTACGGGTTCAGCAGACCGAGCCCGCTCCCGATGGGTGATGCCAGCGGCATCACGGCGGCGCAGCCCGCGTCCTCCAGCCGGAGCGCCGTGACCAGATCGTCGTTGGTGTAGGCGAGCACCCGGAAGCCGTCGCGCACCAGCTCGCGCGCGGCGGCGAGGAGCCCGTCCACGTCCGGCAGCAGCGTCTCCCGGTCGCCGATCACCTCGAGCTTGACGAAGTCGTTGAAGCCGGCCTCGCGCGCGAGCCGGGCGTAGCGGATCGCGTCGTCGGCGCTGTAGCACCCGGCCGTGTTGGCGAGGAGGAAGTACTGCGCGGGGTTCAGGTGGTGGAGGATCCCCTCTTCCTTCGTCCGGTCGAGGTCCACCCGCCGCACGGCCACGGTCACGATCTCGGCGCCGGACGCCTCGATGGCGCGCACCATGTCGGCGTTCGACCGGTACTTGCCGGTGCCGACCATGAGCCTCGAGCGGAACGTGCGACCGCCGATCACGAGCGGCGTATCGAGCGCGGGCTCGATCGCGGTCAGGGTCACGTCAGCCTCCTCCCACGAAATGCACCAGCTCCACCGCATCGCCCGGCGCGAGCGGCGTCTCGGCGAGACGGGGCCGCCGGACGATCTGCCGGTTGTGCTCGACGACGACGGCGCGGGCGTCGAGCCCGAGGTGCCGGAGCAGGTCGTCGAGGCTCGCCGGAGCGGGCAGCCGCCGGGATTCGCCGTTCACGGTGATCTCCAGATCCATGGCTCGAAAATAACCGCGGTGCTAGCTCAGAGCCTCGAGCAGCTCGATCGCCGCCCCGGCGGGGTCGGCTGCATCCCAGAGCGCCCGGATCGCCGCGACCCCGTAGGCCCCGGCCTCGCGGACCTCGGCCACCCGTTCGGCGGTGATCCCGCCGATGCCGACGACCGGCAGGCCGAGCTCGGCGCAGGTCGCGACCAGGGCGAGCCCCCCGGGGAGGCGACCGGGATGCGACGCCGTCGGGTAGACCGGCCCCACGAGCAGGAAGTCGGCACCCTCGTCGCGCGCGGCCCGTGCTTCCTCGGCACCGTGCACCGAGCGGCCCACCCATCCGTGGGGAAGCACCCGGCGGGCGTCGCCGGGGGCGAGGTCGTCGCGGCCGAGCTGGACACCCTGAGCGCCGACGGCCGCCGCCACATCCGGCCGCGCGTTCACGAACACGCCCGCCTCCGCCGGCCGGGCCAGCGCCACGAAGCGTGCCGCCACCGCGGCGAGCGCGCCACCCGTCGCCCCGCGGTCGCGGGCATGGAGCGCAACGGCGGACCCGGCCGCCGCGATCGCGGCCGCACGGACGCCGAGGTCGGGGCGGGCGAGCACGCCGGCATCGGTGACCGCGTGCAGGCGCGGCAGCGGGCGGCGCCGGGTCACTCGAAGCGATCGCCGACGGCGACGCCCCGGCCGCGGACCCACTCCTCGGCCGACATCCGCGGCTTGCCCGCCGGCTGCACCTCGTCGACCTCGATCGCATCCCGTCCAAAGGCGACCACGAGCACGCGGTTGGCGCCGATGACTTGACCGGGCGCTCCCGTGCCGGGCACGACGTGCGCGCCGAACAGCTTGACCGGCGTGCCGCGGAGCGTGGCCCAGGCGCCGGGGACCGGGTCGAAGGCGCGGATGCGGCGCGCGCCGGCGCCCGCAGGCTCTTCGAGCGCAATCCGCGCCATTCCCCGATCGATCTTGGGCGCGTAGGTCGCGGCGGCGTGGTCCTGCGGCTCGCCGGGATCAGTCCCCGCCGCCCGCTCGAGCGCCTCGCCCAGCGCGGCGGCGCCGAGCTGCGCCAGCCGCTCGGTCAGCCGGCCCGCGGTCTCCTCCGGCCCGATCGGGGTGCGGACGCGGAGCAGGACCGGTCCGCTGTCGAGTCCCGCCTCCATCCGCATGATGCTGATGCCGGTCTCGGGGTCGCCGTGCAGGATCGCCCAGGCGATCGGCGCGGCGCCGCGCCAGCGGGGCAGCAGCGACGCGTGCACGTTGATCATCCCGTGCCGCGGGATGGCGAGGATGTCGGGACGGAGAATGTGACCGTAGGCCACGACCACCGCGAGATCGGCGCGGAGATGGCGCAGGCTGGTGGCGAAGAGGTCGCCGACCGGCCGCTCGGGCTGCAGGACCGGCAGCCCCGCCTCCAGGGCGGCGCGCTTCACGGGCGGGGCGACGACGGCGGATCGCGAGCGCCCCTGTGGCCGGTCGGGCTGGGTGACGACGGCTGCGACCTCGACGCCGCGCCGCAGCAGCTCGCGCAGCGAGGGGACGGCGAACTCCGGGGTGCCGAAAAAGACGACCCGCATCACTCCTGCGGCGCGGCCGCCGGTTGCACCTCTTTGATGGTGGGCTCGTCGCCGTGCTCACGCTTCCAGCGCGCGAGGAGGAGCCGGCGCCGCATGAGGCTGAGATGATCCAGGAACAGGATCCCGTCCAGGTGGTCGATCTCGTGCTGGATGGCGCGGGCCACGAGCCCGTCGGTCTCGAGCCGGAACGGCCGCCCGTCGCGGTCGAGCGCCTCCAGCGTGACCCGCTCGGCCCGGGTGACGTCGCCGTAGATCTCCGGAATGGAGAGGCAGCCCTCTTCCGCCGTGGCCCGCCCCTCCGCGGCGACGAGCACCGGATTGATCATGGCGAAGCGCTGGCCCTCGGCGTCGATCACCGCCACGCGCCGCGCCACCCCGACCTGGTTCGCGGCCAGGCCGACGCCGCGCGCGGCGTCCATCGTTTCGAACATGTCGTCGATGAGGCGGCGCACGTCGTCGGCCACGTCGGTGACGTCGGCGCAGCGCTGGCGGAGCACCGGCTCGCCGAACAGATACAGCGACCGCACGCTCATGCCTTCGGGCTCTCCTGCGCGCCCGCCGGGCCGATGCGCGCGATCCGTCCGCGCTCGACCACCACGGTCGCCGTGCCGCTCTCCACCATGACCCGGTCGTCCCTGATGTCCTTCACCTTGCCGATGAGCCCGCCGCTGGTCGTGACCTCGTCACCCTTCTTGAGCCCCGCGAGCAGCGCCTCGTGCCGCTTCCGCGCCTGGCTCTGCGGCCGGATGATGAAGAAGTAGAACACGAGGCCGATACCCAGGATCTGGAGCAGCAGCACGGTGAGACCGCCGCCGCCGGGCGCGCCCTGGGGCGTCGGGGCGATGAGTGCGTACAAGGGCAGGATCACAGGTTGCCTCACGTGCCGTAGTAGCGGTGGAGCCAGCCGCGGCTCCACCGGTCGAAGGTGCCGTCGAGTATCCGGGCCCGCGCCTGCTCGCCGAGGCGGAGCAGAAAGCGGACGTTGTGCAGCGCCACGAGCCGCAGCCCGAGAACGTCCTCGACCGCGAACAGATGGCGGAGGTAGCCGCGCGGGAACGTGGTGCAGGTCTCGCAATCGCACTCGGGATCGAGCGGCTCGCGCGAGCCCCGGAGCGCGGCGCTCCGCACGTTCACCCGGCCGGTCGGAAGCCAGGCGCTGCCGTGCCGCCCGTTGCGGGTGGCGGCCACGCAGTCGAACAGGTCGATGCCGCGGGCGATCCCCTCCAGCAGATCCGGCGGAAACCCGACGCCCATAAGATAACGGGGCGCGTCGCGGGGCAGGGCGGGCTCGAGCGTCTCGAGCGTGCGGTGCATCACCGGCTTGGGCTCCCCCACCGAGAGCCCGCCGATGGCGATGCCGGTCCAGGGGCCGCGCCGGAGCACGCCCTCCAGAGACGCGAGGCGGAGATCGTCGTGCATCCCGCCCTGGACGATCGGCCAGAGGGTCTGGCGAGGCGAGGGAAAGACGGAGCGTCCATCCGTCGATCCGTCCGTCAGCTCCCGGTGCCGAGCCGTGCACCGGTCCAGCCACCGCAGTGTCCGCTCCATTCCCTCCCGGGCGAGCTGGTAGTCCGTCTGCCCGGGCACGACGTGATCGAACGCCATCGCCACGTCGGCGCCCAGCGTCCACTGGATGTCCACGGCGCGTTCCGGCGTCAGGAACCGGATGCCGCCATCGACGTGGCTGGTGAACTCCACCCCCTCGTCGGTGACCTTGCGCAGTCCCTCGAGCGAGAACACCTGGAATCCGCCCGAGTCGGTGAGCAACGGGCGATCCCAGGTCGTGAACGCATGCAGGCCGCCCATCTCGCGGATCACCTCCTCGCCCGGCCGGAGGTGCAGGTGGTAGGTGTTGGCGAGGATGATCTGCGCCCCCGCGCGGCGCAGCTCTCCCGGGTGCAGCCCGCGCACCACCGCGTGGGTGCCGACGGGCATGAACGCGGGGGTGCGCACGACGCCGTGGGGGAGGGTCAGCGTGCCGGCGCGGGCGGCGCCGAGGGTGCCGTCGAGCTGGAAGCGGAACATGGCGCTGTGCGCCATAGCTATGAGCTATGCGACAGGAGCTGTGCGCCGGCGGCGATAGCGCACGGCTTCACGCCAGAATTCGGTCGAGCTGTCGCCGGTGCACCAGGTCGTGTCCCGCCATCATCCGGATGATGTGTCCGACGCTCTCCGGCCCGCGCTCGGCGTGGACGCCGAGACGCTCCAGCTCGGCGGGACCCAGCGAGCGATAGAGCCGCAGGTTCGCGGTGCGGACACCGGACAGCTGCCCCATCGCCTCCGCGAGAGGGACGCCGCGGTACCGGAGATCGCGGGCGAACGCGTCCTGGTCGAAGCCGGGCAGCGGCGGGCGGTCCTGGGTGAGGACGAACCGCACCCGCCAGCCGGCGACCAGCTCGGCGTCCGCGAGGTGCTGGACGACCTCGATCGCGGACCACTTGTCGGGCGCCTCGGGCCGCCGCAGTCGCTCGTCGGAGATCCCCCGGAGCCGCGCCTCGAGCCAGGGCACGAGCTCCGCGAGCACGCCGAGCGGCTCGCGGTCGCCCAGCATGGCGAGGATCGCCCGGGTGTATTCGGCGGCGGCCGACGCCGCGCCGCCGGCGGGATTGGAGAGGGAAAAGGTCGTCATGAGTGAGGCTCCGCCTAGATGATCACCATCGCGTCCCCGTATGAATAGAACCGGTAGCGCCGGGCGATCGCATGCCGGTAGGCCTCGCGGGTGGTCTCGTATCCCGCGAAGGCGCTCGCCAGCATCAAGAGTGTGGAACGCGGCAGGTGGAAGTTGGTGATCAGCCGGTCCACCACCCGGAACCGGTACCCGGGTGTGATGAGCAGGCAGGTCTCGCCAGGGCCGGCGCGGAGGGCGCCGCTTTCGTCGGCCGCGCTTTCCAGCGCGCGAACCACGGTCGTGCCGACGGCCCAGACCCGTCCGCCGAGCCGGCTGATCTCGCGCGCGACCGCGGCCAGCCGCTCGGGAATCTCGTAGCGCTCCGCGTGCATCGGGTGCTCCTCGATGCGCTCGGTCTCGACCGGCTTGAACGTACCGGGGCCGACCTCGAGCTCGAGCCCCGCGATCACCACGCCGCGCGCCGACAGGGCGTCCAGCAGCGCGTTGGTGAAGTGGAGCCCGGCCGTCGGGGCGGCGGCGCTCCCGGGGCGCCTGGCGTACACCGTCTGGTACCGCAGCGCATCGTCGGGCACGGGCTCGCGGGTGATGTACGGCGGGAGCGGCACCCGGCCGAAACGCTCCAACGTCTGGTCGACGGTGGCGCCCACGATCCGCACCCGGCGCCGGCCGTCGTCGAGCACCTCGAGCGTCTCCACCCAGACGCCGTCGCCGAGCGCGATGCGCTTGCCGGGCTGCAGGGCCGAGCCGGGGCGCCCCAGCGCGATCCAGCTGCTGTCCGCCGCGGGGCGTACCAGCAGCACCTCCGCCTCCGCCCCCGATGGCCGGCGGCCGACCAGGCGGGCCGGCCGCACCCGGGTGGTGTTGATCACCAGGAGGTCGCCGGGCGGAATCAGCTCGAGCAGGTCGGCGAACACCGCGTCTTCCAGCACCGGCCGTCCGGCCGTCTGATCGTCCGGCCGTCGGGCCGTCCGGCCGTCTGGCCGTCCGGCCGCCCGGCCGCCCGGCCGCCTGACCACGAGCAGCCGGCTCGCCGTGCGCTCGGGCAGCGGCTCCTGCGCAACCAGCTCCGGCGGCAGCGTGTACTCGAAGTCCGACGCCGTGAAGCGCCGCTCAGCCATCGAACAACGTGGCCGGGCGCGGCGGCGGGGTGATGCCGCACCGCCGGTACGCCAGCGCGGTGGCGCAGCGGCCCCGCAGCGTGCGCTCCAGAAACCCCTGCTGGATGAGATAGGGCTCGTACACCTCCTGGAGTGTGTCGGCATCCTCGCCCACCGCCACCGCGACGGTCCCGAGCCCGACCGGCCCGCCGCCGAACTTCTCGATGATGGTGGACAGGATCCGCGCGTCCATGTCGTCCAGCCCGAATTCGTCCACGTTGAGCCGCGCCAGCGCGTCCGCCGCCACGGGTCCGGATATCCGCCCGTCGGCCCGGACCTGGGCGTAGTCGCGCACCCGGCGCAGGAGCCGGTTGGCCACCCGCGGCGTGCCGCGGCTCCGGCGGGCGATCTCTTCCGCGCCGGTCCCCTCGATCGGCGTCTTGAGGATGGCGGCGGACCGGTTCACGATGGTCGTGAGGTCGTCCGGGGGATAGAAGGCCAGCCGCTCGACGATGCCGAACCGCGCCCGCATCGGCGGCGTGAGGAGCCCGAACCGGGTGGTGGCGCCGACCAGCGTGAACCGCTCGAGCTGCATCGGGATCGTCTGCGCGTTCGGCCCGTCGGCGATTCGCACGTCCACCCGGAAGTCCTCCATGGCGGGATAGAGGAACTCCTCGAGCGTCGGCCGGAGCCGGTGGATCTCGTCGATGAACAGCATGTCGCCGGGCCCGAGCGTGGTGAGCAGCCCCACGAGATCGCCCGGCTTCTCGAGCACCGGGCCCGAGGTCGTCCGCAGCTGCACCCCCATCTCCCGCGCCATGAGGATGGCGAGGGTCGTCTTCCCGAGGCCGGGCGGACCGAAGAACAGCGTGTGGTCGAGCGGCTCGCCCCGCTGCCTCGCGGCGTCGATGGCGATCTGGAGCGACTGCTTGACCTGCGCCTGTCCCACGAACTCGTCCAGCCGCGACGGCCGCAGCGCCGCCTCGGCGGCGGGCTCGTCCGGCAGGACGTCGGGGGTGGTGACCTGGAGCCGCGACATGGGCCGAAACCTATCACCGCTCACTTCTCACCACTCAGCGCCTTCCACCGCACCGGCCGCTCGTTCGGCTCGATGGCGTGCCGCACCTTGCAGTGAGTGCAGCGGTCGGCGGCCCGGGTGGTGCCCAGCGGGACGAGCTTCCGGTTGGTCGTTCCGCAGCGGGTGCAGTTCCACTCCGCCGTCACGGCCGGCACGGGCATCGGCGCGCTCCCCTCTCACGTCCCAGGTGTATGTCACCGTTTGGCGGAGAGGAGTTGCAGCGCCCGCCGCACCACCGCCGCCGTGTCCCCCTCCCCGCCATCGGCCAGCGCACTGCGGACCGCATCCTCCGCGGCCGCGGAGGCGTACCCGAGCCCGGTGAGCGCGCGCACCGCCTGATCGGCCCCCGCCGGGGGCGCCGCCGCCGGTTCCCCGCGGAGGTCCTCGAAGCGGTCGTGCAGCTCCAGCACCAGGCGTTCGGCCTTCTTCCGGCCGATTCCACTCACCGTGCTGAGCGCCGCGATGTCGCGCTCGCGGATGCTCCGCACGGTGCGCTCGGGCCCCAGGGCCGACAGGGTTGCGAGCGCCAGCTTGGGGCCGAACCCGCTCGCGCCGAGGAGTCGCTGGAAGATGAGGCGCTCGGCCGGCCGATCGAAGCCGTAGAGCGCCCAGCCGTCCTCCCGCACGACGAGCTCGGTGTGCAGCCGGACCCGGGAGCCCGCGGGCGGCAGACGCTCGAAGACCGGGAGCGGCACCGCGATCGCGTAGCCCACGCCGCCGTCGGTCTCGACGATCACCGTGTCGCCCTCGCGGCCGGCGAGCACGCCCGCCACCGTGGCGATCACCGCGCCGCGATCCCCACCCGCGGCACCGGCACCCCGGACCGCCGGGCGAGCAGCAGGTGGGTGAGCCCGACCGCCACGCCGTCGGCGGCGTCGGGGGGCGCCGGTGCGGCGCGAAGCCGCAGGAGCTGCGCGACCATGTAGCCCACCTGCGGCTTGAGCGCAGCGCCGCGGCCCACCACGGCCTTCTTGATCATCGCCGGGGTGTACTCCGCGACCGGCACGCCGGCCTGCTCCGCGGCGAGCAGGATGACGCCGCGCGCGTGGCTCATCACCACCGTGGTGCGGACGTTCCGGCCGTAGAACAGACTCTCGACCGCTACCGCGTCGGGGCGGTGGCGGTGGATGAGATCGGTGATGCCGTCGTGAATGACCCGGAGCCGCGCGGGCAGGCGATCGCGGGCCCGGGTTTCGAGAATGCCGCACTCGACGAGACGGGCCGACCCGCCCGTCGATTCCACCACGCCGTACCCGAGAACCGCGGTGCCCGGATCGATCCCCAGCACCTTCATGCGGCCGGTCCGGTCAGGCTTCCGCCTCCGCCAGCTGGGCTGCGTCGATGTCGAAGTTCGCGAACACCTTCGAGACGTCGTCCAGCTCCTCGAGCGCCTCGATCAGCCTGAGTATCCGGTCCGCGTCGGCGCCCTCCAGCTTCACCAGGTTCCTGGGCACCATGGCGAGCTCGGCGGAATCGACCTCGATCCCCCGCGACCGCAGCGCATCCTTGACCGCGTGCAGCGTCGCGGGCGACGTGGTGACCGCGTACTGGTCGCCCTCGCGCACGAAATCCTCCGCCCCCGCCTCGAGCGCCGCCTCCAGCGCGGCGTCCTCCCCGTGGCGCGTAGCGTCGAGGTAGATCTGTCCCTTGCGATCGAACATCCAGGCTACCGAGTTGCTGGCGCCGAGGTTGCCCCCGTGCCGGCTGAAGGCGTGGCGGATCTCGGCGACGGTGCGGTTGGCGTTGTCGGTGGTGGCCTCGATGAAGATGGCGGCGCCGCCGGGGCCGTAGCCCTCGTAGGTCAGCTCCTCGTAGCTCTCGCCCTCGAGCGCCCCGGTGCCCTTCCTGATGGCACGCTCGATGTTCTCCTTGGGCATGTTGACCGCGCGCGCCGCGTCGACCGCGAGGCGGAGGCGCGGGTTGCCGTCCGGATCACCGCCGCCAGCCCTGGACGCGACGGTGATCTCCCGGATGATCTTGGTCCAGACCGAGGCGCGGCGGGAATCGGTGACCGCCTTCTTCCGCTTGATCTGCTTCCACTTGCTGTGCCCGGCCATTCCCGAACTCCTTCCGCCGCCCGAACTTGGGGTCCAAACATAAGCCGAAAATCAGTCGGGGTCCAGCAGGTCCTCGAACCGGAGCCACCGGTGGTGGAAGAAGAGATCGGCGAAGCCGGTGGGGCCGTTCCGATTCTTGAGCAGCAGCAATTCGGCGGCGCCTTCGACGCCCTGGCCGGGGCGGTACATCTCCTCCCGGAACAGCCCGAGCACAACGTCGGCCTGCTGCTTGACCGATCCCCGGCCGCCCAGATCATCGAGCGCCGGCCGCGGGTCGGGTCGGTCGCGCCGGAGATCGGCCAGGTGCGCCACCGCCAGCACCACCACGTTCTCCCGCACCGCCAGCGACTTGAGCCACCGCGCCGCGATGGCGACCCGTTCGTCCTGGCGCGGCGCGTAGCGGGGCGGGGTGAGCAGCTGGAGCGAGTCGACGATGACGAGACTCGCCTCGGGCGAGCCGCCCAGCGCCGCCTCGACCTCTCCGAATCCGGCATCGAGCAATGGCGCGAGCCGGAGCGGCAGGTCACGTTGCGCCACGGCGGCGGCGCCGACCGCCGCCCGGGCGGCTTCGTCCAGACGGCCCTGGCGCAGGTCGTCCACCGCGGCCTTTCCCTGGATGGCGAGGGCTCGTTCGCGCAGCCGCGCCTCGTCCATCTCGCCCGAGAGGAACAGCACGGGCGCGCCGCCGGCCGCGCTGCGGAGCGCGATGCCCAGCGCGAGGGAAGACTTGCCGCTGCCCACGTCGCCGGCGAGGACCACCAGATCCTGGCGCCGGAATCCGCCGCCGAGCAGGCGGTCCACCGACGGAAAATGGGAGGGCACCGTGTCGGGCGGCCGCGTGCCGGCCACCGCGGCGTCGATCCGCTCGATCAGCGAGCGGACCGCGGAGCTGCCCCCGGCCCCAGAGCGGGGGCGGGGCTCAGCCATGGCTGCGTCCGGGTCGAGCGGCCCGGGCTGCCAGCGCGAGCGCGTCGGCCGCCTCGGGGCCGGCGGTCTCGCGCGCCGGGGCGATGAGCTGGCTCAGGATCCGGGCTGCGTCCGCCGAGGTGCCCGCGGCCAGCTCGGCCAGCGCGGCGGCCAGCGCGCGGCGCAGCGGGGGCGCCACCGCGAGGCTCGAGAGCCGCTGCCCCAGCGCCGCCACGCGCCGGCGGTGGCTCCGCTCCGCCGCCGGCGCCTCGGCGGCCAGGTCCTGGGCGACGCGGGTGGTGAGCCACAGCGCGAAGATGCCGTCGCGCCGGGGGCCGCGCGCGGTGCGCGGCAGCAGCTCGACCAGGGCCGTGGCGGCGGGATCCCAGCCGGTCATGCGAGCACCCTGGCGAGGGCGCTGAAGGTGGTGTCGGGCGTGATCTCCACCATGCAGAAGTGATGGCGCAGCGGGCACTCCGGCCCGCCGTCCGGGGCGCAGGGGCGGCAGGGGAGATTGCGCTCCAGCACGACGCTGCGCGGCGCGTTGTAGGGATAGTAGCCGAACGCCCGGACCGTGGGGCCGGCGAGGGCGACCACCGGCGTCCCGACCGCGGTGGCGATGTGCATCGACGCCGTCTGGCCGGCGACCAGCGCGGCGGATCGCTTGAGGACGGCGCCGGTGGCCTGGAGACCGAGCACGCCCGCCGCGCTCACCGCCCGCCGGCTGCTCCGGGCGGCGATCTCCGTCGCCAGCGCCCCGTCGGGCGCGCCGCCCACCAGCACGGCATCGGCGCCGGTGCTGCACACCCGGCGAACCAGGCTCACCCAGTGCTCGAGCGGCCATCGCTTCGTGGCCTGAGAGGCCCCCGGCGCGAACGCCACCAGCGGGCGCCCGTTCCCCAGCTGGGCCCGCTCCAGCCAGCCCGCCCCGTTCCGTTCGGCTTCCGGACCGATGAAGAACTCCGGCGGCCCGCCGTCGGGCTCGACCTCGAGGTCGCGCGCGGCGTCGAAGAACCGCTCCGCGACCGGCATGTCCTCCGGGTACAGGTTCCGCTTGGTGCGCACCAGCAGCTCGCGGGCGAGCCGGTACTGCGGGGCGGTGCGCCACCGTCCCGGCACCAGGAGGCGGAGCATCCGGCTGCGCGTCGTGCCCTCGAGATCGAGCAGATAGGTGTAGCGGGCGTGCCGGAGCCGCCGGACGAGCGCGAACGGTGACTCCCGGGGCGCGATCCCGATGACCTCGTCCAGATGCGGGCTGTCGATGAGGAGCGGTACGTGCCGCCGCCGCGTCAGCACGTTCAGTCGCGCGTGCGGGTACCGCTGCCGGATCGCCCGCAGCAGGGGAGTCGCGAGAAGGATGTCAGCGATCGAACCGAACCGGACGACGAGGATGCCGGGCGACAGCATGACGCGCGTCACGCAGGAAATGTAGCAAGGTGGTATTTTTCCCCAATGCCGCGCCCGAAGAGCATCCTCTGGGTGGACGACGAAGTGGAGAGCCTCACCTCCCACGTGCTGTTCCTCCAGGAGCAGGGCTTCACCGTCGAGACGGTCGCCCACGGCGACGACGCGATCGTGCTGCTCCAGCGCCAGTCCTACGGCGTGGTACTGCTCGACGAGCAGATGCCCGGCCGGCGCGGGCTGGAGCTGTTCCGCTCCATCCGGGCGATGGACGGGGCGCTGCCGGTGGTGATGGTGACCAAGAGCGAAGAGGCCGAGACGCTGCGCGATGCGATCGGCGCGGAGGTGTCGGACTACCTCACCAAGCCGGTCAACCCGCGCCAGATCCTCTCCGTGGTCACCCGGCTGCTGGAAGGCGACCGCATCCGCCAGCAGCGCCTCTCCCGCGACTTCGCGACCCGCTTCCGCGAGCTGGAGCTCCGCCGCGGCCAGCCGATGGGCTGGCGCGAGTGGGTCGAGCTGGTGGTGGAGCTGGCCGAGTGGGAGGTGCGGCTGTCGCAGGCCGAGGAGCCGGGGCTGCAGGACGCGCTCCGCACGCTGCAGGACAGTCTGCGCCACGACTTCGCCCGCTTTATCGGACGCCAATACGCGGGGTGGCTCAACGAGCCCCGCTCCGACCGCCCGCCGCTCTCGGTGGACATCGGCTCCGAGTTCCTCCGCCCGCTGCTGGAGCAGCACCGCCGCGCGATGCTCGTGGTGGTGGACTGTCTGCGGCTGGACCAGTGGGCGGTGCTCCGGCCCCTGATCAGCCGGCGGTTCGACATCGAGACGGCGCACTATTTCTCCATCCTGCCCACCGCCACGCCCTACGCGCGGAACGCGATCTTCAGCGGGCTCTTCCCTGCCGAGATCGCGGCGCGCTATCCCCGCTGGTGGACCGAGCACGACGAGCTGAGCCTGAACGCGCACGAGGCCGACCTGCTGACCGAGCACCTGCGGGGGCTCTGCGGCCGGCCCGTGCCGCTGCGGTACGAGAAGGTCTTCACGTCGTCCGACGGCGAGAGCCTCCTCAAGCGGCTGCCGGGCCACCTCGCCCAGGACGGCGTCACGGCGCTGGTCTTCAACTTCATCGACCAGCTCACCCACGGGCGCACCGAGAACCTCACGCTGTACGAGGTGGCGCGGGACACGCCCTCGCTCCGGAATCTCACCCGGACCTGGTTCGAGCGATCGCCGCTCTGGGACGCGCTGCGCGAGGCGGAGCGGCGGCACGTACCCGTGCTGCTGACGACCGACCACGGCTCGATCCACTGCCACACGCCGGCCACGGTCTACGCCAAGCGCGACACCACGTCGAACCTGCGATACAAGTTCGGCGAGGATCTCCGGGCGCAGGAGCCCGACGCGGCGCTCGCGATCGACGATCTGCCGGCCTGGGGCCTGCCCCCTCGCCCGCCGGGCGTGCGGCTGCTGCTGGCGACCGGCGACCGCTTCTTCGTCTATCCCACCAAGCTGCGCGAGTACCAGGCGCGTTACCGCGGGGCGTTCCTCCACGGCGGAGTGTCGCCCGAGGAGGTCGTGCTTCCCATCGCGCTGCTCACCCCGAGACGCGGCTGATGGCGGTCGGGTCCGGCCCCGATCTGCTGCTCACCTACGCCTTCCCCCCGCTCAGCGGCGGGCTCGCGCGCTGGATGGCGGAGGTCGCGCGCCGCTACCCGGCGCCGGGCATCGTGGTCTCGACCGGACAGCACCCGGACAGCCAGGAGACGGACGAGGCGCTGGGATGCGAGGTCGATCGCCTGCCGGTGCCGCTCCGGCGGCTGCGCGGGCTGCAGGGCCTGCTCCTCTGGTCGCGGCGGGTGGCCCAGCTCGCCCGCACCCACGAGGCCCGGTTCATCTGGTGCGGCGACATCACCCCCGCCGCCTACCCGGCCAAGTGGACGCGGGAGCGGACCGGCACGCCGTTCGGCGTCCTGCTGCGCGGCGCCGACCTCCTCCTGCTCCAGCACCAGATCCATCGATCCCCCCTCAAGCGCCGCACGGCGCGCGCGCTGCTCCGCTCCGCCGCGGTGCTGGTGGCCAACAGCGAGTGGACCCGGGGGCTCTGCCAGGCCGTGCTGCGGGAGCTGGAGCTGGACGCCGCCGACGGTCGGGTCCGGACCGTGCCGCTCGGGACCGACCCCGACTTCTTCCGCCCGGGCGTGCCCGTCGCATCCGTGCGTTCGCGGTACGGTCTGGACGAGGACGCGCGCTGGATCGTGTCGGTGTCGCGGCTCGAGCCCCACAAGGGAATCGATACGGTCCTCCGCGCGCTCGCGCTCCTCGACGGCCGGGAGGCGGACGTGCGGTACGCGGTGGCCGGAGCGGGAGAAGGCCGGCGGGAACTGGAGACGCTCGCCGCGGAGCTCGGGGTGCAGGATCGGGTCCGGTTGCTCGGTGGCGTGCCGGACGCCGACCTCCCCGCGCTGTACAACCTCGCCGAGGTCTACGTCGGCGCCTCGCGGCGGACCGCGTTCAGCGTCGAGGGGTTCGGCATCGCACTCGCCGAAGCCGCCGCCTGCGCGCGACCGGTGGTCGCGGCGCGCAGCGGCGGCATTCCCGAGGCGGTGAAGGACGGGGAAACCGGGCTCCTGGTCGACGCCGAGAAGCCGGAAGAGGTGGCCGCGGCGGTCCGGCGGCTGGTCCGCGACCGGCCGCTGGCGAAGCGCCTGGGCCAGGCGGGACGGTCGGCGATCGAGCGGTTCTACAACTGGGACCGGGTGGCGAAGGATCTCGCCGCGATCGCGGCGGAGTCGGGGCGCGAGCCGGTCAGGCCGCCGACTTCGGCTCGCCGGGCACGACGCTGAAGCCGCCGACGGGGGCGCCGTGCACCCCCTGCACGAGATGCTCCAGTCCGCCGAGCCGGTCGAGCATCTCCACCGTCGCCTGGTAGCCGGCCTCGAGCAGCTCGGCGGTCCGATCGAACGCGAACATCGAGATGTGCATCACGGGCGGGTGGATCAGCGCGAGCGGCGGGCCCTCCCAGCGGCGCAGCACGGTCTCGATCTGCGTCTGCATCACGATCTCGAGCCCGCGGATGTAGGTGGCCGCGAAGCCCTGTCTCTCGATGCCGTCGCGATCGACACCTGCCGTGGACACGTTCACCGCCAGAATCGGCCACGGGGCGGCGCCGGCCGCCACCCGCACCGGCAGATTCTCGACGACCGCCCCGTCCACGTAGTGGCGGCCGTGGATCTCCCGCGGCGGGAAGATGCCCGGCAGGGCGCACGACGCGAAGATCGCATCGGCGATGCGGACGTCCGCCGAGCCCGGGCCGCCCCAGATCACCTGGAGCCCGGCGTTCAGATCGACGGTGTTGACGAGCAGGGGGCGTGGGAGATCCCCGAAGAGACCGGTGCCCACCAGGCGGGTGATCAGCTCGTCCAGGGGCTCGCGGCGGTACACGGCGGGGGAGAGCATCCGGCGGAGCGCCATGTCGGTATGGGCCACGCGGAACACGTGACGGCGCTCGACCTTCATGGCGTGGGCGGTCATCTCCGCGGCCGACATGCCGGCCGCCCAGGCGGCGCCGACCAGCGATCCGATGCTCGACCCGATGACCAGCTCCGGAACCAGACCCCGCTCCTCGAGGGCGCGGAACACCCCGATGTGGGCGAGCCCTTTCAGCCCGCCCCCGCTCAATACCAGCGAGAACTTGGGTCCGTGCTTCACCGGCCTGCTCCGGCAGCTCTCCACATTTGTACCTTGCAATCCGGGTGCCACGTTCCTCCAAGTATCGGCCGCAATGACAGATCCTGCAGTGATTCATGACGGCGAACGCGGGGAAGCCGCCGCAGGGTTCCCGGGGGGCCGGGCGGCGGAGATCCTGCGCGCGCGGTGGCGATCGGACCGGTTCTTCCGGCTGGGGGTGATTCTGGTGGGGGCCATCCTCGGTGCCGCGGTGCTGGCCCCGTGGGTGGCGCCGCACGACCCGCTCACCGGCGACCTGCAGGGCGCCTACCTGCTCGGGCCGGGCGGGGCGCATCCGCTCGGCACCGACACCCAGGGACGGGACGTGCTGAGCCGCGTGCTCTTCGGCGCCCGGCTGTCGCTGCTGGTGGGCCTGATCTCGCAGTCGGTGGCCGTGACCCTCGGCGTCACGCTCGGCCTGGTGGCCGGCTACTACCAGCGATGGGTGGACGCCACGGTGATGCGCCTGGCCGACGTCACGCTCGCCTTCCCCACGCTGCTGCTGCTGATCGCGATCGCGGCGGCGGTGCGGCCGTCGCTCCCGCTCGTCTTCGTGGTGATCGGGATCGTGGGCTGGGCGGCGATGGCGCGCATCGTCCGCGCCCAGGTGCTCGCCCTCAAGGGGGCGGAGTTCGTCCTCGCGGCGCAGGCGCTCGGCGCGCGCGATCGGCGGGTGCTGTGGCGCCACCTCCTGCCCAACGTGCGGGCCCAGGTCATCATCGCGGCGACGCTCGGAATCGGCAGCGCGATCATGGCCGAGGCCGCGCTCTCGTTCGTGGGCCTCGGCGCCCAGCCGCCCACGCCGAGCTGGGGGGCGATGGTCGCGGACGGGCGGGACCTGCTGCGCGTGGCCCCGTGGGTGTCCTTCGCGCCGGGGATCGCGATCGGGATAGCGGTGCTGGGCTTCAACCTGGTCGGGGACGCGCTCAGGGAGGCGTTCGACCCGAAAGTGAGCAGTGAGAAGTGAGAAGTGAGAAGTGCGCCCGCTCAGCCGCCGACACTTCGCCAACCACGGGGGCGCCGGCACAGCCGCTCTTCTCACTGCTCACTTCTCACTTCTCACTTTCGGGTCGAACGCCTCCCGGAGCGCGTCCCCGACCAGGTTGAAGCCCAGCACCGCTATCCCGATCGCGATCCCCGGCGCGAACGACACCCACGGCGCCACCCGCAGCAGGTCCCGCCCGTCCGCGACCATCGCCCCCCAGCTCGGCGTGGGCGGCTGGGCGCCGAGGCCCACGAACGAGAGCGCGGCCTCGGCCATGATCGCGCTGCCGATTCCGAGCGTCGCCGCGA
>DASUAH010000094.1:0-12911 GCA_035763885.1 Gemmatimonadales bacterium
CGAGGAAGCGCCGGTAGAGCGCGAGCCGGGCCGCGGCGTCGGTCTGCGTGCCCCGCCAGTCGCGGGTCTCGAACCGGCGGCGCGCGCGCCGGGTGACGCCGGCGAACTCGTCGGCGTACGCCTGGTAGGCGGCAAGAATCGTCGCGGCGGCGTGCTCCGCGCGGCCGTTGCCGTTCATCGCACCCTGGTTAGCTTAGGTCCAACGTCCACCATGCCCCACATGTCATGATGAACACCGCATCCATTCCGGCGTACAAGGAGCTCCGGGCGCCCGCCGACGGGGAGCCCATCGTCCTCCGCAACGGGCGCCTCGTGGTGCCCGACGCGCCGATCGTACCGTTCATTGAAGGCGACGGCACCGGCCCCGACATCTGGCGCGCGTCCCGGCTGGTGTTCGATGCGGCCGTACGGAAGGCCTACGGCGGCCGGCGGCGCCTCGTCTGGTTCGAAGTCTATGCCGGCGAGAAGGCCAAGCAGCGCACCAACAGCTGGCTTCCGGACGATACCCTCGCCGCGATCGCGCACCACCTCGTCGCGATCAAGGGGCCGCTCACGACGCCGGTCGGCGGCGGGTTCCGGTCGCTCAACGTGGCCCTGCGGCAGCAGCTCGACCTTTATGCCTGCGTGCGCCCCGTCCGGTATTTCGAGGGTGTGCCGTCGCCCGTCAAGGCGCCGCAGGACGTGAACATGGTCATCTTCCGCGAGAACACGGAAGACATCTACGCTGGGATCGAGTACCGCGCGCACTCGGCCGAGGCGCGCCGGCTCATCGACTTCCTCCAGCGCGAGCTGGGTGCGCAGACCATCCGGTTCCCCGAGAGCAGCGCCATCGGCGTGAAGCCGATCTCGGAGGAGGGGAGCAAGCGGCTGATCCGGGCCGCGATCGCCTACGCGGCGCGCCAGGGGCTGGGCAGCGTCACCCTGGTGCACAAGGGCAACATCATGAAGTACACCGAGGGCGGCTTCCGCGACTGGGGCTACGAGCTGGCACGCGCCGAGTTCGGGGCCAAGGATCTGGACGGGGGCCCCTGGGTGATCACCGAGGGTGGCGTGGTGGTGAAGGACGTGATCGCCGACGCGTTCCTCCAGCAGATCCTCACCCGGCCCAAGGAGTACAGCGTCATCGCCACCATGAACCTCAACGGCGACTACATTTCGGACGCGCTCGCCGCGCAGGTGGGCGGGATCGGGATCGCGCCGGGAGCGAACATCAACTACGAGACCGGGCACGCGGTGTTCGAGGCGACCCACGGCACCGCGCCGAAGTACGCGGGGCAGGACAAGGTGAACCCCGGGTCGGTGATTCTGTCGGGCGAAATGATGCTGCGCTACATGGGGTGGGACGAGGCGGCGGAACTGATCACCAGGTCGCTGGAGCGCACGATCGCGCAGAAGAGGGTCACGTACGACTTCGAGCGGCTGATGACCGGCGCCACGCTGGTGTCCACGAGCGGCTTCGCTCAGGCGATGGTGGAGAACATGTAGGACGGCCGTCCGGCCGTCCGGCCGTCCGGCCGCCCGGCCGTCTCACTCCGGCCCCAGCCGATCGATCGCCCGCCGGTCCTTCTTCGTCGGCCGGCCCTTTTCCTCGTACACGAACAACGGCTGGGCGTATCGGAGCCGCTCCGCCACCCGCTCCCGCTGCGTGCGGCTTTCGGGGTGCTCCTCGTACAGCGCGCGCGCCGCGCTCGCCGGCCCCCGCCGCTCCGCGAGCCCTCGCACCGCCACGCACCATTCGTAGGGCCCCTGTCGCACCCTGACCTCGTCGCCCACGCGCAGCGCGCGCGCGGGCTTGGCGCGATCGCCGTTCACCTCGACCTTGCCGCCGTGAACGGCCTCGGTGGCCAGCGACCGGGTCTTGTAGAACCTCGCCGCCCACAGCCATTTATCGACGCGCACGAATTCCCGGGTCACGAGGGAAGGTAACCGGGTCCGGCGGTAGACCCTCGCCTGACGACTGGTGTGCGCCCGTCCGTCGCGGCGAAATTGCACCTGTGATCCGTTTCTCCATCGTGCTCGCCGCCGCGTTGCTGCCGCCGGCGATGCGGGCCCAGTCTGCCGAGGGCTCGCCGGGCGACGGCGCGGCCGTCGCCGTGGCCGCCGGGCCGGGCGTCTCCGACACAGCGCCGCGCCGCGATTCGACGCTGGCGGCGGCGGAAGCGGCGCTGGTCCGCGGGCTCCCCTGGCGCGCCACCGCGATGCTCGCGCCCGTGGTCGACGATTCCGCCCGCCGGACCCCGGAGGCCGTCTTTCTCGCGGCGACCGCCGCCAGCCGGTGGCGCGGCTGGAGCGAGGTGCGCGGTCTGCTGGGCGCGCAAGAGTGGCTCGACGTCCGCTTCGGCGGCGAGGGCCGGCGACTCCTCGCGCATGCGGTCCTGGAGCTGGGCGATGACTCGGCCGCGGCGCGGCACGCCGCCCTCGCGGTAACCGCGGCGGCGGAGCCGGCGCTGCGCGGCGCCGCGCTCGTGCTTCACGGCCAGGCGCTCGAGCGCCTCGACGCCCTCGACAGCGCCGCCGCGAGCTACATTCGAGCAGCCCAGCTCCTGCCCGAGGTCGGCGACTGGCTCCGCCTCCGCGCGGCCGGGCTCACCACCGACAGCGCCGGCCGCCAGGCCCTCTACGGGAGCCTCACGAACCCGGCGGCGCGCGCGCGTATCGGCCGGGCCGAAGCGCAGCTCCGCGAGCGGATCGGGGACCTGCTCGGCGCGGCCAGCCGGCAGTCAGGGCCCGGCGCCCGGCCGGCCGCGCTCCGGCTCCGCATCGCCGCGGCCGACAGCGCGGGACGGGACTCGCTGCGCGCCGAGGCGGTGGCGCTCCTCGCATCCGGCTCGGCCGACGAGCAGCGCCGCGCGGTGGCGCTCCTCGACAGCGTCTACGCCCCGCTCACCCCCGCGGAGGCGCTCGCGGTGGCCCGCGCGGCGGCCGCCTCCGGTCTGCTCCAGCGCGCGCCGCCGGCGTTCGAGCAGGCGTTCGCCGCGGGTCTGGGCGATGCCGACGATCGGTTCGTCCACGCGACCGCGCTGTTCCGGCTCGCCCAGTATCCGGAAGCCGCCAGGGTCTTCGCGCGAGTGCCCGCGAAGCATCCCCGCGGCGGCGAGGCCGCGTACCAGCGGGCGCGCGCCATCCTGCGGTCGGGCGACGAGCCCCAGGCGGTCGCGGCGCTCAAGTCCGTGCTGAAGCGGTTTCCTCGCGACTCGGCCGCCGGTGCTCCGGCGCTCGTGCTCCTCGCCGACCTCGCCGCCGACGCACGCCGCGATCCCGAGGCGCGCCGGTACCAGCTTCGCCTCGCCCGCCAGTTTCCGGCGAGCCGCTTCACGCCCACCGCCCGGCTGCACGCGGCGCTCATCGCCCTGCTGGACGGCCGGGCGGAAGCCGCGGCCCGCGAGCTCGATTCACTCGCGCAGGGCCGAAGCGCGGGGGGCGAGGCGCTGGCCGCCCAGTACTGGAGCGGTCGCGCCTGGGCCGAGGCCGGTGATCCGGCCCGGGCGAACGCGCGGTGGGAGTCGATCATCGGCCGCGATCCGGCCTCGTATTACGCCGGGCTCGCTGCGCGGCGCCTCGGCGCGCCGCTCTGGGAGCCGCCCGAGGCTGCCGATTCGTTCGCACCGGTGCCGGCGGTGGACAGCGGGCTCGACCGCGCGCTCGCGCTGGAGCGCCTGGGCCTCACGGAAGAGGCGGCGGTCGAGCGGGACCAGGCGGCCGGGGCGGCCGACGAAACCCTCGAGGGGCTGCTGGCCACGGCGAGCGCGTTCCGGTCGCGGGGATACGCCTCCCAGGCGACCCGCCTCGCCTCGCGGGCGATCGCCCGCGGGGCGCGGGCCGACGCCCGGGTCTACCGCCTGCTGTATCCGGTCACCCACGCCGACGCGCTGCGGGCCGAGGCGGGGGCGCAGGGACTCGATCCCGCGTTCGTGGCGGCGCTCATTCGCCAGGAATCGCTGTTCAATCCGGCCGCCACGTCCAGCGCCGGCGCGCGGGGGCTGATGCAGCTGATGCCCGCGACCGGGGGGACGCTCGCCCGATCGCTCGGGTTCCCCACCTGGAACCCGGTCCTGCTCTGGCAGCCCGATGTCAGTCTCGCGATGGGCACGATCCACCTGAAGGAGCTCGCGGCCCGGTACGACCACCCGGTGCGCACGCTCGCCGCCTACAACGCCGGCGTGCATCGCGTGATCCGCTGGGACGGCAAGCTCGGCATGGGGGACCCCGAGCTCTTCGCCGAGCGGATCCCGTTCGTGGAGACCCGCGACTACGTGCGGATCATCCAGCGGAACCGTGACCTCTACCGCGCGCTCTATGACTGGGGCGAGGAGGCTGCCCCGTAGCGGGAACGGGAGCGATTTCCTACCTTCTGAGTCCACCGGATTGCGGTCGTTCATCCCACCCGCCTGACGCGTCGTGGCGCGAGGCGAAATGAGACCTGCCTTTCCCGAGGCCGTCCTGACCGGGCGGCACGGCGACGTGCTCGAGCGTCTGGGCGACGCCTTTCTCGCCCTCGACGCGGAGGGTCGCTGCACCCACCTCAACGGCGCGGCAGCCCGGCTTCTGCGCGAGCGGTACGGCGCCGTTCACGATCCGCTGGTCGGGCGAGGGCTGGTCGAGCGCCTGCCGGGGATGCGCGACACGCCGCTGGATCGCGCCATCCGCCGGGCCCGGGCGGAACTCGAGCCCGTCACCTTGGAGGAGCACGACGCCTGGGGGCGCCGGCTGGAGACCCGTGTCTTCCCGTCGGAGGAGGGCGTCTCGGTCCTCGTGCGCGACGTGACCGCCGACGAGCGCTCGCGGCTGCTCATGGAGTCGGTCGAGGACGTCGTGTTCCGGCTGGACCGGGAGCAGCGCTGCGTGGACATCTTCGGGCGCTGGCTCGAGCGGGAGGGATACCGGCCCGAGCAGTTCCTCGGCCGCACGACGGCGGAGATCGTGGGGCCGGAGGCGGCACCGCTGCACGAGATCGCCAACCTCCGGGCGCTCGCGGGCGAGACGCTGGTGTACGAATGGGAGCTGGTCCGGCCGGACGGCGTGCGGCAGATGCAGACCTCGCTCTCACCGCTGTGCGCAGCGGACGGCAGTATCGTGGGGATCGCCGGCGTCGGCCGGGACATGACCCGGCGCTTCGCCGCCGAGCGCGAGATCCAGCGCCTCAACACCGACCTCGAGCGCCGGGTGGTGGAGCTGCAGGAGCTGACGCAGGCGTTGCAGAGCGAGGTCGCGCGCCGGGCCGAGGCCGAGCAGGAGGCGAGCCGGTGGGCCTGGATCTTCGAGCGGGCGGCGTGGGGCGTCGCGATCGCCAGCGCAGACGGCGAGCGGCTCGAGGCGGTGAACCCGGCCTTCGCGCGGATGCACGGGTACTCGCCCGACGAGCTGCGCGGCCGGCCGGTGCGGGACCTCTTTCCCGAGCGGCGCCATGCCGAGCTGCCGGCGGAGCTCCGCCGCGCGGGGCGGCGGGGGCACCACATCTGGGAATCGGAGCATCGCCGGAAGGACGGCAGCGTGTTCCCGGTGCTGGTCGATGTCGTCGCGATAACCGACGCGGGCGGCCGGGTGCTCTGTTACGCGGGAACAGTGCAGGACCTCACCGATCGCCACCGGGCCGCCGAACAGATGCGTCTCGCGCAGCGCACCGATGCGGTGGGTCGGGTCGCGGGCGGCATCACCCACGACTTCAACAATCTCCTCATGGTGATCCTCGGACTCGCCGACATCCTCGCCGGGGGCTTCGACCCGGCTGATCCCCGGCGGGCGGATGCGATCGAGATTCGCAAGGCGGCCGACCGGGCGTCGGGACTCGCGCGCCAGCTGCTCACGCTGGGTCGCCCGGCCACGATACCGCTGCAGGTGCTCGATCTCAACGCGGTCATTCGCGAGCTCGATCCGCTGTTCCGTCCGCTGGTGCCGGCGAACGTGCGCCTTCGCCTGGACCTCGCCCCGGACCTCGGCGGCGTCGCAGCCGACCGCAGCCAGGTCGAGCAGGTGGTGGTCAACCTGGTGCTGAACGCACGCGACGCGATGCCCGCCGGAGGCGAGCTGACCATCGAGACCCGCGAGATCGAGCTGGCCGAGGGTCGAGAAGGCGCCCCGCCGGGGCCGGACATCATGCTCGCGGTCCACGACACGGGGCAGGGGATCGACGAGGCCACGCGGGTCCGGGTGTTCGAGCCGTTCTTCAGCACCAAGTCGTCGAGCCGCAACGCGGGCCTTGGGCTCGCAACCGTGCACGCCATCGTGACTCGCGCCGGGGGACGGGTCTGGGTGGACAGCGTCCCCGACCAGGGGTCGACCTTCCGGGTGTGCCTCCCGCGGGCCGGCGAAGCGCCCAGCGCGGGGTCCACCCTGGCGGGCAATCAGGTGGCCCGCGGAAGCGAATGCGTGCTGGTCGTCGAGGACGAGGCCGCGGTTCGCGCACTCGCCTGCCGTACGCTGGCGGCGCTCGGCTACGCGGTGCTCGAGGCAGCCGACGGCCGCGAGGCGCTGGAGGTGGCCCGCCGCTATGAAGGTGCCATCGACCTCGTCGTCACCGACGTGGTGATGCCGGAGCTCGGCGGCCTCGAGCTGGTCGAGGCGCTCGGGGCGGAGCGGCCCGAGGCCGCCTTCCTCGCGATGTCAGGCTATCTCGAGCCCGGGAACGCGGGCGGCGCGATCGCGGAGGCGGGGTTCCCCTTCCTCGCCAAGCCCTTCTCGCCCGAGAGCTTGGGCGAGGCGGTGCGGCTCGTGCTCGACCGGCGCCCGGCCAGCGCGGGCTGAGCGCCCCGCCCGGTCGGGCCGTGGCATGGATCACATACCGCCCCGGCCCCTCCCTCCATAATGGGCCGCATTGAGACCGCCCCGGGTGGCCGCCCGGCCGGTCACGCATTGCGACGCGGATTCTGGAAGGAGGTCGGCATGAGGTGGATTCTGTTGCCCGCGGCCGCGGCCGCCCTGCTTGCATCGTGCGGCCCGGCCGGCAGCCGGCCGGAAGGCGGGGCGGACACCGAAACGGGCATGGCAACCGACACGTCCACCGCCGACGTGAGCGCCACCGGCGGCGACCGCGCCGGCACCCTGGATGCGTCGCGGATTCTGTCACAGCTCGCGACCGCCAATCGAAACGAGATGCAGCAGGCGGAGCAGGCGACCAGGAAGGCGACCACACCGACGGTGAACGAATTCGCCAAGCGCCTCGCGATGGATCATCGGCAGAGCCTGGGTCGCGCGCAGGCCCTGGCCAGGGAGCTGGGTGTGACCATGCCGGCGGCCGGCGGGGCGGCAACCGAGGAGCAGAGCGCGTCGATGGGCGAGCTCTCGGGCAAGACCGGCAAGGCCTTCGACCGTGCCTTCATCGAGCACCAGATTGAGGTGCACCAGCGGAACATCGACCGGATCCGCAACGAGCTGCTGCCGGCGGCCGACGACCCGAAGGTGCGGGACTACCTGCAGCAGACCGCCGCGGCCATGGAAGGACACCTCGCGTCTGCGAAGCAGTTGAAGCAGGACCTGGACGCCGGCTGAGCCGGCGGGGAGGGACGCGACCATGGACGGCAGGGCCAGGCTGTTCGGGCACGCCGTGCACCCGATGCTGATCGTCTTTCCGCTCGGTCTGCTCGGCACGGCGGTGATCTTCGACGTGATCGGCCTGGTTACCGGCGAGCTTCGCTGGTACGAGGTCGGCTACTACATGATGGCCGCCGGCATCGTCGGCGGCGTCGTGGCCGCGCTGTTCGGCTGGATCGACTGGGCGGCGATCCCGGGCCGCACGCGCGCGCGGCGGGTCGGGCTGGCGCACGGGGTCGGCAATGTTGCGGTGCTGGCCCTCTTCGGGCTGAGCTGGCTGCTCCGGCGCGAGAATCCCGCCCCGCCTCCCACCGAGGCGGTGGTCGCATCCCTCGCGGGGCTGGGTCTCGCGCTCGTGACCGGCTGGCTCGGGGGCGAGCTGGTCGAGCGACTGGGCGTCGGGGTTCACGACGGCGCGCACCTCGACGCCCCGAGCTCTCTCTCGCAGCTGCCAGCATCGCTGAATCGGCGCCCGCCGGTTGCCCGCTGGACCGGCCCCGAGCGGCGGACGCAGTCCGGTGCCGACTGGTCGGGGATCGAACGGCGCACCGTCGTGTCGCGCCACCCTTGAGGCGCGGCCGCCGCCGACGGGCCGGCGGGCGTATTATTCTTCTCGCATTCGCGCACCCCCTTCGCCGGCTCCGAGGTCAGATGGCATCTTCCGCAGCCGGGCGCGCTGAGGCGGCCGGGGCCCATTCGCGCCGGTCCGGCCGGGCCTCGCTCCCCACCCAGCGCACTCTCCTTTCCTGGCTCCTGGTCGGCCGGCTCGTGCTGGTGCTCGCGACCCTGCTGGGGGCGTCGTTGGTCTCCACCGAGCGCCCGGCCACCGCGTTCATCGCCACCATCGCCGTCGTCTTCGCCCTGACGCTCACCGTGTACGGCGTCTGGGCGCTGTTCGTGCGCCGCACGTTGCCGAGCCCGGGGTTCCTCCAGGTCCAGGCCCTCGTGGACCTCGGCCTGGTGACCGCCCTGGTGCACGTGGCGGGGCAGGCCCAGTCGGCGTTTCCCGCGCTGTACGTGCCGGTGGTCGCCGCGTATGCGCTGCTGCTTCCGGTGGGGTGGGGCGTGGTCACGGCCGTGGCGGCCTCCGCCATGTACTTTGCCGACACGCTCTGGGGCCAGCAGATCCAGCCGGACACCGCCTTCTGGGCCCAGTTCATCGTCTTCAACGTGGTCTTCCTCATCGTCGGCATTCTCAGCCACCGGCTGCGCGAGGCCGGAGTGGAGCAGGCCACACTCGAGACCGAGCTGGAGCGGGTCCGGCTCGAGGCCGACGACATCCTGCACAACATCCGCTCCGGCGTGATCACGGTGGACGGCCGGGGACGGCTCGCGTTCATCAACCCCACCGCGCAGCGGCTGCTCGACCTCGGCGACGACATCATCGGCCAGCCGGTGCTCGACCGGCTCCGGGACCGTTCGGCCGAGCTCTGGTCCGCGATCACGGCCGGCATCGGCAGCGGGCGCAAGATCAGCCGCGGCGAGGGCCTGGTGCTCCGAAACGGGCGCAAGCAGTTCCCCATCGGCCTGAGCACGACCGTCTTCCGGCAAGAAGCCCAGGAGGCGCCGTCGGTGACGGCGATCTTCACCGACATCTCCGACCTCAAGCAGCTCCAGGAGCTGCACCTCCGCACCGAGCGGCTCGAGGCCGTGGCAGCGCTCAGCGCGTCCCTCGCCCATGAGATCAGGAACCCGCTGGCCTCGATCCGCAGCTCCGTGGAGCAGCTCTCCCGCTCGCGCTATGCCAGCGAAGACGAGCGGTTCCTCGCCGAGCTGATCGTCCGGGAAAGCGACCGGCTGAGCCGGCTGCTCAACGAGTTCCTCGATTTTTCGCGGGTGCGGGCGACCGAGTTCGTGCCGCTGGACCTGCGGGAGATCGCCGTGGCTGTCACCCGGCTGGTGCGGGAGCACCCCGATTGCCGGGACGACGCCGTGCTCGCGGTCGCAGGCCCGCGGACGGTCATGGAGGGTGACGCCGACCTGCTGCATCGCGTGGTGTACAACCTCGTCCTCAACGCGGTGCAGGCGGCGCGCGGCCCGGTGCGCGTGACGGTCACCGTGCGGCCGGCCGAAGGCTCCGACCTACCGCATGGCAGCGACCTCGAGCACGCCGCGCGGCTCGAGGTGCGGGACGACGGCCCCGGGATCCCGCCCGACATCCGCGAGCGGCTGTTCGAGCCGTTCGTGTCGGGGCGGTCGGGCGGCAGCGGCCTCGGGCTCGCGATCGTCCAGCGCGCCGTGGAGGCGCACCGCGGGCTCGCCTTCGTGGACTCCGGGCCGAAGGCGGGCACCACCTTCACCATCCTCCTGCCGGCCCACTGGCGTCCCGAGGAGATCGCATGACTCAGAAGCCGTCGGTTCTCGTGGTGGACGACGAATCGGGCATCCTCGACACCCTCCGGATCCTGCTGCGCAACGAAGGCTTCGAGGTCACCACCGCGCAGGGCGGCAAGACCGGGCTCGAGCAGATCCGCACCGGGAACCACGATGTGGTGCTGACCGACGTCCGCATGCCCCAGGTCTCCGGGCTCGACATCCTGCAGGCGGCGCGGGAGCAGGACGCCATGACGCCGGTCATCCTGATGACGGCGCAGGCCTCGCTCCAGAGCGCCATCGCGGCGGTGAACTCGGGCGCCTTCTACTACATCCAGAAGCCGTTCTCCAACGACGAGCTGGTGGCGATCCTCCGCCGCGCCAGCGACTACCGCGCGGTGCGGGTGGAGAACAAACAGCTCAAGCAGGAGATCCGGCGCCGCGAGCGGGGGAGCGGCGCGGTCAGCCGGCCGATCGGCAAGTCCAAGCGGTTTCTGGAGGCGCTCCGGCTCGCGGAACACGTGGCGCCGACCGACTCGACCGTGCTCATCACCGGCGAGAGCGGCACCGGCAAGGAGGTGATCGCCCGTTACATCCACAATCTCTCGACCCGGAGTGACGGGCCGTTCCTATCGATCAACTGCGGCGCCCTGCCCGAGAACCTGCTGGAGAGCGAGCTGTTCGGGCATGTGAAGGGGTCGTTCACCGGCGCGGTGCGGGACAAGCAGGGCCTGTTCGCCGCGGCGCGGGGCGGCAGCTTCTTCCTCGACGAGGTGGGCGAGATGCCGCCCTCGCTGCAGGTGAAGCTCCTGCGGGTGTTGCAGGAGCGCGAAGCGATCCCGGTCGGCGCCACCGAGCCGATTCCGGTGGACGTCCGGATCATCGCCGCCACCAACCGCGATCTGGAGGAGGAGATCCGGCGGGGGAACTTCCGGCCCGACCTCTTCTACCGGCTGAACGTGATCAACATCAACCTGCCGCCGCTGCGCGAGCGGCGGGACGACCTGGTCCTGCTGATCGAGGCGTTCTTCCAGAGCCTGGCGCAGGAGACCGGCGGCGAGACCAGGGCGCTGGCGCCCGACGCGCTCGACGCGATCATGGTGTACGAATGGCCCGGCAACGTGCGCGAGCTGGAGAACGCCCTGGAGCACTCGGCGGTACTGAACCGCGGCAGCCTGATCGATGCGGCCGCGCTGCCCGAGCGGATCACCAAGCGGAAGAAGGAGCCGCTGGTAGCCGAGCGGTCGTACCGGAACCCCACGCTCGAGGTGATAGAGCGGGCCTACATCATGTACGTGCTCCAGGCCGAAGGCGGGAACAAGACCCGCGCTGCAGAGGTGCTGGGGATCGATCCTTCGACCCTCTACCGGAAGCTGTCGCGGTATGAAGGAGAGGCGGTATAGCGCCGCCCGCGCGGCCGCCGATGGGCTTCCTGCAATGCAGGGACTGGGCGCTTCTCGCCACCGGCTTCGCAGTCGGTTGTGCCGTGTACGCTCAGACCCTCACGGTTGATTTCGCGTTCGACGACATCCGGATCATCGAGGAGCGACCTTCACTCCATAGCCAACTGGCGCGGGATCGTCGCCACCGGGTGGTGGTCCGACGCTCTCTATCGCCCGCTGACGGCGCTCACGCTCGCCACCGACTGGAGCGCGAGCGGAGGAGACCTGCGCGCCTTCCATCTGGTCAACGTGGTCCTCCACGGGGCGGTGACCGCGCTCGTCATGCTGCTGGCCCGATCGGTGCTGACGCGGTTCGGGGCGCTCGCCGCCGCGATCCCGCTGCCGGCGTCGAGCGATTCCGGCAGGCGCTACGAGAGTTCGGCTGTGCCGACGCAGGGAAGATGCCCCCCGGGTTCCCCGGTGAGGCCGCGGCGCGCTAGGCGGCCCCCAACTCGCCAGCCTGCCTTTCCTTGCCCTGTTCCGCGCCCGAAGGCTCTGGTGGGGGCCTCGGCCATGTCACATGATGACTCGGGGCACCCTCGGTCCGGCCGGGCCGCCGGAAGCGTTCGATCTTGCAAAATTCGGCCGGAGCCTTCTGGCCGGGGTCTGCAACACCTTGCGCGGCTACTGGTCAAGTGATTGTGAACCATGCTGTTGCGAGCCGCCCCCCCAACCATGGCATATGTGTTGCCCCTCTCACCGGCCGAGCACACTCCCCGCTCCCAGAGCAACACCGGCTGGCCAACGTCACCTGGAGGAAGGTCACAATGAACCGCAAGGGTTTCACGCTCATCGAGCTGCTGATCGTGGTCGTGATCATCGGCATTTTGGCGGCGATCGCCATTCCGAAGTTCGCGAGCACCAAGGAGAAGGCGTACCTGGCGTCCATGAAGTCGGACCTGCGCAACCTCGTGACCGCCGAGGAGGCGTACTTCGAGAGCAACCAGGCGTACTTGGGCGGCACGGCCAGTAACCTCGGCGGCACGGCCACCCCGCTCGACGCCACGACGCAGTACGTGCCGTCCGCGGGCGTGACGGTGACCGTCGGCATCATCGCCACCCCGGCCGGCTGGAACGCGCAGGCGACTCACACCGCGACCACAAAGGTGTGCAACATCTTCCTCGCGGGTGCCCAGACCAACTTCGGTCTCGCGACGGTCGAGGGTGAGCCCCGCTGCACGCCGTAACGGCAGTCAACCCGGAAGCGAACGCGGGGCGGCGGTCTTCGGGTCGCCGCCCCCTTTCGCTCCGCCCCGGAGCTTGGAGCGACCTGGTTATGCGCAAGAACGACCCGACGAATGGCTTCACCCTTATCGAGTTGCTGATCGTGGTCGTGATCATCGGTATTCTCGCCGCGATCGCGATTCCGAAGTTCGCAACCACTAAGGAGAAGGCGTTCGTCATCTCGATGAAGTCGGATCTGCGCAACCTGGTGACCGCGCAGGAAGCCTACCTGGCCGAGGCGCAGACTTACTACTCGGGCCCGGTACCGAATGTCGCGTTCGCCTACCGTCCGTCAGCGGCGGTGACGGTGACGATCGTTGCGGCGGCCGCGAGCGGGTGGCAGGCCACCGCCGCTCATTCCGGGACACTCAAGACCTGCGCGATCTTCTACGGCAGCGTTGCCCC
>DASUAH010000095.1:0-24276 GCA_035763885.1 Gemmatimonadales bacterium
GATTCAGCCGGTTCCCGTTCCCGACCAACGAGTGTCTAGCTCGGGACCCGCAGCCGGCGCAGGGCTGTACGCCTGAGGCGGGATTCTGAACTGCAGTGAGCGGTGAGCAGTGAGCAGGGGGCTCCGAGCTGCAGCGGGGCCCCTGCTCACTGCTTACTGCTTACTTCTCACTTCTTACTTCTCACTTCTCACTGCTCACTTCTCACTGCTCACTGCCCCGTCGCCCCCGTCACGATCCCGTTCCGGATTCTCGCCGCCTTGGCCGGCGCATTCGGGTCGGGCTCGATCTTCGCGATCACCTGCTCCACCAGCCGCACCTTGCCGGTCACGGTGAGCGTGTCGGCGCCTCGCCGCACCCGGATCGCGAGCGGCTCGCCGTCCTTCGCCGCCCGGAACCGCTCCCGGTAGGCCGGCCCGAAGTTGGGGTCGGTCAGCTCGAGGTCGCCGAGCGCGAGGAGAATGTCGCCCACCTTCACCCCGGCCTCCGCGGCCGCGCCGCCCGGCTGGAGCGCCGCGATCCGGACGCCTGCGGAATCGGGCGCCGCGGCGACACCCAGCATCGGCTCGCGGATCGTGTCGCCCGCGATGCGCAGGCCGGCGAGCCCCAAAACCTGGTCGTAGGGGAACGGCTCCCGGCCGTCCACGTACTTCGCGTTGAACTCCGCGAACCCCTTGCCCCCCGCCGCCCGGCTCACCGCCGGCCACCAGTCGGCCCGGGTGAACCCGCGCCCCCGCTTGTAGGTGGACCGGTACAGCTCGCGCATCACGTCGTCGAGCGAGCGCCGGTTGTCGCTCCCGTCCCGGATCAGGATATCGAGCAGGAGTCCCGCGAGCGAGCCTTTCGGGTAGTAGAGCGACGCCGTGCCGTCGATCGGCTTGATCCAGGTGGTGAGCGACGCGTCCTCGAGCGCCGTCGGCGGGGCCTCCGCCACGGTCTGCACCTTCTCGGCGGTAAGGCCGAAGAACGCGGTCGAGTCCACGATCTTCCCGCGCACCAGGGCGAGGTCGGCGTAATAGTCGGTGATTCCCTCGCTCACCCAGAGCCAGGGCGTGGGCTCGCGCCGGTCGTAGCGGTACGGCACCAGCTCCGCGGGCCGGAGGCGCTTCACGTTCCAGGCGTGGAAGATCTCGTGCGCCGTGATCGAGGCGAGCAGGGGGCTGCCGATGGCCTGGACGCCGTAGATCCCGACGTGGGAATTCTGATGCTCCAGCGCGCTCCCCCCGCCAAAGCTGGAGTCGAAGATCGTCATGACGCTGTAGCTGTCCCACGGGGTCTCCCGGAACACTGCAGCCATCGGGGACACCATCTTCCCGATCTGGTCCCACAGCTGCGCCCGTCCCTGGCCGCTGAGCGCCCCGGCCGGGTAGCTGGCGAGGCGGGTCGTCTTGCCGTCCACGACCATGCTGTCGTAGTCGAACCGGCCGACGAAGAACGGCATGTCCACCAGGTCGTGGTAGTTCGCCTCGCGGTAGGTGCGCGGGGCGCCCGCGGGGCGCATCCCGGTCGCCACCCTCCAGTCGGCCTCGGTGCGGATCTCGACCGTCGCGGGGAAGTCGAGGGACCGGCCTTCCGGATAGAGGAACAGATTGGTCCCGTTGAACAGCGCGAAGTCGCGCCGGGCCCACGCCATCGCGTTGTCGAGCTGGTCGGCGGTGTAGTTGAAGCGCACCGTAACTCGCCCCGCGCCGCCCGGCAGAATCCGCCAGGTGTCGGGATCCACCTTTTCCCACCGCAGCGCCCGGCCGCCCGACTCGGCGCCGAAGTCACGCACCCAGCGGGCGAAGTTGCTGACCTCGTAGGCGCCCGGAGTCCAGACCGGCAGCGAGAGGAGCACCGCGCCGCCGCGCGCGGCCACGTCGAAGCTCGTGGCCACCCCGATCGTGCGGGTCCTCGCCGTGGTCGAGTCGAAGGTGACTTCGTAGCGGATCGCGGAGATCGGAGCCGATCGCAGGGCGGCCGGCGCGGGGGGCGCTGCCGCACGCTGCTGGGCGGCCAGCGGGGTGATGGCGGCGGCCAGCAGCGCGAGCGAGGGAACGAGAGTGCCGCTTTTCCCGGACATGGAGCTCCCTGCAGGAGGTGGTGAGGGGGCCTCGGTCGGCCTGCAACTTACACCCGGTCTTCCGATGGGAGGGCCGGCGCCGGCGCTGACGGTTCTTGGTGGCTAGGCGACGGTCCGCTCTGGCTCGGTCGCGGCGATCGGGCCCTCGGCCGCGTGGCCTCCGCCGGGGGCCGGAGCCAGCTCGCCCTCCCAGCGGCCGATCACGGCGGTCGCGAGGCAGTTGCCGACGAGGTTGACCATGGTGCGGGCCATGTCCATGAACTCGTCGACGCCGAGGATCACGGCGATCCCCTCGAGCGGCAGGCCGAAGGTGTGCAGCGTGCCCGCGAGGACGACCAGCGAGGCGCGCGGCACCGCGGCGATGCCCTTACTCGTGACCAGCAGGATCAGCATCATGAACAGCTGCTGGCCGATCGTGAGCTCGACCCCGGCGGCCTGCGCCACGAAGAGTGACGCGACGCCGAGGTAGAGCGTCGAGCCGTCGAGGTTGAACGAGTAGCCCGTGGGCATGACGAACGCGACGATGCGCCTCGGCACGCCGAACTCGATCATCTTCTGCATCGCAAGGGGCAGCGCCGCGTCGGAGGAGGTGGTCGTGAACGCGATGACGGCCGGGTCCTTGACCTGCCGCACGAACCGGCCGACCGGGATGCGCGCGATGACCGCGGCGGGGAGGAGCGCCACCAGCGCGAAGGCGAGGAGCGCGCCGTAGAGCGTGAGCACCAGCTTGCCCAGGTTGACCAGCACGCCGAGCCCGCTGTGGCCCACCGTCACCGCCATCGCCGCGCCGATGCCGATCGGCGCGTAGCGCATCACGATGGCGACGAACTTGAACATCACCTCCGTGAGCCCCTCGAAGAACCCGAGCATCGCCTCCTTCGGGCGGCCCTTCACCTGCGTGAGCGCGATGGCGAAGAGCGTGGCCCAGAAGACGACCTGCAGCACCTCGCCTTGCACGGCGGCCTCGAAGAAGCTCCGCGGTACCACGTGCTCGAGGAACCCGGCGAACGTGGTCGGCGCCGGTTGCGGCAGGCCGGCGTGCGGGTCCGGCGGCGGGAGCCTCACGCCGACGCCGGGCCGCACCAGATTGCCCGCGAGCAGCCCGATCGCGAGCGCGATCGCGGTCATCACCCAGAAGTAGCCGATCGACTTGACCGCGAGCCGCCCGATGCGCTTGAGGTCGTCGCCGTGGCCGGCGATGCCGATCACCAGGGTGCCGAAGATGATCGGCACCACGATCGACTTGATCATGCGCAGGAAGACCGTGGACAGCGGCTTGATGGCCGGGGTGAAGTCCCGGGCGGGGTCCACGTTGTCCGCGTACCCGACCACGATCCCCACGGCCATGCCGAGGAAGATCCAGCCGGTGAGCGAGATCCGACGCAGGGCGGTCCACATAGTCGAGTGCGCAGTGAGGAGTGAGCAGTGAGCAGTGAGCGGTGAACAGGAAGGCCCGGGGCATTCAGGCCTGCTCACTGGCTCTGCCTGCTGCTTACTTGCTCACTGCTTACTGCTCACTTCAGCGCAAGCGCTCCCATCTTGGTCTCGATTCCGGTCAGCAGACTGGTGTAGGAGGCCGCGAACTTCCGCACGCCCTCTTCCTCCAGCCTGGCGGTGACCTCGGCGAGGCTGACCCCGAGCCGAGCCAGCGCCGCGAGCCGCCGGTCGGCGACGCCGAGCTGCGCGTGGATCCGCACCTCGGGCCGGCCGTGGTCCCGGTACGCCGCGAAGGTCTCCGGCGGCAGGGTGTTCACGGTGTCCGGCGCGACGAGCGCCTCGACGTAGTGGACGTCGGCGTAACGCGGATCCTTCGTACTGGTCGAGGCCCAGAGCGGCCGCTGCACCTGCGCCCCGCGCCCGCCGAGGGCCGTCCAGCGCGGCTGGGCGGTCATCCGGCGGAACGCGCGCCAGGCGACCGCGGCATTGGCGATGGCGATCGTCCCTCGCAGCTCCGCCGCCGGCCCGCCGAGGCGGTCGAGCATCGGATCCACGGCGGTGTCCACCCGGCTCACGAAGAAGCTCGCCACCGAAGCGACCCGGTCCACCGGCAGACCGCGGGTGATCCGCGCCTCCAGCCCCTCGGCGTAGGCGGCGAAGACCTCCTCGTAGCGCGGCACCGCGAACAGCAGGGTCACGTTGACGTTGATGCCGTCGGCGATGCAGCGCGTGATCGCCGGGAGCCCGGCGCGGGTGCCCGGGATCTTGATCATCGCGTTGGGCCGGTCCACCGCGGTCCAGAGGCGGCGGGCCCCGCGCACCGTGCCCTCGGTGTCGTCCGCCAGCGTGGGCGGAACCTCGATGCTCACCAGGCCGTCACGCCCGCCGGTCCGCTCGTACACCGGCGCGAACAGGTCGCACGCGGCGCGCACATCGGCCACCGCGACCGCCTCGACGATCTCCGCCGGCGTGCGGCCGGCGGCGGCGAGCCGGCGCACGTCCTCATCGTAGACCTCGCCGCCGGCGATCGCCTTCTCGAAGATCGTGGGGTTCGTGGTCATGCCGAGGAGGCCGTCGTCCCGGATGAGCCGGGCCAGCTCGCCGGAGGTCACCAGATCGCGGGTGATGAAATCGTACCAGGGGCTCTGGCCCAGCTCGCCGAGGCGCACCAGGGGGTTGCTCATGCCGGTCTCCGGGAGAGAACTGCGCGAGCCAGCTCGGCCGCGCGGGCCGGGGTGAACTTGAACTCCTCGAGCAGCCGCTCGCCGGGCGCGGAGGCGCCGAACCGCTCCATCGCGAGCATCGCACCGTCGTCGGTCAGGTAGCGCTCCCACCCGAGGGCGGAGGCGGACTCGATCCCCACGCGTGCACGGATCGCGGCCGGCAGCACCGACTCGCGGTACGCGGCGGGCTGCCTCTCGAACAGCTCCCACGAGGGCAGCGAGACCACCCGCGCGCGGATCCCGTCGGCCAGCAAGAGGCGCGCCGCCGCGAGCGCCACGTGAACCTCGGAGCCGGTCGCGATCAGGATCGCCTGCGGCCCACCGGGCGGGTCCCAGAGGACGTACCCTCCCTGCCGCACGCCCTCGGCCGCTCCATGCTGCGCGCGGTCGATCACCGGCAGCTTCTGCCGCGTGAGCACCAGCATGGTGGGGCCGTCCCGCCGCTCGACCGCCACCCGCCAGGCTTCGACGGTCTCCGCGGCATCGGCGGGACGCAGGGTGACCAGCTCCGGGATGGCCCGCAGCATCGCGAGGTGCTCGACCGGCTGGTGGGTGGGTCCGTCCTCGCCCAGACCGATCGAATCGTGGGTGCCGATGTAGATCACCGGCAGCTTCATCATCGCGGCGAGCCGGATCGCCGGCTTCATGTAGTCGGAGAAGACGAGGAACGTGCTGCCGAAGCAGCGGAGCCCGCCGTGCGCGGCGATGCCGTTCAGCGCGGCGCCCATGCAGTGCTCGCGAACGCCCCAGTGGATCACGCGCCCCGCGGCGCCCGGACCGAGCGTCCCGCCCTGCTTGAGGGCGGTGCCGGTGCTGCCGCCGAGGTCCGCCGAGCCGCCGACGAGCTCCGGCAGCGCGGCCGCGATCGCCTGGAGCGCGAGGCTGGACGCCTGACGCGTGGCGAGGGCGCCCTTCTCCGGCCCGATGGCCGGAAGCACCCGGTCCCAGCCCGCGGGCAGCTCTCCCGCGAGCCAGCGGCGGAACTCCGCCGCATCCTCGGGATAGTGCGCCGCATACCTCGCCAGCCGGTCGCGCCAGGCGGCGTGCGCCCGCGCGCCCCGCTCCCGCACGGGGCGCCACCCCTCGTACGCCTCGGCTGGCAGGTAGAACTTCGGCTCCACGGGCCAGCCGAGAATTTCCTTGGTGCGCCGCACCTCCTCGGCACCGAGCGGCGCCCCGTGCGCCTCCGGGGTGTTGCGCTTGGTCGGCGCCGGATCGGCGATGACCGTGCGGAGGATCACGAGCGACGGGCGGCTCGCCTCGGCACGCGCGGCCTCGAGCGCGGCGGTGATCGCCGGGAGATCGTTCCCGTCGCCCGGGACCCGCACCACGTGCCAGCCGTACGCCTCGAACCGCCGGCCCACATCCTCGGAGAACGTGAGGGCGGTGTCGCCGTCGATGGTGATGTGGTTGTCGTCGTAGATCAGCTTGAGCTTGCCCAGCCGCAGGTGCCCCGCCAGGGACGCAGCCTCGCTCGCGAGGCCTTCCATCATGTCGCCGTCGCTCGCGAAGCCCCACACCCGGTGGTTCACGATCTCGAGCCCGGGGCGGTTGAATCGATCGGCCAGGATCCGCTCGGCGATCGCCATGCCGACCGCATTGCCCACGCCCTGCCCCAGCGGCCCCGTGGTCGTCTCCACGCCCGGGGTGTGCCCGCGCTCCGGGTGGCCGGGGGTTCGCGATCCCCACTGGCGGAAGTTGCGGATCTCCTCGAGCGGGAGATCGTAGCCGCTCAGATGCAGCGCTGCATACAGCAGCATGGAGGCGTGGCCGCAGGAGAGCACGAACCGGTCGCGATCGGGCCAGGACGGGTCGGCCGGGTCGTGCTCGAGGAAACGGGTCCAGAGCACCCACGCTGCGGGCGCGAGCGCCATGGGGGTCCCGGGATGTCCCGACTGGGCGGCCTCAACGGCATCCATGGTGAGCGCCCGGACCGCGTTGATGGCGGTCCAGGCGCGCGAATCGGCCGTGGCGGGGTGGGGCGGAGTGGCGGCGGTGTGGGGAGTCTCGACGGTCAGCGGACGGCTCCTGCTCCGGGGGCGTTCGAGCGACGGCGGAAGATAGCCGGGGGTAAGCTTTGACACCATCGTGATCCGGCCCGTAGGTTCTCGTGATGGCCGCGCCCGCCGAACGCACCTACGAGATCCATGAGGTGGCCGAGCTGACCGGGCTTGCGCCCGCGCGCTTGCGCGCCTGGGAGCGCCGCTACGAGATCGTCCGCCCGTGCCGGATGCCCAACAGGTACCGGGCGTACAGCGCCGACCAGGTCGCGCTGCTGCGCGCCTTCCGCCGGCTCACCGACGCCGGCGAGCGGCGACCTCTGGGCGCTGGGCAAGATCCCCATCGCGGCGGAGCACCTTGCCAGCGAGGTGGTGCTGCATGCGTTGAAGGGCGGCTGCCACCGCGCACCGTGCCCGTGATCGGCGGCGGCGGCGCAGAGCCGCACGCGGCGGCGCTGCGACACTTCGGGTTCCGGGTGGGGCCCAACGCCTTCGGCCCCGCGCGGTGAAGCGAGGGCGCAGCCGTCGGGTGGAACGCCCGACCGCGGTCGTCATCGGCGCCGGCCTGGGCGGGCTCGCGGCGGCGGCTCGGCTGGCCCACGCCGGGTTCTCGGTGACGGTGCTGGAGCGCCACGAGGTGCCCGGCGGGCGCGCCGGGCTCTGGGAGTCGGAAGGGTTCCGCTTCGATACCGGGCCCTCGCTGGTGCTGATGGTGGAGTACTGGCGGCAGCTGTTCGAGGGGCTGGGCCGCCGCCTCGAGGACTATGTCAGCCTGGTTCAGCTCGACCCCAGCTACCGGATCCACTACCCGGACGGCAGCACATTGGAGGTGACCAGCCGGCTGAACCGCCTGCTCGAGAACCTCGAGCGGGTCGAGCCGGGCGTCACGCCGCGGTTCCTCGAGTTCCTGGCGCGGAGCGGCGAGCTCTACCGCAAGGGCCTGGCCTTCGTCGACCGCAACATGCACGCGCCGCGGGCCATGTTCAGCCTCCAGCACCTCTCGATGCTGCTCGGTACCGGCGCGCTCGGCGGACTGCGCGCGATGGTGGGGCGCTATGTGCGGGACGAGCGACTGCGCGGCGCGCTCACGTTCCAGTCGCTCTACCTGGGCCTCTCGCCCTACGACTCCCTGGCCGTCTACAGCCTGCTGCCATACACCGAGATTGCCGGCGGGCTGTACTACCCGATGGGCGGCATGCACCGGCTGGTGCTCGCCCTGGATCGGCTCGCCCGCGAGCTGGGCGCCGAGATCCGCTACGGAGCGGCCGCCGCGCGAATCGAGCGGAGCACTCGGCGGGCCGCGGGCGTGCGGCTGGAGGATGGCAGCCGCGTCGCCGCCGACGTGGTTGTCGCGAATTCCGATCTTCCGTACACCTACGAGACGTTGCTGGGCGAGAAGTATCCGGGGATCGACCGGATGGACTTCAGCTGCTCGGCCGTGCTCATGTATCTCGGCGTGCGGCGGCGATACCCGGGCCTCCTGCACCACAACCTCGTGGTGCCGTCAGGCATGCGCGAGGCGTGCGACGACATCTTTCGCCGCCACCGGATGCCCGACGATCCACCGTTCTACGTCTGCGCCCCGAGCCGGACGGACCCCGAGGTCGCGCCGGCCGGCTGCGAGGCTGTGTTCGTGCTCGTGCTCGCGCCGAGTCAGCATCCGGCGAGCCCGGTCGACTGGTCAATCGAGGGTCCCCGCGTCGAGGCGCGGATGCTCGAGCGGCTGGAGCGCTTCGGGCTCGAGGAGCTCCGGCGGCACCTGGTCACGAAGCGCGTCGTCACGCCCGACGACTTCACCCGGCAGTTCGGCAACGTCCGCGGCGAGGCGTTCGGGCTCGCGCACGGGTTCCGGCAGATCGGCTGGCTTCGGCCGCACAACCGCCACTCCCGACTCGACAACCTGTACTTCGTGGGTCAGAGCACCCACCCCGGTTGCGGCCTGCCGATGGTCCTGATCTCGGCACGCTGCGTGGCGGAGCGGATCCTCGACGAACACCCGGTCCGATCGGCGTGACCGGCGCGCCCGCGTTTCCACCGGAGCTCAGTACCAGCTATGCCGCGGCCGAGCGGGTCACCGCCGCCTGGGCGCGGAGCTTCTATTTCGCGAGCCGCTTCCTGCCCGCCGACAAGCGCCGCGCCATCTTCGCGCTGTACGACTACTGCCGCCACGCCGACAACCTCGTGGATCGTCGGGGCGACCGCTCGCCCGCGCTCGTGCGCGCGGATCTGGCGGAACTCGGCGTGTTGCTTGGCCGGATGCACGCGGGGGCGCCGCCCGAGGATGGCCGCTGGCTCGCGCTCGCCGATACCCTCCGGCGCTACCCGATCCCCCTGGCCCCCCTGCTCAAGCTGCTGGAGGGCGTCGCGATGGATCTGGACGTGGTCGAGTTCCGCGACTTCGCGACGCTGCGGCGGTACTGCCGTCTGGTGGCGGGTGGCGTCGGGCTCATGCTGGGGCCGATTCTCGGCGCGGAACAGGACGGGTTCAGCGCGTCGGGGGTGCGGCTGGGCATCGCCATGCAGCTCACCAACGTGCTGCGCGACGTGGCGGAAGACCTCGATGCCGGCCGGGTGTATCTCCCCGCCGATGAGCTGGCGCGCTTCGGGCTGAGCCGGGCCGACCTCGAGCGCCGCCGCGTCACTCCCGCGTTCCGCCGGCTCATGCGGTTCCAGGTGCGGCGGGCGCGACGCTACTTCGCGTCCGGCGGCCGGGTGGTCCGCCTGTTCCCGGCGGACGGCTCGCGGCTCACGGTGCGGCTGCTGCAGAAGACCTACGCCGGGATTCTCGACGCGATCGAGCGGCTGGATTATGATGTGTTCCGGGCCCGTGCCTACGTGTCCGCGCCGCGCAAGCTGATGATCCTGGGGCGCGCGATGTGGACCGAGCGACCCTGGCTCGCCTCCACACCCACGGAGCGGTCCGCCTGAGCCGAGCGCCGAGTCCCCCGTCCCGCTACGTGCCGCCCAGACCGCCCGCGGTCTGGGCGTTCGCGCGCTACTGCCGGGCGCAGTTCGGCCGCTACTTCACCACCATTCGCTGGGCCACCCAGACGGACACCGACCGGTGGGACCGAGGGATGGCGACCCTGTTCGTCGCCAACCATACGAACTGGTGGGACGGGTTGTTCGCGTTCCTGCTCGGCGGGGAGCTGCGGCTGACGTTCCATATCCTGATGGACGCGACCCAGCTCGAGCGCTACCGCGCGTTCCGCTGGATCGGCGTGCTGCCCATCCGCCGCAGCGCGGGGCGCGCGGGCTACGAGGATCTGCTTGCCGCGGGAGCCTGTCTTCGCCCCGGCGCGGGGCTCTGGGTCTTCCCGCAGGGCGCGCGCCGGCCCCAGGGCGAGCGCCCCGCGCGATTCGAGCGGGGCGCAGCCGAGCTGGCGCTGGCGCACGGCGCGCCGGTCCGCGTGTGTCCCGTCGCCTTCCGGTACGTCTTTCTGGGCGAGCAGCTTCCCGAGGCGTTCGCGCTCGTGGGCCGCCCGCGCCTGGTCGAGCCCGGTGGACAACTCGACCGGCGGGCGCTCACGGTCGAGATCGAGCGCGATACGGCCCTGACCGTGGACGCACTCGATGCGCTGCTCCGGGCCGAGACACTGGGCTCGTTCCGCATCCTCGTCCGCGGGCGGCTCTCGGTGAACAAGCGCATGGACCGGTTCCGCCACGCGGTGGGGCTGCTTCGCGGCCCGTTCGAGGCGCGGAATGGATAACGTGGTGGCACTGCTGCGCCTGGTTCACATCGCGGGCGCGGTGCTGCTCCTGGGGAACGTGGTGGTTACCGGGTTCTGGGCGGCCTTTCTGTACCGCCAGCGCACGATCGTGCCCTTCCGGCCGGTGGCCCGGGCGATTCTGTGGGCCGACCTCCTCTTCACCTTCCTGGGCGGCGCCCTGCTCGTGGCGTCCGGCCTCGGTCTCGCCCGCGTGAGGGGCTACGTGATGCTGCATACGCCCTGGCTGGTTCACGGGATCGGCGCGCTCGCGGTGAGCACCGGGCTCTGGCTCGTGGCGCTGCTGCCGGACCAGCTGCGGCTGGAGCGCATGGATCCGGCCGACGACCGCCGGCTCCGCCGGGTCTTCCTGCGGTGGAGCGTGCTGGGCTGGGCGGCGACGGCCGCGCTGTTCTATGGCCTCTGGGCGATGGTGGCGCGGAGCGTCCCGTGATCCGGATCGCGGCCGCCCGGGCGATCGCGGGCATCGCGCTGGTGCAGGGGCTGCTGCTCTTCGGGCTCCACCAATCCCGCGAGCACCATACCTGGCCGGCCACCGACCTTCGCTGGCTCGTCGCCTTCTACACGCTGGCCGCCGTCATTCCGCTCACGCTGGAGCTCTGTGCGGCGCACCTGGCGGATCCCCGGCTCTGGCGGGCGCTCGGCGTGCTTGCGGTGCCATTCGGGGCCATGGGTGCCTACGTCGGCTGGGTCCTGTCACCGGCCCCCCGGGCGTCGGCGCCGGATCTCGTGCTGGTCTTCGCGCTCTGCATGGCCGCGCTCTGGTGGATCCTTCTGCCGTTCCTCCAGGCGGGGCTGCGAAGCGGCCGGCTGCGGCCGTGGCAACCCTACGGCGAGCTCTTCGAGCTGGCCTGGCAGAACATTCTCGTGGTCGGGGAGTCGGCGCTCTTCACGGGACTCTTCTGGCTCCTGCTGTGGCTGTGGGCGGCACTGTTCGATCTCATCGGCGTGAGCTTCTTCGAGAAGCTGTTCACCAAGCCCGCCTTCGCGTATCCGGTGACCTCGGTCGCGTTCGGCTACGCGGTCTCCCTGGTCCAGTCGCGCGAGAGCTTCGTCGTCATGCTGCGCCGGCATCTGCTCGGCGTGCTCGCCTGGCTGCTGCCGCTGGTCGCGCTGATCGAAACGGGATTCCTCCTCGCGTTGCCGGCGACCGGTCTCGCGCCACTGTGGAAGACCGGTCAGGCGACCTTCCTGATGCTGTGGCTGCAGGTGTTCCTGGTGGTGTTCCTCAACGCCGCCTGGCAGGACGGCACGCAGCCCCCGCCCTATCCGGCGTGGCTGCGTCGGGTGGTGAGCGTCGCGGTGCTCGGACTTCCCGTGTACGCCGGGCTCTGCGCGTACTCGCTCGGCCTCCGCATCGGGCAGCACGGGCTGTCGGTGGACCGGATCTGGGCTGCGGTGCTCACGCTGGTCCTCGGGCTCTACGGCCTCGGCTACGCCGTCGCGGCCACGCGGACGGGTCCGTGGATGGGCGAGCTCGGCCGGGTGAACCTGGCCATGGCGTGGGTCGTCGCGGGGCTGCTGGTGGCGGTCAACACGCCGCTCCTCGACCCCCGACGGCTCGCGGCATCGAGCCAGCTGGCGCGCCTGCTCGCGGGCCAGGTCGTGACGGCCCGCTTCGACTACGACTACCTGCGATTCAGCCTCGGCGCCTATGGCGACCGCGCTCTGCGGCGTCTCGCCTCGGTGCAGGGGCACGCCGACTCCACCGAGATCAGGCGGCTCGCAGTGCTCGCGCTCGCCAAGACACAGCGATGGGGACCGCCGTCGCTGCCCGATCAACCGTCCGAGCTCGCGCGGCACATCGAGATGCTCCCGGCGGGCGCGGCGCTCGAGCCGGGGTTCCTTGCCTACCTGCAGCGGACCCTGCGGGACTCGATGGGCTTCGCGCCCGGGTGCTTCCAGCGCACCGGACTGCCCTGTGTGATGCTCGCGGTCGATCTCGACGGCGACGGTCTGGACGAAGTGGCGAGCATCACCGGCTGGCCGAAGGTCGTGTACGCCCGCACCGACTCGGGCTGGCGTCGGGTCGGCGAGCTGGTGGGGAGAGGGTACGCCGAGCTCGAGGAGCGGTGGATCGACTCGCTGCGCCGGCAGCCGCCGCGGGCCGTGCCCCCGCGCTGGCGCGCGCTTGAGATCGGCGGGCAGTGGCTCTACGTCGCCGAGGACCCGCGCTGAGTAGCGTGCCGGATTTCAGGCCCGGACGGCGGCGTAGTTGACCAACCGGAGATGCCCCGGGCCGAGCGCACCCCGGAGACGCTCCACGCCCGCGCTCAGGATCGCCCACCAGAGCATCGAGCCGGCCTACACGCCTCCCACGAGCGCCGCTCTGCGGCGCAAGAAGACGGCGCGCAGCCCGCCGCTGCTCCGGCCGGCCGGTCGGTTGCGGCAGCCAAACCCCATGCCCATTGTTGACGCATGGTGTTTCGGCGGACGAATCGGCGGGCCGAGGACGACGACCGCTCACCGGAGGACGAAGGCCGCTGGCGGCGTCACCGGCGGGGGGCGCGAAGCGCCCTGCTCCTGGTTCTCTCCCTCCTCGTGCTGCCGGCTCTGCTCCTTGCGGGGCTCCTGTTCTTCCAGGGCCGCGAGATCGGCCTGGCGATAGTTCAGCGGGTCAGCGCCCGGAAGTTCCCCAACGTCGCCTGGATCGAGCCGGCGGAACTGACCGTGTGGCGGGAAGACTCGACCCGGTCGCAGCCGCTGCTGCTAGACGCGCGAACCGGGCCGGAGTACGCGGTGAGTCACCTGCCGGGCGCCCGCCGGATCGATCCGTCCCGGCCGCTCCTCCGGCACCTTGAGGCGTTCGCGCGGGATACGCCGGTCGTCGTCTACTGCTCGGTCGGCTACCGCAGTGCCCGCGTCGCCAACTGGCTGCAGCGCCAGGGGTTCAGCAACGTGGTGAACCTGTCCGGGAGTCTGTTCGCGTGGGCCAACGAGGGTGGAGCCATGGAGGCCGAGGGTCGGCCGGCGACGCAGGTGCATCCGTACAATGCGGTCTGGGGGCGTCTCCTGCGGCCGGAGCTCCGGGCCTCGGTCACCCCGGTCACCGACCCCATCAGCCTGCCTTAATTCGGGCGCCCGCCTTGCCGACACTTGCGTGAGGGACCCCCCCACGTGTTAAATTTGTTTACAACTGGGTGCAGTTCGCGAAACCTCAACCCCATTCTTTGTGGCACGCAGATTCAATCGTAGACGCCCGTCCACCGACATCTCCCCGACATTCCGCCGTTCTTCCGGTCGTTCCATGCAGTCGCATCGTGAATGGTTGCTCGCACAGCACGGGCCGGTGTGCGCCTATTGCGGCACCGAGACGCTGTCCGAAACCATCACGCTCGACCACGTCCGCCCGCGCCGCGGGCAGACCGCCTACGACCGCCCGGACAACCTCGTGCTCGCCTGCCAGGCGTGCAACGCGGCCAAGGCAGACACGCCCCTGCTCGCGTTTCTCATGATGAAGCGCTCGCGCGGGGTGTTCCTGCTTCACTACGGGGAGCATCTGTCGGAGCCGCTCAAGGAGCTCGCGCGCAAGGCGAGCGAGCGGCCGCTCCGGACGGCCTGATCGCCGGACGGCCAGACGGCCGGACGGTCAGACGGCCAGACCGAAATGAAAGGCCCTCCGGTGCCATCGAGCATCGGAGGGCCTCGCCTCTTCCGTCCCCTGGCCGTCCGGCCGTCCGGCCTCTACCCCTGTCCCTGAACCGGCGGTCCCGCCGCCTGTGCCGCCACCGTCACGCTCTCCAGCGACGCACGATCGCGCGGACGCCCAAGGCCCTCGGCCACGATCCGGCTCTGCTCGCTCGCGTGGGCGGCCGGGTACCCTTCGGCCGGGCTGGCACGCTCCGGCCGGCCGACGTACTCCAGCTCCGCCTGGGGCGGCAGCACCTCGGCGAGCTTCGACTTGAGGTACAGCCACGCTCCCATGTTGCGCGGCTCCTCCTGGGCCCACACCAGCTCGTCGACCCTCGGGTACCGGGCGAGCACGACCCGCAGCTCCTGCCAGGGGAATGAGTACAGCTGCTCGAGGCGGACGATGGCCGGACGGTCGTCCGACAGCTTCTCCGCCTCGCTGAGCAGGTCGTAGTAGATCTTGCCGGTGCAGAGCACCAGCCGGCGAATCCGATCCGGCCGCGCCGCGGCCCAGGGATCGTCCAGCACGGGATGCCAGGCTCCGTGGGCGAGATCCTCCAGCCGCGAGGTGGCGGCCGGCAGCCGAAGCAGGCTCTTCGGCGTCATGACGATCAGCGGCCGCTGGCGGGTGCGTTTGGCCTGCCGCCGGAGCAGGTGGAAGTACTGGGCTGCCGTGGTGGGGTTGGCCACGCGGATGTTCCCCTCGGCCGCGAGCTGGAGGAACCGTTCCAGCCGCGCGCTCGAGTGTTCCGGACCCTGGCCTTCGTAGCCGTGAGGCAGCAGGAGGGTGAGGCGGGTGGTGAGCCCCCACTTCGAGAGTCCCGACGCGAGGAACCCATCGACGATGACCTGCGCGCCGTTCACGAAGTCGCCGAACTGCGCCTCCCAGAGCACGAGCGCCTCCGACGCCTCGGCGCTGTAGCCGTACTCGAAGCCGAGCGTCGCGAGCTCTGACAGCGGACTGTTGTGGAGCTCGAGCGGTGCGGTGGCCCCGGGCAGCCGTTGCATCGGCGTCCACGACTCGCCGGTCTTCGCGTCGTGCAGCACGAGGTGGCGCTGGCTGAAGGTGCCGCGTTCCGTGTCCTGGCCGGTCAGTCGCACCGGCACGCCCTCTACGAGCAGTGACGCGAGCGACAGCGCCTCGGCGTGCGCCCAGTCGATGCCGCCGTCAGGTCCCATCGCGGTCCGGCGGCGCTCGAGCTGGCGCTTGAGCTTGGGGTTGATCGTGAACCCCTCGGGCACCGTGAGCAGCTGGTCGTTGAGGGCGCCCAGCGTCTCGGGAGACACGGCCGTGACCACCTCCTGCCCGGGCCCGGTCTGCTTGGGCAGCTCGGGGACGGTGGTCTTGCCGAGGCTCGCCTTGAACCGCTGCTGTACGGCGACGAGATCCTGGTAGACCCGCTCGAATTCCTGCTCCGCGTCCCGCGCCGTCGCCACGCCTTCCTCGGCGAGCTGGGCCGCGTACCGGACGCGGACCGGCGGCAGCTCCCGGATCCGCTCGTACATCACCGGCTGGGTATAGGTTGGCTCGTCACCCTCGTTGTGGCCGTGCCGGCGGTAGCCAACCAGGTCGATCAGCACGTCGCGCCGGAACTTCTCCCGGTAGGCCATCGCGAGCCGCACCGCCGCGAGACAGGCCTCCGGATCGTCGGAGTTGACGTGAATGATCGGGACGTCGAATCCCTTGGCGAGATCGCTCGCGTAGCGGGTGGAGCGGGCGTCCTCGGCGTCGGTGGTGAAGCCGATCTGGTTGTTGGTGATGATGTGCACCGTTCCGCCCACGCCGTAGCCGCGGAGCGCGCTCAGGTTGAGCGTCTCGGCCACGACGCCCTGGGCGGCGAATGCGGCGTCGCCGTGAATGAGGACCGGGAGCGCCACGGTCGGGTCGTGATGCGCCCGGCGGCCCCGGCGGAGTGTCTGCGTGGCGCGCGCCCGCCCGTCCACCACCGGCGAGACGTACTCGAGATGGCTGGGGTTGGGCGTGAGGGTGACCGCGATGGACTTGCCGCTCCGGAGCGTGAACGCGCCTTCCGCCCCATGGTGGTACTTCACGTCCCCGGTGCCGCCCTCCGGGGTGAGCTGGTTCCCCTCGACGAAGCGCCCGCCCTCGAACTCCGCGAAGATCGTGTCGTAGGGGCGTCCGATGGTGTGAGCGAGCACGTTGAGCCGGCCGCGGTGCGCCATCCCGATCACCATTTCGCGCGCCCCCGCCGCGGCGGCGAGCTCGAGCGCGAGGTCGAGCATCGGGACCAGCATGTCCAGACCCTCGATCGAGAACCGCTTGTGGCCGAGGTAGGCCTTGTGCAGGAACTTCTCCAGCCCCTCTACCCGGGTGAGACGCCGGAGCAGCTGCCACTTCTCGTCGGGCGAGAGTGGGGTGCGGAACGCGCCCGACTCGATCTTCTCGCGGAGCCACACCCGCTGCTCGTGGCTGGCGAGGTGCTCGATCTGGTAGCCAAGCGTGCCGCAGTAGGTAGCCTGCAGATGCGGGTACGACTCGGCGAGGGTCGCGCCCGGCACGTAGACCCGGAGGACGGCCGTGGGGATGGACGCCATGATCTCGGGCGTCAGACCGAGCGGCCCGGGGTCGAGCGCGGGGTCGCCGAGCGGCTCGGTCCCGAGCGGGTCGATCCTCGCCGCGAGATGCCCGTGGGTGCGGAACGCCTTGACCAGCGCCATCGCTGCACCGACGTGATGCAGCATCCCGGGGGCGACCGTGCCGGCGGCCGGCTGCGGAAGCTGGGTGGCCGCCGGAGCAAGCTCATAGCTGATCGCTGATAGCTGGAGGCTCTCTGCAATCGCGTCGTAGAAGTCGTCTTCGCCCTGCAGCAGGTGATCGAGCGTCGCCAGAAACACCCCCGACTCGGCGCCCTGGATCACCCGGTGGTCGTAGGTGCTCGTGACCGTCATGACCTTGCTGACGCCGAGCTCGCGGAGCTTCGCCTCCGCCACCGCGGCGAACTCGGCGGGGTAGCCGATCGCGCCTACCGCGATGATGCTCCCCTGACCCGCCATGAGCCGGGGCACGGAAGCCACCGTGCCGAGCCCCCCGGGGTTGGTCAGCGTCATCGTGGCGCCGGCGAAGTCGTCGGGGACGAGCCTGTTGGTGCGGGCCTTCTCGACCAGCGCCTCGTACGCCGCGTGGAACGCCGCGAAGTCCATCGTCTCCGCGCGCTTGATCACCGGCACCACCAGTCCCCGGCTGCCGTCCTTCCGCTGCACGTCCACGGCGAGCCCGAGCGCGATGCCCCCGGGCTGAACCCGGTACGGCGTGCCGTCCACCTCGAGCAGGGTGTGGCTCATCACCGGGTGCCGCTTGGCGGCCTGGACCAGGGCGAACGCGATGATGTGGGTGAACGACAGCTTCTGCGGGCGGCCGGCGGACTGCAGCTGGCGGTTGAGCTCCCTGCGCTGGGCCTCGAGCGCGGCGACGGCGAGCGTGCGGAAGGTCGTCGCCGTCGGCACGCGCAGGCTGTCGTTCATGTTGGCGACGAGCTTCGCCGCGGGGCCCTTGATGGGGACGGCGCCCGGCGGGAGGCGGTCGGCCGGCCGGACGGTCAGACGGTCGGCGGGCTCTGGGGCGAGAGCGGCTTCCGGACCGCCGCCTTCACCTTGCTGCCGGTCCGGCCGTCCGGCCGTCCGGCCGTCGGCCCGTCCGTTCCCCAGCCCCACCACCCCGCTCTCGAACAGCCGCCGCCACTCCGGCGCCACGGACGACGGATCGCGCAGGAACTCTTCGTAGATCGCCTGCGCAAAACCGGCGTTGACCGTCTCGAAAACGTTGAGATCCACAGCCTGCTCCAGCCGACTAGGACGGGACCGGGAAGATAACGGCACCTACCCGCGTCCGCAGCGAACTACGCCGGCGGCGTAGCACCTGCGACCTCCTCGTAGCGCCGGGCCTCCTCCACGACACGCCTGGCGTCCCAGCCGAGCTCGCGCCCGAGCAGCTCCGCGGTGCGCGGCGCGGCGGCGGCCCCGTGGTCCGCCGTCTCGTAGCGCAGGTGGATTCGCCGCACCAGCACGTCTTCCACCCGCTGCGCCAGCTCGCGCCGGGCGGCGTGGACCACCTCGGCCTCGATCGCGGGGTGGTCCGGATGCAGGCGGCGCTGCAGCGGCCGGTGGGTCGCCGCGAGGTTCACGATGCCGGCCGTCTCGGTTCCGTAGTGGCGCACGAGGTGGTCGGCGGTCTCCGGGGCGAGACCCAGCTCGATCGCGCCGGTGCGGAAGGTCGTCAACTCCCGCGTCTCCCCCCCGGGCAGCGGCTCCTGGTCCGTGGGGGCGGGACGGGTGTCCAGCCGGTGTCCCCGGCTGCCAAGGTGCTGCACGACCCGGTCCATCATCTCCCGTGCCATCACGCGATACGTGGTGAGCTTGCCGCCCGCGATGGTGAGCATCCCCGCCCGCCCCTCGACGATCGCGTGCTCGCGGGAGACGCGCGAAGGCCCGGCGGCGCGGTCCGCGAGCAGGGGGCGGAGCCCGGCCCAGGTGGCCCGGACGTCCTCGACCCCCAGGCGGGCGTTGGGGAAGAGCGCGTTGACGGAACGCAGGAGGTACACGATGTCATCCGGGGTTGCCGCGACCGCGTCGGGTGGCTCGGTCGCGTCGGTGTCGGTCGTGCCGACGTAGGAGTCATCGCCCCAGGGGAGCGCGAACATGACCCGCCCGTCGATGGCGCTCAGGAACGCGATCGCCTCGGTATGACCCAGCCGCGCCCGGGGGACCACCAGGTGGACGCCCTTGGTGGGGCGGAGCAGCGGCCGGCACGCCGGGTCCTCGAGCTGGCGGACACGGTCGGTCCAGGGCCCGGTGGCGTTCACGACGGCGGCGGCGCGGATCGTGGCGCGCTCGCCGGTGAGCACGTCCACCACCCGCGCGCCGGCCACCCGCCCGTCCGCCAGCTCGAGGGCCACGACCTCGGCGTAGTTGGCGAGCATCGCGCCGTGCGCGACCGCCGACCGGGCGGTCGCCAGCACCAGTCGGGCATCGTCGCACTGGGCATCGAAATAGCGGGCCCCGCCCACCAGTCCCCGCTCGCGCAACATGGGCTCGCGCGCGAGCAGCGCCCGCTTGCCCAGCATGCGGTGGGGGGCCACATTGCGGAACAGCGCGAGCAGGTCGTAGAGCCACATGCCCGCGGCCAGCCGCCAGAACGTCACCCGGTCGCCCTGGTGCAACGGAAAGACGAACGGAAGCGGCCGGACGAGATGGGGGGCGATGGCGAGCAGGACGCGCCGTTCGCGGTTGGCCTCGAGCACCAGCCGGAGCCGTCCCTGCTCGAGGTAGCGGAGGCCGCCGTGCACCAGCCGGCTGGAGCGCGAGCTGGTGCCGGAGCCGAGGTCGGCCCGCTCCACGAGCACGGTCCGAAGCCCCCGCATGGCGGCGTCGCGGGCGATGCCCGCCCCCGTAATGCCGCCGCCGATGATCAGGAGATCCGCCGGCCGAGCGGCGAGCGCGCTCAGGCCGGCGCGCCGTGAGGAACGGATCGCGTGCCCCTGAGCCCAGTCACCCGCTGTCCCCGTCCCAGTACCTGGTTTTTCTGGCAGGCTCATTTCCTCCATCCCGGCGGCCGCGTGCTCGACCTGGCCTGCGGCGAGGGACGTCACGCCCTCGCCGCCGCGGCGCTCGGTTCGCAGGCGCTTGGCGTCGATCGCGACGCCGAGAAGCTCGCCATGGCGCGCGAGCTGGCCACGCTGCGCGGCCTCCGGGCCGAGTTCGAGTGCGTGGACTTGGAGGCCGGCTGGCCGGCGTTCGGGACCTTCGATGCGGTCCTGGTCTTCAACTATCTCGACCGCGCGCGGATGCCGCAGATCGTGCACTGCGTCGCGCCCGGCGGGGTGCTCATCATGGAGACCTTCCTCGACGCGCAGCTTCAGCTCGGGTGGGGGCCCACCGATCCTGCCCACCTGCTCCGGCCCGGCGAGCTGAGCGATCTCGCACGGCCGCTCGACGTCATCCATGGCCGCGAGGTGCTCGAGCCAGTGGACGCGGAGCGCTGGCGGGCGGTCGCGAGCGTCGTGGCGAGACGCCATCAATGATAAACGGCCGCCGGGTCGCCATCGTGGCCGGGGTGCGCACCCCGTTCGCCAGGAGCGGCACGATCTTTCGCGACGTGCCGGCCGTAGCCCTGGCGCGTCACGCCGCGCGGGAGCTGCTCTACCGGACGGAGATCGACGGGCGCGAGATCGACGAAGTGATCTTCAGTCAGGTGGTCCCCTCGCTGCTGACGCCCAACGTGGCGCGCGAGGTGAGCCTGCTCCCGCAGCTGCCGCCGAGCGTCCCGGCGTACACCATCAACCGCGCCTGCGCGTCCGCCGCGCAGGCCATCCACAACGCCGCCGACCAGATCACGCTCCGCAACGCGAACGTGGTGCTGGCCGGCGGTGTCGAGTCGCTGTCGGACATCCCCCTCCTCCACTCCAGGCGGTTCAGCCAGATCCTGGTCGACGCGAGCAAGGCCCGCAGCATGGGCGCGCGCCTGGCCGCGCTCGGGCGGGTGCGCCCGCGCGACCTGGTCCCCGTCACCCCCGCGATCGCGGAGCCGTCCACCGGCGAGACGATGGGGCAGTCCGCGGAGAAGATGGCCAAGGAGAACGGCATCACCCGGGAGGCGCAGGACCGCTACGCGCTCCTGAGCCATCAGCGGGCCGCCGCCGGCACCGCCGACGGCCGGCTCGTCTCCGAGATCGTGCCGTGGTTCGGGGGCGCGGGCATGGACGAGGTCGCCACCACGGACAACGGCATCCGCGCGGATTCCACGCTGGAGCAGCTCGCGAAGCTCCGGCCGGTCTTCGATCGCCGGTACGGGACGGTGACGGCCGGCAATTCGTCGCCGCTCACCGACGGAGCGGCGGTGGTGCTGCTCATGTCGGAGGAGAAGGCGCGGGCGCTCGGGTACGAGCCGCTCGCCTTGGTCCGGAGCTACGCGGTGAGCGCGGTGGATCCCGGCTGGCAGCTGCTGATGGGACCGGCGCTCGCGGTCCCGCGGGCGCTCGAGCGCGCGGGCATCCGGTGGTCCGAGCTCGGGCTGCTCGAGATCCACGAGGCCTTCGCCGCGCAGGTGCTCTCCAACGTGCAGGCATGGGGCTCGAAGGCCTGGGCCGACCGGCTGGGGTTGCCGGGCCCGGTGGGCGAGGTGGACTGGGACCGCGCCAACGTGATGGGCGGCTCCATCGCCATCGGGCACCCGTTCGCCGCCACCGGCGCGCGGCTGGTGACGACCCTGGCGAACGAGATGCGCCGCCGGGATGTGCAGTACGGGCTGGTGAGCATCTGCGCGCAAGGGGGCATGGGGTACGCCATGGTGCTCGAAAGAACGTGAGCGTCATGCCGGCCTTCACCGTCGCCTACGACAACGCAATCGCGGTCGTGACCTTCGACCTCCCGGGCGAGCCCGTCAACAAGCTCAACCGGGAGGTGATGCGCGAGTTCCAGGAGCTGATGACCCAGCTCCGCGCGAACGCCGGCGCGCGGGCTGTCGTGTTCGTCTCCGGCAAGCCGGACACGTTCATCGCGGGCGCGGACATCGAGGAGTTCACCCGCCTCAAGACGCGCACCGAAGCGGAGGCGCTGAGTCGCGATGGCCAGGAGCTCATGAACCTGGTCGCCGACTTTCCCCGTCCCGTCATCGCGGCGATCCACGGCGCGTGCATCGGCGGCGGCTACGAGCTCGCGCTGGCGTGCCACTACCGGATCGCCACCGATGCGCCCAAGACCCAGATCGGCCTCAGCGAGGTGCAGCTCGGCGTCATCCCGGCCGCGGGCGGGTGTGTGCGGCTCCCCCGGCTCATCGGAGCCCGGGCGGCGCTCGACCTCATTCTCGCGGGCAGGACCGAGCGGCCGCAGAAAGCCCTCCGCCTCGGTATGGTGGACGAAGTGGTGCCTCAGAGCATCCTGCGCGAGGTGGCGCTCGCCGCGGGCGACCGCCTGGCCCAGGAGGGAAAGCCGAAGCGCGGGACCGCCGCCGGCGCCACCGGCTTCCTGCTCGATCGCACCCCGATGGGTCGCGAGCTGGTGTTCCGGATGGCCCGCAAGCAGGTGCTCAGGAAGACCGGGGGCCACTATCCCGCGCCGCTGGCGGCGCTGGACGTCGTGCGCATCGGGCTGGAGCAGGGCATGGCGGCCGGCCTGCGGGCCGAGCACGAGCGGTTCGGAGAGCTGGCCGTCTCCCCCGTATCCCGGAAGCTGGTGCAGATCTTCTTCGCGACGACGGCGCTCAGGAAGGACGACGGGGTGCCGCCCGGCACCGAGGTCCAGCCGCGCAGAATCCGCCGCCTCGGCATCGTCGGGTCGGGGTTCATGGGCTCGGCGATCGCCGGCACGGCCGTGCTGAACGCCGAGGTCGAGGCGCGGCTCAAGGATGCGGATCTGGTGCGGGTGGGGCGGGGGCTGCGGGCGGCGACCGGGATCCTCGACGACCGGCTCAAGCGCCGGCGGCTGACCCGGCCCCAGCACCAGCGCCTGGTGGCGCTCCTGTCCGGCAGCGCGGACTACAGCGGCTTCACCCGGGCCGATCTGGTCATCGAGGCGGTCTTCGAGGACCTCGCCCTCAAGCGTCGCGTGATCGCGGAGCTGGAGGCCGAGGTGGCGCCGGACGCGATCGTTGCCACGAACACGTCCACCATCCCGATCCGCGAGATCGCGGCCGGCGCCCGCCACCCCGAGCGGGTCATCGGCATGCACTTCTTCTCGCCGGTCGAGAAGATGCCGCTGCTCGAGGTGATCCCGCACCAGGAGACCAACCCCGCCACCATCGTGGGGACGGTGCGCTTCGGGCGGAAGATGGGGAAGACGGCCATCGTCATACGCGATCATCCGGGGTTCTGGGTGAACCGCATCCTCGCGCCGTACCTCAATGAAGCCGGCGTGCTGCTGGAGGAGGGGGTCCCGATCGAGCTGATCGACCGCTCGATGGCGCAGTTCGGGTTCCCGGTCGGGCCGGTGGCGCTGCTCGACGAGGTGGGCCTCGACGTCGCGCACAAGGCGGCGAAGGTGATGCACCAGGCGTTCGGCGACCGGCTCACGCCGTCGGGTGTGATTCCCAAGATGCTGGAAGACGAGCGCCAGGGCCGCAAGAACGGGCGCGGATTCTACGTGTACCACCAGGGCCACAAGGCCGGCGTGGACGAACGGGTGTACCGGCTGCTCGGCGTGAAGCCGCTGGAGGGATTCGATCTCGAGGACGTCGAGCGGCGGCTCATCTTCATGATGCTGAACGAGGCGGCCATGGCCTACGCGGAGGGGGTGGTCCGGAGCGCGCGCGACGGCGATATCGGCGCGATCTTCGGCATCGGCTTTCCGGCCTTCCGCGGCGGGCCGCTCAGGATGATGGACGATCTGGGCGCGGCGCGCGTGGTGGACACGCTGCGGCAGCTCGCCACCGCGCACGGGCCGCGCTTCACCCCGGCGCCGGCGCTCCTCGCCATGGCGGAAACCGGAGCGGGTTTCCATTCAGGCCCTTGATTCCTCCGTCCCCGCGGGCGCGCCGGGACGCCCCCTGCTGCGTCGGCTCACCATGACCGGACTCTTCACCTTCGCGTTCGGCTACGGCACGCTCATGGGACTGCTCAAGCTGAACGAGGACCGCCTGGTCTTTCCGGTCATGCCCTGGCCCCGCGCGCTGGAGCTCCCGGATCCCAGCCTCGGTCTCTACCCCGTCCGAATCGAGACCACGACGGCCGACGGCGTCCGGCTGGTCGGCTGGCGCATGCAGAGCGGCCGCGCGCCACGCCGCCCCTGGCTGCTCATGTTTCACGGGAACGGCGGCGACGTCTCGAGCAGCGGGCGTCCGGAGCACTATCGCGCGCTCCTCCGTCTCGGTCTTAACCTGCTCGCCTTCGACTACCGCGGGTACGGGGAGAGCGAGGGCCGGCCGAGCGAGGCGGGCGTGTACCGCGACGCGGACGCCGCCTATGCGTATCTCCGCGACACGCTCGGCGTCCCGCCCGAGCGCATCGTCATCTTCGGCCACTCGCTGGGCTCGGCGGTCGCGGTGGATCTCGCGAGCCGCGTCCCCGCGCGTGCGCTGGTCGTCGAAGGGGCGCTCACCTCGGTGCCGGACGTGGGCCAGCGTACCTATTTCTTCCTCCCCGTGCGACTGCTCGCGCGCAACCGCTTCGCCTCGGCCGAGAAGATCGGGCGCGTGACGATCCCCAAGCTCTTCCTCCACGCCCGGTGGGACGAAGTGATCCCGTTCGAC
>DASUAH010000096.1:0-4614 GCA_035763885.1 Gemmatimonadales bacterium
TCACCGCGTCCAAACATCAGGAGCCAGGGGAGATATCCGATCGCGCCCGCGATGCCGGCCGCCACGGTCGAAATCAGCATGTCGCGGTTCTTGATGTGCGCCAGCTCGTGCGCGATCACGCCCTCGAGCTCGTCCTGCGGCATGTACTTCAGGATGCCCGTCGTCACCGCGACGACGGCCTTCTCCGGACTCCGGCCGGTCGCGAATGCGTTCGGCTGCTCGTGCGGCGCCACGGCGACGACCGGCATCGGCAGGTCGGCCCGCTGCCGCAGCCGGTCCACCAGGGCGTAGAGCTGGGGCGCCTCGTGCTCGGTGACCACCTGGGCGCCGTACATCTTCAGGACCATGCGGTCCGAGAAGAAGTACATGATGAAGTTGAACGCACTGCCGAGAATGAGGGCCGCCACCAGCCCCTGCGACCCGCCGATCAACTGGCCGGCCATGAGGAACAGCCCCATGAGCCCGGCGAGCAGAACGAAGGTCTTGATGTTGTTCATGATCCGTGTTCACTCCCTGATGATCCACCACGAAAAAAGCGAGACTTCGTCCGCGCCCTGCATGGCAGCGTGACGAAGGTCTCGCTCTGACGCGGGGTGTCGGTGATGCCCCCCGCTCCCCGCCGGACCGTGCCCGTAAGCTACGAGCAGTCTTGACGATCCGGGCGTCCGCCACTCGGCGGATGAGCTACTCCCCTTCAACGGGAGAATCCTAGTGGGCGGAGGCCGCCACGTCAACGTCGCTGCCGGCGCCCTATTGCGCGGGGGCCTGGACCTCGGCGACAAGCTGCTGGAACCGTGGATGCTGCCGGAGCGGGGCCCACGCTGGGTCCGCCCGCAGCGCCTCCCGGGTGATGGGAGAGGGGATCCGGAGCAGCGGCTCGAGCAGCTCGACCGCCCGCTCCGGGTCGCCGACCATCATGTGAACCCGTGCCTGGGCCACGACCACATAGGGCCCCGCCAGGGCGTCCCGCGCGATGGGCAGCAACTCGGCCGAGCGCTGCGCTGCCCTGGTCGCCTCGGCGCGCCGGCCCAGGTAGGCGTACGCGAGGGCGAGCCAGCTCATGTGATATGCATCGTCCGGGGCGGCCCGGAGCCTCCGCTCGAGAATCACGCGGGCCGAGTCGGCATAGGCGCGCTCCGTCGCGGTCCTCCCCCGGAACCGCGCGCCCTCCGCCTTGAGGAAGTGGTACCGGAGTGTGTCGCCGGCGAATCCCTCCAGCGTGAGCGCGTCGAGCGCGGGGAAAAAGGCGCTGTCCGAGGTGAGGGCGCTGCTCACGGTCTGGTCGTTCGCCTGGATCGCCGGCCCGAGCTGGGCGAGGCCCATGCGGTCGAGCGCCTGGCCGAACGTGGCCCGCGCGCGGGCGAGGTCGCCGCGCCAGGCGAGGTACAACTGCGCCTTTTCCGCGTAGGGATTGGCCCAGTCGGGCGCGAGCGCGATGGCACGATCGAGCTGGCGTTCGGCCTCGGGGTAGCGGTGCGTCATGCTGAGCGCGCTGCCCAGATCGTATGCGCGCAGGTTCGAGCGCGGGTCGTAGCGCAGCGCCTCCTCGAACCCGGCGATCGCCCGGTCCCAGTTGCCCCGCCGCCTCTCCACCGCGGCGATGCCGGCCAGCACCAGTTCGTTGCTCGGCTGGCGCCGGCGGGCAACGTTGAAGTGCTCCAGCGCCCGGTCGTAGTCCCGGAAGCCCCGATACTGGTAATAGCCGAGTGCCATTCGCCCCTCGGCGAGATCGGGCACGAGCGCGAGCGCCGAATCCGCCGCCGCCTTGGCGAGCGCCAGCCGAGCGTCCGTCCGTTCATAGCCGAGCCAGTACGTCTGCATGTGCGCGAGGGAGAGCCGGGCGAGGGCGAGCGCGAACCGGGGGTCGCGCGCCACCGCCTGCTCGTAGAGCTCGCGGGCCGTGGTGAGCGTCCCCTGCCCGTACCCGCGGGAGAGGTAGTCGTTCGCGCGCAGGTAGTAGTCGTACGCTTCGGCGTTCGTCGTGCCCCCGGCGGCGAGGGCGTTTCGCTCCGGCGTGCCCAGCGCCACGTTGAGCGCCGCGGTGACCTGCTCGGCGATCTCGGTCTGCACTTCGAACACCCGGCCGAGCTCGGCGTCGTAGCGGTCGGTCCACAGGTGGCCGTCGTCCGCGGTGCGGATGAGCTGCGGGGTGACGCGGATGCGCCCCGGTTCCCCGGGCGTCCGCTCCCATCGCACGCTCCCCTCGAGCACGTAGGCGGCGCCCAGCTCGCCGCCGATCTGCCGCAGCGTCTTGGTCGTGTTCCGGTACTGGTCCGCGCTGGTGCGGGAAATCACCCGCAGACCGGAGAGCCCGGCGAGGCGGCTGGTGATCTCTTCGGTCAGGCCATCGGCGAAATACTGGTCCTCGGCGGGGCCGAGATTCTTGAAGGGCAGAACGGCGAGCACGGGGACGGACGAACCGACGGCCCGACCTCCGGACGGCCAGAACCGGACGAGCGCGATCAGCCCGAGCAGCGCTGTCACGGCCGTGCCGGCCGCGATGAGCAGCAGCCGGCGTCGGCTGGCCGGCCGTCCGGCCGTCGGGCCGTCCGTCCGTCCCCCGGCCAACGCCGCCCCAAACTCGCTCGCCGAGCCGAACCGCTCCTCCGGGCGGCGCGCCATCGCGCGGAGCAGGGCCAGGTCTACGGGCTTGGGCAGGTCCGGCCGGAGCGCCCGCGCCGACGGCGGCGGCTCGAGCAGGCGGCGCGTCATCACGATCCGGGCGCTGGTGCCCTCGAACGGCGGCCGTCCCGTCAGCGCCTCGAACACCACCGCTCCGAGCGCACAGATGTCGCTCCGGGCGTCGACCGGCCCCTCCCCGCTCGCCTGTTCCGGGCTCATGTAGAGGGGAGTGCCGACGACGATCCCGGCGCCGGTGACGGCCGGCTCCGCCGCGTCGTCGATCGCCCGCGCGAGGCCGAAGTCCGCGAGCAGCGCGTGACCGTCGGGCGAGAACATGATGTTTTCCGGCTTGATGTCCCGATGGATCACGCCCTGCGTGTGCGCGTAGGTGAGCGCGTCGCCAAGCTCGCTCGCGAGCTGCACGGCCTCGTCCACGGACAGCGGCCCCTGGCGCTCCAGCCGGTCGCGGAGCGACCCGGTGCGGACGAACGGCATGGTATACCAGAGCCGGCCGGCGGCGACGCCCGAGTCGAACAGCGGGAGGATGTTGGGATGCTGCAGGCGGGCGACGGTGAGGATCTCGCGCTGGAACCGCTCGACCCCCAGGTTCTCGCCCACGGCGGCGGACAGCACCTTGAGCGCGACGCGCCGATGGTGCCGCCGGTCCAGCGCCAGAAAGACCGTGGCCGAGGAGCCGTGGCCGAGGACGTCCTCGATGGCGTACCGATCGCCGATCGCCGCGGCAATCCGATCGGTCTCGAGTGTGGCCATGCAGCGCCGGGGAGGGGACATCGTAAGCTACTCATCCGGCGGGATAAGCCGTAAGCAGTGAGCAGTAAGCAGTGAGCAGGGGACTCCGATGCGCCCTGGAACCACTGCTCACTGCTCACTGCTCACTGGCTCACTGCTCACTGCTCACTGCTCACTCATGGCAGCCGCCCGACGCGGACGGGGTCCTGCTCGAGGCGCGGTGCTGCGCGAATGACGCCGCGACCCTGGTTTGCGCCGACCCGGCGCCGGGGACGATCGCGATGCTCTGCACCGCCGAGCCACCGCCGATCGCGCCGACGGACGCCGCGGCCCCGGTGGCGAGGTTGACGGTGTACAGAGTCGAGCCGGCGTCACCGGCCAGCGCCGCGTAGGCGGTCCCGTCCTCCGCGATGTCGAAGCCGACGCAGAGATACGCGTTCACGCCGAGGCCGCCGATCGTCGCCAGCACGCCGGTGTCGGGCGTGTCGAGCCGGAGCAGGGTGTTGGCCGTGGCGTCGATCGCGTAGAGGGCGCCGTCCGGCGCGTACGCCGTGCCGGCGATGGCCGGGTTGTCGCCCTCGTTCGGGTCGCCCGCGGCGAACGCGAGATCGGGCCCGCCCTGCGCCGCGCCGCCCGCCGGGTCGATTCGGAGGTTCTGGTTGGTCTCGACGCTGTGACTGCGGATGACGGCGCCGGAGGGGTCGAACGCCATCCCGAAGTGCTCGCCGGTAAGCGCGGGTGTAAACGCACCGCCGACCGCCGTCGCTGCTCCGGACAGGGTGTCGATCGTGTAGAGCCGGCTGTCGAGGCCGACGCCGTAGAGTCCGCCGGTGCCGGGACGGAAGTCGAGCCCGACGATGCGCGCGCCGGCGGGCAGGCCGGTGATCGGGCTGGCCCGGAGCAGCGTCTGTGGCTGTCCGCTGCTGAAGAGCAGCAGCCGGTTCCCCAGATCCACGCCGAAGATCGCACGGCCCTGGATCGGGAGCGGGTTGGGGTTGGGACTGGGGTTGGGGCTCGGATTCGGGTTCGGATTCGGATTCGGGCTGGGCGAGGGCCCGGTCGAGTCGGCGCCACCGCCGCAGGCGCCTGCGCCGACAACGAGCCCGAGCAGGGCCCAACTGAAATGGCGCCGGATCGCGGCCTGGATGGTCTGAATCTCCTGAAACATGGTCGGGCTCCTCCCGTGTGCGGTTCGTGTGTGTGATTGCCGTCGAGCACCGCGCCAACGGTATGAGCGCCGGT
>DASUAH010000097.1:0-9978 GCA_035763885.1 Gemmatimonadales bacterium
CGCTTCATCGACCTCGCCGGCGAGCTCAACACCGAAATGCCGGTGTTCTGGGTCCGCAAGGTCACCGAGGCGCTCAACGCGGGCGGCCGCGCGGTCCGCGGGGCCCGGGTCCTCGTGCTCGGGGTCGCGTACAAGCGCGACATCAACGACATCAGGGAGAGCCCGGCGCTCGACATCATCCGCCTGCTCGAGCAGCAGGGCGCGGACGTGACCTACCACGACCCGCACGTGCCCTCGTTCTCGGAGGACGGGCGGGAGTACCGCTCGGTGCCGCTCACGGCGGCGGCGCTCGGCGCGGCCGACTGCGTCATGGTCGTCACCGACCACTCGGCGATCGATTTCCACCTGGTGAAGCGGCACGCCCGACTGGTAGTCGACACCCGTCGCGCTCTGCCGCGGGGAGACTGAGCATGCACGTTGCGGTGGTCGGCAGCGGGTACGTAGGACTGGTGGCGGGGGCCTGTCTGGCCGAGACGGGCAACGATGTGACCTGCGTGGATGTGGATGACGGCAAGATCGAGCGCCTGCGCGGGAACGACATCCCGATCTACGAGCCCGGCCTCGAGGACATGGTGCGCCGGAACCAGGCCGAAGGGCGCCTGGCGTTCAGCAGCGACATCGGCGCGGCCGTGCGGCGCGCGCGGGTGATCTTCATCGCGGTCGGGACCCCTCCCGGCGAGGACGGGTCCGCCGACCTCCAGCACGTGCTCGCCGTGGCCACGGCCATCGGGCGGACCATGAACGAGCCGAAGGTGGTCGTCACCAAGTCCACGGTCCCGGTGGGCACCGCCGCCAAGGTGCGGGCGGCGATCGAGGCGGAGACCAAGCTCCCGGTCTCGATCTGCTCCAACCCGGAGTTCCTCAAGGAGGGCGCGGCGATCGACGACTTCATGAAGCCGGACCGGGTCGTGATCGGGGTGGACAGCGAGGAGGCGCGCGCGGCCATGGCCGAGCTGTACGCTCCGTTCGTCCGCACCGGCAATCCGGTCGTCTTCATGGACATCGCGTCGGCCGAGGTGACCAAGTACGCCGCCAACGCGATGCTCGCGACGCGGATCTCGTTCATGAACCAGATCGCCGAGTTCTGCGAGAAGGTCGGCGCCGACGTGGGCATGGTGCGGAAGGGGATCGGTACCGACCGCCGGATCGGGCCCGCGTTCCTGTTCCCCGGCCCGGGGTACGGCGGCTCCTGCTTTCCCAAGGACGTGAAAGCGTTGATCCGGTCGGGCACCGACGTCGGCACCCGGTTCGACCTGCTCGAGGCGGTCGAGGGGGTGAACGAGCGCCAGAAGCTGGTGCTGTTCCGCAAGGTGGCCCGCGCGCTGGGCGAGAACCTTGGCGGCAAACGGGTGGGCGTGTGGGGGCTCGCGTTCAAGGCGGAGACCGACGACATGCGGGAGAGCCCGTCCATCCCGCTGGTACGCTCGCTGGTGGGGCACGGCGCAACGGTCCGCGCGCACGACCCGAAGGCGATGGACTCCGCCCGCGCATTCTTCGGCGACACCATCACCTACGCGCGGGATCCGTACGACGCCGTGGAGGGCGTCGATGCGCTCGTGATCGTCACCGAGTGGCTGTTGTACCGGAACCCCGATTTCGCGCGGCTCAAGCAGCTGCTGCGCCGGCCGTTGATCGTGGACGGGCGCAACCTCTACGAGCCCGAGCGCATGGCCGCCATCGGCTTCGAGTACCACGGCATCGGTCGGAGAAAGCCGTGAGGGTGCTGATCACCGGTGCGGGCGGGTTCCTCGGCTCGCATCTCGCCGACCGGTTCCTGACCGACGGCCACGAGGTCGTCGGGATGGACAACTTCGTGACCGGCCACCCCGACAACATCGCGCATCTGCTCGGCCACGTGCGCTTCCGGTTCATCCATCACGATGTCACCAACTTCATCTACGTCGAGGGACCGCTCGACGGCGTGCTGCACTTCGCCTCGCCGGCCAGCCCGATCGACTACCTCGAGCTGCCGATCCAGACGCTCAAGGTCGGCTCCCTCGGCACTCATAAGGCCCTCGGGCTCGCCAAGGCGAAGGGCGCCCGGTTCCTGCTGGCGTCCACCTCCGAGGTGTACGGCGATCCCCAGGTGCACCCCCAGCCGGAGACCTACTGGGGGCACGTGAATCCGGTGGGCCCCCGCGGCGTGTACGACGAGGCCAAGCGCTTCGCCGAGGCGATGACCATGGCGTACCACCGGTACCACACGGTGGACACACGGATCGCGCGGATCTTCAACACCTACGGCCCGCGGATGCGGGCGCGGGACGGACGGGTGGTTTCGAACTTCGTGGTGCAGGCGCTCAAGGCCGAGCCGCTGACAGTGTACGGCGACGGCAGCCAGACCCGCTCGTTCTGCTACGTGTCGGACCTGATCGAGGGGATTTACCGGCTGTTCGGCTGCGAGCGCGTCGAACCGACCAACGTGGGCAATCCGAACGAGTTCACCGTACGGGAGCTGGCCGAGGCCGTGCTCCGGCTCACCGGGTCGCCATCGGTCATCGAGCATCGGCCGCTCCCGATCGATGATCCGAAGGTGCGCAGGCCGGATATCACGGTGGCCCGCTCGGTGCTGGGATGGGAGCCGGAGGTGCAGCTGGAGGACGGCCTGCGGCGCACCATCGACTTCTTCCGGGAGCACCTGCGCCAGTGACCCGCGTGCTCGTGACCGGAGCCGCCGGCTTCATCGGCTCGCACGTCGTGCAGGCGCTGACGGCGCGCGGCGACGAGGTGGTAGGGATCGACAACTTCGATCCCTTCTATGCGCGCGCGATGAAGGAACAGAACCTGCGCGAGGCCGGCGACCGGCCCGGCTTCTGTTTTCGCGAGCTGGACATGCTCGACGTGGGCGGGGTGAGCGCGCTGCTCAGCCGCGACACGGTGATCGTCCACCTGGCTGCGAAGGCGGGCGTGCGGCCGTCCATCGCCGATCCCGCGGGCTACGCGCGCGCGAACGTCGAGGGGACGGCGGCGGTGCTCGAAGCCGCGCGCCGCGCCGGGGTGTCGCGGGTCGTGTTCGGGTCGTCGTCCTCCGTGTACGGCGACGCCACGCCGGCACCGTTCCAGGAGGACGCCGCCGCGATCCACCCGGTCTCGCCTTACGCGGCCACGAAGCGCGCGGGCGAGCTGCTGGTACAGGCGCTGGCGCCGCTGCACGGCCTGCGGGTGGCCGCGCTCCGGTTCTTCACGGTGTTCGGTCCGCGGCAGCGGCCGGACCTCGCGATCCACGCCTTCGCGCGCCGCATGGCGGCGCAGGAGCCGCTGGTGCTGTTTGGCGACGGGACCCAGGCCCGCGACTACACCTATTGCGACGACGTCGTCGCCGGCGTGCTGGCGGCGGTCGACTGGACGGCCACGGCGCCAGTCGGGATGGACGTATTCAACCTGGGCGGAAACCGGCCGCTCCCCTTGTCGGTGCTCGTCGGCGAGTTGTCGAACGCGATGGGCATCCGGCCGGCCATCGAGTGGGCGCCGATGCAGCCCGGCGACGTGCAGCGGACCTGCGCCGACGTCGACAAGTCGCGTCGCGTGCTGGGGTACGAGCCGCGCACGCCGTTCGACGAGGGAATTCGCCGCTTCGTCGCCTGGTTCTGGAGGGCATATGCAGGAACAGACCGCTGACCGGCTGCTCGCGCGGGCGCGCGAGCGATTCATGTTGCAGGACTATCACGGCGTGCTGCACATCGCCGACGAGCTGCTCGGCGGCGGCTACGCCTATGCCGACGCGCATCAGCTCCGCGGGCTGGCGCTCGCGCTGCTCGGGCATCCCGAGCGGGCGCTCGACGCGTTCGACGCGGCGCTGGCGATCAATCCGCGGTACAGCGAGGCGCTGGTGCACCGCGGCATCGTGTTGAGCGATCTGGGCCGCACGGAGGAGGCGGCGGAGTCGCTGGCGCGCGCCGCGGCCGAGCGCGACGGGCGCCTTGGAGGGCTCGCGAAGCCGGTGGCGGGGCGGCTGAGCAACCTGCACGCCGAGCTGGGCGAGGCCTACGCCGAGGCGGGGCTGCTCGAGGATGGGATCCGCGAGTACCGCCGCGCGCTCGAGCTGGGCCCGGCGTTTCACGACCTCCGGTTCCGTCTCGCCCGGCACATGCTCGCCGCCGGGCACTACCTCGACGCGCGCGACGAGCTGGAGAAGGTGATCGCGGCGCGTCCGGAGTTCGAGGACGCGCGGGCGACGCTGGGACTCGCCCGCTACCTGTCGGGCGACGCCGGCGGCGCGCGGGAGATCTGGCGGGTGTGCCGTGACCGCCGCCCCGACGACGCCCGCGTCGGAGCGTACCTCGCGATGGTGGAGCGGATCCCAAGATGAGGCGCGCGCTGCCGTGTGCGCTCCTCGCGGCGGGGGTGGTGGCGTGCGGCCCCTCCGAGCGGCCGGAGCTCGCCGGCGACCGGGCATACTCTGCCGGTCGGTACCGCGATGCGCTGGAGCAGTACCGGGAGGCTGCGGGGGAGCGTGGCGGGGGGCGGGTGTGGGCCAAGCTCGGGGCCGCGGCGCTCCGCGCGGGCGAGCTGCGGGCGGCGGCCGACGCCTACCGCCAGCTCGCGGCCGACGATCCGACCCGCGCCGACGAGGCCGCCGAAGGGCTCGACGCCGTCGCCACCGAGGCCGAGCGCCGGGGGGGAGCCGCCGCGCTGCAGGACGCGGTACTTGGCCTGCGCGCGGTCGCGCCCGAGCGGCCGCTCGGGCGGCATGCGCTCGCGCTGGCGCGCGGGTCGTCGCTGCGCGCCGCCGACGCGGTGGCGCTTCTGCCCGCGGCAATGGCGGCGGCTCCGGACGCCGAGACGGTGGATTCGCTCCTCGCGGCGTACGGCGCCGCGCTGCAGGAGTCGAGCGGGTGCGAGCAGGCGGCCCCCGCCTACCGCGCCGCGCTCCGCCGGACCCGCACGACGGAGGTACGCGCCCGCGCCGGCGGCGGCCTCGCCACCTGTGCCCTGAGCCTGGGCCTCGTGGCGCTCGGCGCCGGCCACGCCGACCAGGCGGCGGAGTGGTTCGTCCAGGCGGTCCGCGTCGACTCGGCATCGTGGGTCGGCCGGCGTGCGCTCATCGGCCTGGGCGACGCCCGCGTGGGGCAGGGCGACATCCTCGCCGCTGCGATCGCCTATCAGTCGGCGGCCGACGCCGGCCTCGGCGATTCGCTCGGGCGGATCGCGCGGGAGCGCCTCAACGCGCTCGGCGGCGGGGGCGCCCCCGCCGATACCGCGCGGCGGAGAGCGCCGTGAGACGGCTGATCGGCCTCGCCTTCCTGGCTCTCGCGGCCGGGTGCGGCGGCAAGCCGCAGACGATCGGCGTCGCGCCCAGCGCCGCGAGCGTCGAGCAGCTGGACGCGCTCTGGGCCGAGGCGGTGACCCACTTCCGGCACGGCAAGTGGAAGGACGCGCAGAAGCTGCTCGACAGCCTGCGGGCGCTGTCGCCTCCGGGTGATCCGCGCATGCCGCAGATCAACTTTCACCTCGGCGAGGTCAACTTCGCGCGCGGAGAGAACCTGGAAGCCGTGCGCTGGTTCCGGCGGGTTTCGGACGAGACCCCGAACGACGAGCTCGCGCCCGAAGCCCTGCTCCGCGCCGCCGACGCCTACGCCGACCTCTGGGGCCGTCCGGAGCTGGATCCCTCCTACGGCCAGACGGCGCTGGCCGCGTACCAGGAGCTGGTGAGCCGCTACCCGGACACCCCGCCCGCCCGCCGGGCGCAGCTGCGGGTCCGGGAGCTGGAGGAGAAGTTCGCGCTGAAGCAGTACAAGTCGGCGATGTACTACCTGCGCTACAAGGCCTACGATTCGGCCGCGCTCTACCTCCGGCAGCTGGTCGCGGAGTATCCGCGCACGTCGGTCGCCCCGGAGGCAGTGATCAGGCTCGTCGGCATCTATCAGAAGCTGGGGTACAAGGAGGACGTGCGGGAGTTCTGCGGTTACCTTCGGCGGTTCCACGCCGGGCACGCCGGCGTGGACGAGACCTGCCCGGCCGAGGCCGGCGCATCCTGAGCGCCGGGTGGTCGGCCTGCTCGGCGGGTCGTTCGACCCGATCCATCACGGGCATCTGCTGGTCGGTCTGGCGGCGGTCGAGGCGCTCGGCCTCGAGTCGCTCCGCTTCGTGCCCGCGCGGGAGCAGCCGTTCAAGCGGGGGCGGCACGAGGCCACGCCGGAACAGCGGGCGGCCATGGTGGCGCTGGCCATCGCGGGCGAGCCGCGGTTCGCGCTGGAGCGGACCGAGCTGGATCGCCCGGCGCCGTCGTACACCGTGGACACGCTGCGGGCGTTGAAGGCGCGCGAGCCGGACACCGAGTTCGTGCTCCTCGTCGGCGCCGACGCGGCGGCGGAGCTGGAGAGCTGGCGGGAGGCCGACGCGCTTCCGCGGCTGGCGCGCATCGTGGCGTTCGCCCGGGCGGGCACGCCAGCCCCGGCGAGCCGGCTGCTGTGGCGGACGCTGACGGTGCCGGCGATCGACATCTCCGCCACCGAGGTGCGCGCCCGGGTGCGCGCGGGGGCTCCGGTGCGCTGGCGCGTGCCCGACGCGGTCGCGGGCTACATCGCCGCGGAGGGGCTATACTTGGACCAGGGATGATGATCAGGCAACTGATGACCGCGGTCCTCGGGACGCGGTTCGAACGCGAGCGCAAGCGGCTCCAGCCCATCGTGGACCAGATCAAGGCCCACGAGGAGCGGCTGCGGGAGCTGCCGGAACCGGAGCTGCGCGCCCAGACCGAGCGGTTCCGCGCCCAGATCGCGGAGCGGACCGGCGCACTGAAGGCGGAGCTGGAGCAGGTCCGGGCCGAGAAGCATGGGTGCCCGGACCCCGCCGCGCGCGACCGGCTCGAGACCCGCTTCGGCGACCTCGAGCTCCGCTACAAGCGCGAGCTGGCGGCCGTGCTCGACGAGCTGTTGCCCGAGGCCTACGCCACCGTGCGGGAGGCCTGCCGGCGGCTGCTCGGCACGACGCTGACCGTCACCGGCCACGAGCTCAAGTGGGACATGGTGCCGTACGACGTCCAGCTGATCGGCGGCGTCGTGCTGCACCAGGGACGCATCGCGGAAATGGCCACCGGCGAGGGCAAGACGCTGGTGGCGACGCTGCCGCTCTACCTGAACGCGCTCGCCGGCCGGGGCGCCCACCTGGTCACGGTCAACAATTACCTGGCCCGGCGCGACTCGCAGTGGATGGGGCACGTGTTCAGGTACCTCGGCCTCACGGTCGGGTGCCTCGACGACACGGAGCCGTCCTCGCCCGAGCGCCGCGCTGCCTACCAGGCCGACATCACCTACGGCACCAACAACGAGTTCGGGTTCGACTACCTCCGCGACAACATGGTGTTCTCGCTGGACCACCGGGTCCAGCGCGAGCATGCGTACGCGATCATCGACGAGGTCGACTCGATCCTCGTCGACGAGGCGCGGACCCCGCTGATCATCTCGGGCCCCGTCGGCAACGAGAGTGACGAGAAGTACGCCCAGTTCAACCGGCAGGTGGCCGAGCTGGTGCGTCGGCAGACCGCGGCGGCGAACACGCTGGTCGCCGAGGCAGAGAAGCTGCTGGAGGACGAGAAGACGAAGCAGGACGCCGCGCTCAAGCTCTATCAGGTGCAGCTCGGCATGCCGAAGAACAAGCGGCTGCTCAGGCTGCTGCAGGATCCCGCGACCAAGCAGCTGGTGCAGCGCATGGAGCTGGATGCCATCGGGGACCGCAAGCTGCCGATGAAGCAGCAGCGCATGCGCGACCTCGAGGAGACGCTGTACTTCGTGCTGGACGAGAAGGGGCACTCGGTGCACCTCACCGACCAGGGCGCCGCCGCGATGTCCCCGCAGGACCCGACCCTCTTCCTGGTGCCGGACATCTCGGAGGCGGTGCACGCGCTGGAGAAGGATCCCGATCTCACACCGCACGACCGTATCGCGCGCCGGCGCGAGATCGAGGCGGAGTATGCGCTCAAGAGCGAGAAGCTGCACATCATCCACAAGCTGCTCCAGGCCCACGCCCTCTACGAGAAGGACGTCGACTACCTCGTGCAGGACGGGCAGGTGCTCATCGTGGACGAGTTCACCGGCCGCATCATGCATGGCCGGCGGTGGTCCGACGGCCTGCACCAGGCGGTGGAGGCGAAGGAGGGGGTGCAGGTCAAGGGCGAGACCCAGACCTTCGCGACGATCACCATCCAGAACTACTTCCGGATGTACGACAAGCTGGCGGGGATGACCGGCACGGCGGAGACCGAGGAGACCGAGTTCTACCAGATCTACGGACTCGAGGTGAGCGTCATTCCGACCAACCGGCCGGTGCGGCGGACCGACCGCGCGGACCACATCTACCGCACGCGGAAGGAGAAGTACGACGCGGTGCTCGACGAGGTCGAACGGCTCCACAACCTCGGCTGGCCGATCCTCATCGGCACCGTGAACGTCGACGTGTCGGAGACGCTGAGCAAGCTGCTGCGCCGGCGCGGCCTGAAGCACGAGGTGCTGAACGCGAAGTACCACCAGCGCGAGGCGGAGATCGTCGCGTCGGCGGGGCGGACGGGCTCGATCACGATCGCGACCAACATGGCCGGCCGCGGCACCGACATCAAGCTCGATCCGGCGCTCGATCTCACCCAGTCGGAGGCGGGCCTCCAGATCATCGGCACCGAGCGGCACGAGTCGCGGCGCATCGACCGCCAGCTGCGCGGGCGGTCGGGCCGCCAGGGCGATCCCGGCCAGTCGATCTTCTTCCTCTCGCTCGAGGACGACCTGATGCGGCTGTTCGGGTCGGACCGGATCGCGAAGTGGATGGAGAAGAGCGGGGCCGAGGAAGGGGAAGTCATCACCGGCGGCCTGGTCACCCGCGCCATCGAGCAGGCGCAGAAGCGGGTCGAGCTGCAGAACTTCCAGGCCCGCAAACGGCTGCTCGAGTACGACGACGTGATGAACCAGCAGCGCGAGGTGGTCTACTCGACGCGGCTCTTCGCCCTCGAGCGGGGCGAGGAGCTCAAGGCCGAGGCGCGGCGCATGATCGGGGCGGCGCTGGACCGGGGGACGCGGCAGTTCCTGGCCGATGCGCCCAGCCCGCAGGAGTACGACCGGGGAGGGCTGCGGGAGCAGCTCACGCTGCAGTATCTCGTGAACCCCGAGCCGGTGCTCGACGCGCCGGCCACCCCGGATCTCGAGGCGATCGTCCGCGCGGTGCGGTCCGAGGGCGAGGCCACGTTCGCCCGCAAGATCGAGTACCTGCAGGAATTCGGCCGCGCGATCGGGATCCCCGACGTGGACCAGCAGGTGCTCTCGCAGGTGATGCTCTCCGTACTGGACGAGAAGTGGAAGGACCACCTCTACGACCTGGACCAGCTGCGCAACGCGATCCACTACCGCGGGTGGGGGCAGAAAGACCCGCTGGTCGAGTACAAGAAGGAAGCGTACGAGATGTTCGTGGACCTGATGCATGACATCCAGTCCACGTTCACCGAGCGGTTCCTCAAGATCCAGGTGGCGGCCGAGCCGCCGCGCGCCGCCCCGCCGCCCCCGCCCGCGCCGGTCGAGGCGCCGGCCGCCTCGGACGATCTGTTCATGACCGGGCCGGCGTCGCGGCCCCGCCCCAGCCGTTCGGTCCCGGCGGCCGGGGCGGCCGTGACGAGCACCCTCGGCCCCGTGGGCCGCCAGGTGAGCACGGTCCCGCAGGTGGGGCGCAACGATCCCTGTCCCTGCGGATCGGGCAAGAAGTACAAGAAGTGTCACGGCGTGGGGAAGTGACCGGCGCGTCGGTCGCCCCCCGAGCCGGCCGGTATCATCCCGGGCTGCCTGCGACCCGGTGGACTGCCGCGGGCGCGCTCGCCCTGGCGCTCGCCTGCCGGGGTCCGGCGCCGGCCGCGCCGACGCGGGAGACGCCATCCGGCGATCGGCCGGCCGCGCAAGCCCGACCGAGCCTGTCCCCCACCTCCCCCTCGGAGCTCTCGCACGGCGAGGCGCCGGTCGGCACCGGCGGGACCGAGCCGCGGATCGAGCCGGATGCACCGGTGCG
>DASUAH010000098.1:0-13958 GCA_035763885.1 Gemmatimonadales bacterium
GCAAGTACAACCCGCTCGTCATCGTCGGCGGGAGCGGGGTGGGCAAGACCCACGTCCTGCACGGCATCGGCAATGCCCTCCTCTTCCGCGGCGCGCGGGCGGTGGCCTGCCTCGGGGCCGACGAGTTCACCGCCGAGCTCATCGACGCGATCGGCCGGGACGCGGTCTCGCAGTGGCGCGCACGCTATCGCCGGGCTGACGCGTTTCTCCTCGACGACGCGCACCTCGTCGCCGGGAAGGACCGGTCCCAGGAGGAGCTGTTTCTACTCTTCAACCTGCTGCTGGAGAGCGGCCGCCAGCTCGTTTTCACCTCGTCGGTGGCGCTGTCCCAGCTGCAGGGTGTCGAGCCGCGACTGCTCACGCGGCTCGAGGGCGGGCTGGTGGTTGAGCTGCCTGCGCCCGATCGCGAGATGCGGCAGCGGGTGCTCGAGCGACTCTTCGGCGAGAAGCTCGAGCTCCCGGACCGCGAGGTGGCCGCCTACATCGCCAGCCGGCCCGCGGACTCGATGCGGGCGGTGCACGGGCTGCTCCAGCGGGTGCTCCAGGCCGCCGAGGCGCAGCAGGAGCGGCTCAGCGTCACCTTCGCGCGCAGCGTGCTCGAGGGCGCGCCGCCCCGGCCGCCGCGGCGCAGCGCGGGGCTGCGCTCCTCGGGCATCGTCGCGCCCGGCGCAGCGGGGGCGCGAAGTCGCGAGAAGATGGTCTGGGACTGGCCCGACATCACCGACCGGCTGCTCGAGGAGTGGCGCTGATGGCCATCAAGGGCAGCCTCAAGGAAGCCAGCCTCCCCGACGTCATCCAGCTGCTGTTCCTGGGTCGGCGCACCGGATGCCTCGCGGTGGCCGACGGGCAGAATTTCGGAACCATCTACTTTGACGAGGGGCAGGTCGTCTACGCCTCCATCGTCAATCGCCGCGACCGGCTGGGCGACATGCTGGTGCGCAACAACCGCATCACGGCGGAGCAGCTGCAGCGGGCGGTGGACGCCCAGGCGCAGGCCCGGGAGCGGCGGCTGGGCGAGATCCTGATGGCGCAGGGCGCGCTCTCGGCCGAGGAGCTCGCCGACTACATGCGCCTCCAGGTGGAGGAGGCGGTCTATTTCCTGTTCACCTGGACCTCCGGCACCTTCAACTTCGAGTCGGGCGTCGCCCCGGAGACGGGCGGCATCCGCCTGCGCATCAACCCCGAGTACCTCCTGCTCGAGGGTGCCCGGCGGGTGGACGAGTGGAGCGTCATCCAGAAGAAGATCCCGAGCTTCGACCTCGTCTTCTCCGTCGACCTCGCCCACGTGGGCGAGTCGAACCCCACGCTGTCGCCCGCGCAGCTGCAGATCGTCCCGCTCATCGATGGCCGCCGGGACGTGCAGCAGGTCGTGGAGGACTCCGGGCTGGGGGAGTTCGACGTGGGCCAGGCCCTGTACGGGCTCGTCACGGCGGGATTCGCGCGCCGGAGCGGCACGTCGGCGGCGGCACCGCCGCGGGTCAACGAGGCCCGGATCGAGGAGCACCGCAACCTGGGCATCGCCTTCTACAAGGCCGGCATGCTCGACGAGGCGCAGCGCGAGTTCCGGCGGGTGGCCGACCTCCGGCCGTCCGAGGGCAGTGCGCCGTTCTATCTCGGCCTGATCGCCCTGCGCCAGGGCCGCTGGGCTGAGGCCGAGGAGGTGCTCCGCCAGGCGGCCGAGAAGGGAGGGCCCCGGCCCGCGGCGCTCCACGGCCTCGCGCTGGCGCTGGAGCAGCAGGGACGGCTCGAGGACGCGGAGGCGGCCTATGGCGACGCGGCGGGCCGGTCCCGCGACGACGTACGCATCCTGATCGGCTGGGCCGTCGCGGCGCTCAAGCGGGGCGAGTCCGCGGCGGCGCAGACCCGCCTGGCCCGGGCGCGCGAGCTGCTCGGCGACCGCTCGCCGCCGCCGGTCTGGTTCTGGGCCGCGGCCCTGGCGCACGCGGGCGCGGACATCACCGAGACCGCGCTGGAGCTGGCGCGCGCGGGGGTCGCGGCCCATCCGGGCAGCGCCGTGCTGCGCAACAATCTCGCGGTGTTACTGGAGGCGGCCGGGGACACCGCCGGCGCGGAGACGGAGCTCCGGGCCGCCCTCGCCGAAGACCCCTCGCTCCCGCACATCTCCAAGAACCTGGGGGATCTGTTCTATCGCGGCGGGCGCTACGACGAGGCCTTCGACGCGTACGAGCGTGCGGCCAAGCTCGACCCGGACCTGGGCGACGATCTCTGGTTCAAGCTGGGCAACCTCGCGTACAAGCGGCGGGACCACGCCCGCGCCCGCGCCAGCTGGGAGCGCGCCACCGAGCTCAATCCGGGCCACCAGCTCGCGCGCGCCAATCTGGACATGCTGGGCCAGACGCCGTGACGGACGACGCCGGCTTCGACGCCCTCACCCGCCAGATCGCCCGCGACGCCGGGCTCGCGTTGGACGCGTACAAGGGCAAGTGCCTCCGGCGCCGGATCGCGGTGCGGATGCGCGCGTGTGGTGTGCACAGCTACGCAGAGTACGCGGCGCTGCTCGCCCGGACGCCGGCCGAGTACGATCGGCTCAGGGACGCGATCACGATCAACGTGACCCGATTCTTCCGGAACGCGGAGACGTGGGAGCGGCTGCGCGCGGAGTTCCTGCCGGGGCTCTGGGATCGAGCCGGGGCCGGGCTCCGCATCTGGAGCGCGGGGTGCGCGTCGGGCGAGGAGGCCTACGGGCTGGCCATGCTGGCGGCGGAGGCCGCGGCCGCACGGGGGCGCCCGGACGCGCTCGACCGGGTGCACGTCGAGGCGACCGACGTCGACCGGGAGAGCCTGGTGCGGGCGGAGGCGGCCCGGTATCGCGCCGAGGCGCTGGCCGAGACTCCACCCGAGCTCGTCGCCCGCTGGTTCGAGCTCGACGGGGCGTACTACCGCGTCGCGGAGGCGATCCGGCGCCGCGTGCGGGTGCGGCATCTGGATCTCGGACGCGACCCGCCGCCGGGCGTCTTCCACCTCATCGTCTGCCGCAACGTGGTGATCTACTTCGAGCGGCCCACGCAGGAGCGGCTGTTCGCCGCGTTCGTCGACGCACTCGTGCCCGGAGGCATCCTGGTCCTGGGCAAGGTGGAGACGCTGTTCGGTCCCGCGCGCGACCGGCTGCAGCTGGTGGACCCTCGGGAGCGGATCTACCGGAGGCCCGCGTGACCGCCCCCGGCCATGTTCTCGTGCGGGTCGCGGACCTCAGCGCCGCTGGCGGGGAGGAGGTGCTGGTCACGATCGGTCTCGGCAGCTGCGTGGCGATCATCCTGCACGACGCCGAGGCCCGTGTCGGCGGGATGGCGCACGTGCTCCTCCCCTCGCTGGGCCTCTCCCGGCGGGATGAGAGTCCGGCCAAGTGCCCCCAGACCGCGGTTCCGTGGCTGCTCGAGCGGATGGCGGCGCTGGGCGCCCGTCCGCGCCGCATCACCGGCCGCCTCGTCGGGGGAGCGAGCATGTTCGCGGCGCTCGCGCCGCCGGGCACGATCAACATGGGCGAGCGGAATGTGGTCGCCTCCCGCGAGGTCCTCCGGGCTCACGGCGTTCCGCTGGTGGGAGAGGACGTCGGCGCCGACTACGGGCGTACGGTGCGGTTCCGGACCGGCGACGGGGTGGTCGAGGTCTCCTCGGTGAAGCATGGCATCCGCTGCCTCTGACCGGGCGACCGTGCTGGTGGTGGACGACAGCCCGTTCTTCCGGCGGCTGATCAGCGACGTGGTCGCGGCGAGCGGAGAGTTCCGCGTGGTCGCTACCGCGCGCAACGGCCGGGACGCGCTGCGCAAGGTGCACGAGCGCCAGCCCGACCTCGTGCTGATGGACCTCGAGATGCCGGAGCTCGACGGTCTCGGCGCGATCGGCTACATCATGTCCGAGGTGCCGCGGCCGATCGTGGTGGTGAGCGCGTACGCGGGACCGGGCACCACCGGCGCCATCCGCGCGCTCGAGCTGGGCGCGGTGGACCTGGTGCCGAAGGAGGACGAGCGGAACAATGCGGCGTTCCAGCGGTTCGCCGATCGCCTGCTCGGCGCCCTCCGTGCCGCGCGCATGGCCGACATCCACCGCCTGCCGGTGCTTGCCCGCCCGCGACAGGCGCCGCCGCCCCGCCCGCTGCTCACACTGCCGGGTCGGGCGCGCCTCTGCGTGGCCATCGCTGCCTCCACCGGCGGCCCCCGTGCGCTCGCCGAGGTGGTGCCGCAGCTCCCGCGGGGGCTGGACGCCGCGTTCCTCATCGTGCAGCACATGCCACCGAACTTCACCCGCAGTCTCGCCGAGCGGCTCGCGTCCCAGAGCCGGGTCGCGGTGGTCGAGGCGGCGGACGCCGCACCTCTAGTGGTGGACACCGCCTACGTGGCGCCGGGCGATTATCATATGCGGGTCGCGCACGCTCCCGGCGGCATTCAGCTCGCGCTCGGACACGAGCCGCCTGTGTGGGGGGTCCGCCCGGCGGCCGACCCGCTCTTCCGCTCCGTGGCCGAGCTCTACGGCCCTCGCGCCGTCGGCGTCGTCCTCACCGGCCTCGGCCGCGACGGTGCCGAGGGCCTCCGCGCCATCCACGACGCGGGCGGTGTCGGTATCGCGCAGGACCGGGACAGCTCCACGGTTTATGGGATGCCCAACGCCGCGCGGCAGGCCGGCGGCGCCGACCACGTGCTGCCGATCGGCCGGATCGCGGAGCGGCTCGCGCTCGAGCTCGAGCGCCTGGGGCGCGGATGAGCGCCTCCCCCGTACTGTTCGTCCGCGCCGGGGCGCGGCGCGTGGCGCTCCCGCTCGACTGCCTGGTCGAGGTCATCGATCCCGGGCCCGCCGTCCCGGTCCCGGCCCGCGAGCCGGCGCTCCGCGGGCTGGCGCGCCTGCGCGGGCGGCTCGTTCCGCTGGTCCACCTCGGCGCCCTGCTCGACGAGGCGGCCTGCCCGCCCGCGCCGGGGGACGCGGCCGTCGTCATCGCGATCGGCACGCGCCGACTCTGCCTCGAGGTGGAGGCCGTGGAGGAAGTCGCTCGCGGCGACGTGGTCCCCCTCCCCGCGGGCGAGGCGCTCCCCTGGGCCACCGGCGTGGTGCGCGCGGACGGCGGCCTCGTGCCCATCCTGGACGTCCCGGCCCTCGGCGGCCGCCTGCTGGAGGGAGGTACCCCGTCGTGAACCTCGAAGACCAGGTCCAGCTGGTGGCCTTCCGGGTCGGGCCGCAGGAGTTCGCGCTCGAGATCCTGCAGGTCGAGCGCATCCTCCGCTACCGGCGCCCCGCGCCACTGCCCCGGGCGCCGGATTTTCTCGAGGGCGTCGTGACCTACGATGGCGCGCCGGTACCGGTGGTGGATCTGCGCAAGCGGCTCGAGCTCCCCGCGCCGGTGGACGAGCAGACGCGGCTGATGGTGCTCGCGCTCGAGGACCAGCGCGTCGCCGTCGTGGTGGACGAGGTGAGGGAGGTGGTGCGGGTGGACAGCACCACGATCATCGCGCCGCCGCCGCTCGTGCGCGGGCTCGCGGCCACCTACATCGCCGGGCTCCTCAGCCGCGGCGAGCGCACTATCATCCTCCTCCACGCGGCGAAGCTCCTCACCGCCACCGAGCGGCTCGCGCTGGCCGAGGTGGGAGCGGCCGGATGACCGAGGGGGTCGGGCCGTTCCGGGATCGCTACCGCGAGATCGAGCGCCGGCTGGACGCGGCACCCTCCGCCGCGGCCGACCGCGAAGCCATCAAGCGCGACATCATCGATCTCTTCAAGGGCGTGGACGCCGCGCTGGGCGAGCTGGGCCAGATCAAGGAGGAGATCCGCACGCTCGTCGACCGGTACAAACAGCTCGCCAGTTCCGTCGAAGGTCCCCAGGCACCCCAGTTCACCGGTTCCCGGCCGGCGGCGCAGGCCGATCACCTCAACGCGTCGACCTTCATCGAAAAAGGGTGGAGCCTCATTTCCCTCGGCGACTACTCCGGCGCCATCCAGGCGCTCGAGAAAGCGCTCGCGCTGTCCCCCGGGGCCACCCAGGCCCTGTCGCTGCTCGGTTGGGCGCAGATGCTGGGGGAGAGCTACGACGAGGCGCTGGGGACGTTCTCCAAGGTCCTGATGAAGGAGCCGGCGAACTCCCTCGCGCGGATCAATGTCGGGTACATCTGCCTCAAGAAGCGGATCTTCGGCGAGGCCATCGAGCACCTCTCGAAGGCCATCCGGCTCGACAACGACCGCAAGGCCACGCTCTACGCGCACTACTACCTCGGGCTGGTCTACCTCGAGCGCGAGATGTACGAGGACGCCCAGACCTTCCTCCGGAAGACGCTGGCGCTCGGCCCGAGCCTCGTCGAGGCACACTTCGAGCTGGGGCGCGCGCTCTGGTTCGCCGGCGACAGGGAAGCGGCGAAGCAGGCCTGGGCGGACGGCATCAAGGCCAACAAGTTCAATCCCTGGGCCAAGCGATGCCGCGAGCTGCTCGACCTCGCGGCGGCGGGACAGGAGATCCCCCGGAGCGCTGCGGGATCCTGAGGGCTCGGACCGACCAAGGCCACCGTGCCCACTACGACCGGCACCTGCCGTGAGGCGTGAGCACCTGCCGTGCCATCGCTGGCGGCTCCCGAGCCGCTCGGTGGGGTTTGCGCTCCTGCTGCTCGGCCAGCAGCCGGTGGTCGAGACCGTGCGGGTCGGCCAGGTCACCATTGTCACGTGGCCCCAGCAGCGGGCCCTCGCAGCCTCGCTGGCACTCGACGCCGCGCGCCCGGCCGAATGGCCCGGGCTTGGCCGGGTCGCGCCGGGACCGCTCCGCATCATCCTCGCGCCCGACGCGGCGGCCGTGGATTCGCTGACCCGCGGCCGGGCGCCGAAGTGGGGCGTGGGCTTTGCCGACCCGGATACCCGGACCATCCTCCTGCGCGCCGACACCCCGGACATTCGACGTACGCTGCGCCACGAGCTGGCGCACCTGGCGCTGCGGGAGCGGGTGCACGTGCGGGTGCCGCTCTGGTTCGATGAGGGCTACGCCGGCTGGGCTGCGGGGGAATGGGAGCGATTCGGCGGGCTGGAGCTCAACCTGGCGGTCGCGGGCGGGGCGGTCCCCGACCTGCGCCAGCTCGACGCCGAGCTCCGGCGCTCGGCTGGCAGCGCCGGCCCGGCATACGCGCTGGCGATGTCCGCCGTCATCGAGCTCGCCCGGCGTCACCCCTCCGGCCGGCTCGACCCGCTGCTCGGGCGCCTCGCGGTGGGCGAGGGGTTCGACGCGGCGGTGCAGGCGACCACCGGGCTCACGCCGACCCGGTTCGAGGAGTCGTGGCGGCGCGCGGTCCGGGGGCGGTACACCATCGCAACCTGGCTCATCGCCGGCGGCATCTGGGCGGTCGTGGCGCTCGCGGTGCTCGGAGGGGCGGCTGCACGCCGGCGCCGGGACCGGGCCCGGCGCGCGGCCCTCGATGAGGGGTGGGTGCTGCCGGAAGACGCCGAGCCACTTCGACTTGACCACGGCCCGGAGGCGTGATAACCTGCAAGGTCTATGTCCGATCCGCAGATCCGCGACCGGGTACGCCGGGCGCCGCTTGAGCGCCGCAACCTCCTGCTCCTCGGCGCGGCCCTGGTGACTATCGTGGCAGGCTACGCGATGCTCCAGGCCGGGAGCCCCAGCGTCGCGGCCGTTCTGTTGGTCCTCGGCTACTGCGTGCTTTTTCCTGTTGGCATCGCGCTATAGTGCTGCCGGAGTGTCTCGCACGGCACGCTCCATGCGGACGCGGTATTTGCAGGTTGACGCGGCGCGCGAGATCGAGCGGGCGAATAGCTCAGCTGGTTCAGAGCGCCTGCCTTACACGCAGGAAGTCGGGGGTTCGAATCCCTCTTCGCCCATGGTGGGTGATCGCCGTCTGAATCCGTTGCGGAGGTTGTGCATGTCCCTGGTTCGTGTCGCCGCCGTCGTGGTCTTCGGCGCTGTGCTCGTCGCTCCCGTCTCGGCGCAGGTGCCGCGGCGTCCTCGGGAGCAACAGGTCGCGACCCTGCCGAGGCTCATGGTCGCCAATCCGTACGTGACTTCGGCCGCCGACTCGGCGGCCGCGGTGCAGGTTGGCGGCGGCATGCGGGAACGGATGTCCAAGGCCGTGGACGGCGATTACAACGTGCTGGCGTCCGAGCAGATGAACGAGGCGCTGAAGCAGTACGGATACCCCGCCAACGCGATCCTCACCCCGGCGCTCGCCGCTCAGCTGGCCAAGAGCATCCAGGCCCGGGTGCTGGTGTCCTCCACGATGAACAAGGCCGGCAACAACTACGCGGTCACCGCGCGCCTGGTCGGCATGGGCAATGAAGAGGCGGGCAGCGTCGTCGCGGTCACCCAGAGCGGGGGGAGTCTCGGCGAATTCGGCGGCCGCGTTGTCGAGCAGCTCCAGCCGGCCCTGAAGTCGCTCAACGATGCCCGCGACTGTGTGGACCTGAGCCAGACCAAGCCCGACAAGGCCGCGGAAGCGGCGCGGAAGGCGCTGAAGCAGTATCCGGGCAACGGTCTCGCCTCATACTGTCTGGGCCAGATCGCCCTGAAGAAGAAGGATCGCAAGGAAGCGGTGCAGCACTTCCAGGCGGCGGCCAAGGCCGATCCGATGAGCCTCGCCGCCTGGTCGAACCTGGCCGAGCAGTACCAGGCGCAGAACGACACCGCCAACGTGATCGCCGCCCTCCGGGAGATGCTCCGGATCGCTCCCACCAACCAGAAGCTGCGGGAGCAGGCGTTCAAGTACTTCCTGAATGCCGAGCGGCCCCAGATCGCGCGCGAGGTGGCCGACTCGGGGATCAAGATCGACCCGTACAACCCCGATTTCTACGACCTCAAGAGCAACGCCTGCGCGTTTCTCAGCGACTTCCGCTGCTCGGTCGACGCCCTCGAGCAGTCGTTCGCGGTGGACAGCAACAAGGCGGACACGCTCTTCGTGACCAAGATCCTCGCGTTTTCCGAGCAGCGGCTGGCCGACACCAGCCCGCGCGCGACCGCGGCCGACACGGCCCGCTATCTGAAATGGGCCCAGTACGGCGCGCGCAAGTACCCGGCCAACGTCGGGGTGCTGCAGGCGCTCTCCAAGGCCTACGGCATGACGGGCCAGGTGGACAGCACCATCGCGGTGGCGCAGCGGCTGGTGGCGGCGAACCCGCAGGACGTCACCCCCCTGCTCAGCGCCGCGCAGACACTGATCACCACCAAGCGGTCGAAGGAGGCCATGCCGCTGATCCAGCTGGCGGCCGACCGGGGCGATGCGCAGGCCAAGGAGAACGCGGCCGCCCTGCTCTATCAGTCCGCCGCGCCGCTCCTGCAGGAGCCGGTGCAGGACTACGCGGGCGCGGCCGAGCTGCTGCGGGGCGCGGTGAAGTACGCCAACCCGCAGGGCAAGGTGTACCCGGCGGCGAACTACCTCCTCGGTCTCGCGACGCTGCTGCAGGTTCCGAAGATCGATCCGGAGGCGGAGAAGACGAAATCGTGCGATCTCGCCCGGCAGGAAGAGGCCCTGCTGCTCGAGTCGGAGCGGGCGTTCACCGCGGGCCAGAGCGCCAACCCGGAGGTCGCTAGGCGGAACCTCGATATCATCAAGAAGTACAAGCCGCGGGCGGGCTCCATGGTGAAGGCCTACTGCAAGTAGGCCTGAGACGGGGCAAGTCGTGGCTACATGGGGGCTTCCTCGCCAGGAGCCCCCCTTCTATATTCACCCGGCTGCAGGGGGCTGTAGCTCAGCTTGGTTAGAGTGCCGCACTGTCACTGCGGAGGTCGCGGGTTCGAGCCCCGTCAGCCCCGCTCTATCCCTCACCCCGTCCCCGCGGACGGGGTGTCTCGTTTCCTGCCCGGGTTCAGACGCGCGTGATGCCCGCTCCGGCGCCCGCCTATCATCGGCCCGTACTGCTCCAACCGCTGCTCGCGGCCGTGGGGCGGCCGGTGCGGGCGGTGGACGCGACGCTCGGCGACGGCGGCCATGCGGCGGCGCTGCGGGCGGTCGGCGCCGAGGTGCTGGGGATCGATCGCGACCCGGATGCGATCGCGACCGCGCGCCGGCGCCTGGGCGAGGACGGGATGCAGTACCTCGAGGCGCCGTACGCGTCGCCGGCGGCGCTCGAGGCGGTCGCGACGTTCGCGCCCGACCTCGTGCTGCTCGACCTGGGGGTGTCGTCGCGGCAGCTCGACGAGGACGCGCGCGGGTTCAGCTTCCGTCCGGGTGCACCGCTCGACATGCGGATGAGCGGCACGGGTCCGACCGCCGCCGACCTGCTCAACACGGCGGGCGAGGGGAAGCTGACGGGCGTCTTTGCGGATTTCGGCGACGAGCCCCGCGCCCGGCGACTCGCCCGGGAGATCATGCGACGCCGGGAGCGGGCGCCGTTCGCGACCAGCGACGACCTGGTGAATGCGATCCGTGCGGTGCTCGGGGCTCGGGCGGGGCCGGCGGAGTTCGCGCGGCTGTTCCAGGCGGTGCGGATCGCGGTCAATGACGAGCTCGCCGGGCTCGCGGAGGCGCTGCCCGCGTTCCGCGATGCGCTCGTGCCGGGCGGACGGCTCGCGGTCATCAGCTATCATTCGGGCGAGGACCGGCTCGTCAAACACGCGTTTCAGGACTGGAGCCGCGCCTGTGTCTGTCCGCCCCGGCAGCCGGTCTGCACCTGCCGCGGGCGGGCGCTCGGCAGGAGCCAGCCGCGCAAACCCATTCTGCCCGACGCGGCGGAAATCGCGGCCAATCCGCGGGCCCGCAGCGCGAAGCTCCGGATCTTCCGGGTGGACGATGCGGCTTAAGGGCCGGCACTGGGTGCTGGCATGGATCGGCGTGTTCCTGCTGATGGCGGCCGTGGTAATCGGGCGCCAGACGTCGGCGTTCCACAGCGCGCGGCGTGTGCGCGAGCTGCGGGAGCGGCGGACCGCGCTCGAGGCCCGCCGCGCCGACCTCGAGCGGCGCATCCGCGAGGCCTCCGGACGCCAGGTCCTGGTCCCCAAGGCGGAACGCGATCTCGGGCTCCATTACCCGGCCGATCACGAGTTCACCCTGCTCGTGCTCCCGGCGGGTCCGCCGGGCGGGCCGCGCTGATGGCCCGGGCCGCCGCACGGATCGCCGCGATCCAGTTCGGTGCCGCGCTCGGCGTCGTCGCCATCGTCGGGCGCGCGGCCCAGCTCCAGCTGCTGGAGGGCGGGCGCTGGTCAGCGGAGGCGCGCGAGCAACGCACCGAGCGCGCGGTGCTGCCCGCGCGTCGCGGTGGCATCTTCGACCGCCATGGCACCGCGCTCGCCGTAACCCAGGAGTCCTACCACGTCGGCGTGGCACCCAACGAGGTGGCGGACCGCCGCAGAGCCGTGCGGCTCCTCGCCGCGCAGCTGAGGGTCGCACCCGGCGCGGTGGAGCGGGAGCTCGCCCGCAGGCGGTGGGTGTACTGGCACGGGCCGTACACGGCCACGCAGGTGCAGCCGCTCCGGGGCGTGAAGGGAATCCACCTCGAGGCCAGCTACATCCGCTTCAACCCCGGGCGGGGGCTTGCGCGCGCCATCCTCGGCGGAATCTCCCCCGAGACGCTGCGCGGCGCGGCCGGCCTCGAGCTGGCGCTCGACTCGGTGCTCACCGGCGTGCCGGGCGAGGCCGTCCTGCTCAAGGACCGGGAGGGCCGGCGGTACGATTCGCCCTCGCGCCTGGTTCGCGAGCCGGTCCCGGGGCACGACGTGTACCTGACGCTCGATGCCGCGCTCCAGGAGATCGCCGAGCGGGCGCTGGACGACGCGATGACGACGATGAAGGCGGACGGCGGCGACGTGGTCCTGCTCGACCCGCGCACCGGCGAGCTGCTCGCACTGGCCTCGCGACAGGCCGGCGAGGCAGGTGCGCGGAAGGCCTCCACCCTCACCGATCCCTTCGAGCCCGGCTCGACCGCCAAGCTCTTCACCGCCGCGGCGCTCATCCGCGAGCGGAAGGTGGACACCGCGGACGCGGTGAGCGGCGAGAGCGGGGTGTGGGAGATGCCCACCGGTCGCGGGCATTCGCGCCGGATCAGCGACGCGCACCGGGAGCCGGGCAATCTCACGCTGGCCCAGGCGATCCGGGTCTCCAGCAACATCGCGATGGCCAAGTTCGCGCAGCGGCTCCGGCCGGAGGAGCAGTACCAGGCGTTGCGCGACTTCGGCTTCGGCAGCCCGACCGGCGTCGAGTACCCGTCGGAGTCGCGCGGGCGGCTCTCGCGTCCGCACGAGTGGGAGCCGGCGTATACGCGGGCGAGCGTGGCGATGGGCTACGAGTTCCAGGTGACGCCGGTGCAGCTCGCCGCCGCATACGCGGCGATCGCGAACGACGGCGTGCTCCTCACGCCCACGCTGGTGCGCGAGGTGCGCCGGGTGGACGGCGCGCTGCTCTACCGCCGCGAGCCCGAGCCGGTCCGGCGCGCGGTGAGCCCGGAGATCGCGGCCCGGCTTCGCGCCTTTCTCCGGGGCGCGGTGGAAGAGGGCGGCACCGGCGCGCGGGGCCAGCTCGCGAGCTACTCGCTGCTCGGGAAGACCGGCACCGCGGTGCGCTTCGTGGACGGGCGCTACGTCCACGGGGAGTACACCGCGTCGTTCGCGGCCATCTTCCCGGCGGACGACCCGCAGCTGGTGGTGATCGTGAAGATCGACAATCCCAAGGGCCAGTATTACGGTGGCCTCACCGCGGCGCCGCTGACCAAGACCATGCTGCAGCAGGCGCTGGCGGCGCACCGCGTGGCCATCGACCGCAGCCGCCTGGCCCCGGCCGACTCGGCGCCCCCGCCGGCGCCCCCGCCCGCGACGGTGGCGGCCCCTCGCGCGCCTGCCGTGGTGGTCCCGTGGCCGCCGCCGAAACCGCCGCGCCCCGGCGCGCGTCTCGTGCCGGAGGTTCGCGGTGCAAACGTCCGGGAAGCGGCGCTCGCGCTGCATCGGCGGGGCTTCCGGGTGCATCTCCGCGGGACCGGGCGCGTCGCTCACACTGCGCCGGCCGCCGGCCAGCCGGCCGCGCCGGGGTCGACCGTCGTCGTGTGGACCGTTCCATGAGCCTCACGTGGCGGCAGCTGGGCGACGAGCTCCGGCGCACCGATCTGCTGGTAAGCGCGACCGGCGAGGCCGGCGCGCTGACCGCGCTCACGAGTGACAGCCGCACCGTCGTGCCCGGCGCCGTGTACGTCGCGGTTCGCGGCTCCCAGGCCGACGGGCACCGGTTCGTGCCGGAGGCGGTGCGGCGCGGTGCGGCCGCGGTGGTGGTGGAAGACGCGCAGCGGGCGGGTGTGCCCGAGCTGGTCGTGGGGGACGGACGCCGGGCCGCAATCGTGCTCGCGCGCGCGTGGCACGGCGACCCAGGGCGGCGGCTGCGTCTCGTGGGGATCACGGGCACCAACGGGAAGACGACTACGACGGCGCTGCTGCGGCATCTTCTCAACGTGCGGGGCACGGCGGGCAGCATCGGGACCATCGGCGCGATCGACGGCGAGGGAGCGCCGGTGCCCTCCACCGCCGGCTCGCTCACCACGCCCGGTCCCATCGATCTGCAGGGGACGCTCGCCGGGCTGCTGGCGCGCGGGGTCACCGACGTCGTCATGGAGGCCTCGTCGCACAGCCTCGACCAGGGGCGGCTCGACGGGCTCACCTTCGCCGCGGGCGTGTTCACCAACGTCACGCGCGACCACCTCGATTACCACGGCACCATGGCAGCGTACCTGGCGGCCAAGCTGAAGCTCGCCGGGACGCTCGGCGCGACGGGCGTCGAGGTCGTGTGCGCGGACGACGACGCCTGGCACGCGCTGCCGCGCGGCGCGCGGCGGCTGACGTTCGGGCTGCGGCCGGAGGCCGACGTGCGCGCGTGCGATCTCGTGCTCGAGGCGCGCGGGAGTCGCTTCACGCTGGCCGGGCGCTTCGGATCGGCACCGCTGACACTGCCGATCCTCGGCGACTTCAACGTGGCCAACGCGCTCGCCGCCGCGGCCGGCGCTGTGGCACTGGGCCTGCCTCCCGCGGAGGTGGCGGACCGGCTGGGCTC
>DASUAH010000099.1:0-32122 GCA_035763885.1 Gemmatimonadales bacterium
AACACGATCGCCTCGGCGCCCTCCAATACCGCAAGGTACGCCCCGACATATTTCCGCACCCGGTGGCAGAACACGTCTACCGCGAGCACGGCTTCGGCGTCGTGCCGGCGCAAGAGCTCGCGCATGTCCGACGTCCCCGCGAGGCCGCGGAGCCCGGAGTGGTGCTGGAGCAGGTCCTCGAGCTGGTCGGCGGTGAACCCGGTCCGGAGCAGATGGAGCAGCAGGCCGGGGTCGAGATCCCCCGCGCGGGTGCCCATGACGAGTCCCTCGAGGGGGGTGAAGCCCATCGAGGTGTCCACCGAGCGGCCGTGCCGGATGGCCGCCGCCGAGCACCCCCCGCCGAGATGGAGGGTCACGAGCGTCGGGTCTGCGTGGCCGGTGAGCCGGGCGTACTCTTCCACAGCGAACCGGTGGGACCAGCCGTGGAATCCGTGGCGCTGCACTCCCTCGAGCGGGGGGAGCGCATAGCGGCGGGCGACCGCGGGCATCGTCCGGTGGAACGCGCTGTCGAACGCGGCGACCTGCGGCAGGCCGAGTCCGGCCGCGGCCCTGATGAGCACGGTGGCGCGCTCGTGGTGGAGCGGGGCGAGCTCGGCCAGCGCCTCGAGCTCGCTCAGCACCTGGTCGTCGATCACGGCGAGCTCGTTGAATTGCTCGTCACCGTACACGACGCGGTGCGCGACGACGTCCGGCCGGCGGGGCAGGCTGTCCACGAGCGTGGCGAGCGCCGCAGGGTCGGCAGCCGCGATGGGCAGGGTCGCCGCCGCGATCGGGTGCAGGGTCTCCCCGTCGGCCGCAGCGAACAGCTTGTACTTGAGCGTCGCGCTGCCGCAGTTCACGACGAGCACGTGCCTCGGGCCCGACTGGGGCAGGGAAGCGCGCTTCCCGGGCATTTCATGCCTCCTTCATCCGCGCTCACGCAGCTTGGATACCATGCAATACGTACTGCGATTCGCCGATCTCACGCTCGACGACCTCCCCCGAGTCGGGGGCAAGAACGCCTCTCTCGGGGAGCTGGTGCGGGCGCTCGGGGCCCGCGGTGTGCGGGTGCCGGACGGCTTCGCGCTCACGGCCGACGTCTTTCGCCTCCACCTCGACGCCGCGGGCCTCGGCGAGGCGATCTACCGCGAGCTCGACGAGCTCGACCTCACGGACGTCGAGCGGCTGGCGGCCACGGCCCGGCGGATTCGCGAGCGGATCGCCGGGGCACCGCTGCCCGCGCCGGTCGCGGCCGAGCTGGCCGCGGCGTACCGGGACCTCTCCCGAAGCTACGGGGAGGAGGCCACCGATGTCGCGGTCCGGTCCAGCGCCACCGCCGAGGACCTGCCCACTGCGTCGTTCGCGGGGCAGCAGGAGACCTACCTCAATGTGCGCGGGCCGGCCGCCCTCGACGCCGCGACCCGCGCCTGTCTGGCGTCGCTCTTCACCGACCGGGCGATCGTGTATCGCGCCCAGCATGGTTTCGCCCACCCCGCCGTGGCCCTCTCGGTCGGGGTGCAGAAGATGGTCCGGAGCGACCTCGGCTCCGCGGGCGTGATCTTCACCCTCGATACCGAGACCGGGTTCCGCGACGTCGTGCTCATCACCGGCGCCTGGGGCCTTGGCGAGACCCTGGTGCAGGGGCGCGTCCGCCCGGACGAGTTCTGGGTGCACAAGCCGACCCTGGCGAAGGGGTTCCGCTCGATCGTGCGGCGCGAGCCCGGCAACAAGATGGTGAAGCTGGTGTACGCGGAGGGTGGGTCGAAGACGGTCCGCGAGGTCCGGGTGCCGGCCGCGGACCGCCGGCGGCTGGTGCTGAGCGACGACGACGTGCTGCAGCTCGCCCGCTGGGCCGTCGCGATCGAGGAGCACTACTCGGCGCGCGCGGGGCATCCGGTGCCGATGGACATCGAGTGGGCCCGCGACGGCCTGAGCGGCCAGCTGTTCGTGCTCCAGGCGCGGCCCGAGACCGTCCATGCGCTGGCTCCCCCCCGGCTCGTGACGTACCGGCGGACGGGGAGCGGGCGGGTGCTGCTGACCGGCCGGAGCGTGGGGACCAGCGTCGCGGAGGGCCCGGTGCGGGTGGTGCATGGGCCGCAGGAGCTGCCCACGTTCCGCGATGGCGAGATACTGGTCGCCTCCATGACCGATCCTGACTGGGAGCCGGTGCTCAAGCGGGCGGTCGCCGTGGTCACCGACGAGGGCGGGCGCACCTGCCATGCGGCAATCGTCTCGCGCGAGCTGGGTATCCCCTGCGTGGTCGGCACGGTGACGGCGACGCACACCCTCGCCGACGGCCGCCAGGTGACGGTCTCCTGCGCGGAAGGGGAGGAGGGACGGGTGTACGACGGGACGGTCGCGTTCGAGCGGACCGAGCTCGATCCCGCCACGCTGCCCGCGCCGCGCGTCCCGCTGCTCCTCAACGTCGGCGATCCTGACCGTGCGTTCCACCTGGCGCAGCTCCCGGCCGCCGGCGTCGGCCTGGCGCGGATCGAGTTCATCGTCTCGTCCTGGATCGGCGTGCATCCGATGGCGCTGCTCCACCCGGAGCGGGTGACGGACGCCGAAGCGTGCACCCGGATCCGGGATCGCACCGCCGGGTATTCGCCGCCGAGCGAGTTCTTCGTCGAGCGGCTCTCGGCCGGCGTGGGTCAGATCGCGGCCGCGTTCTATCCTCGGCCCGTGATCGTGCGCTTCTCGGATTTCAAGACCAACGAGTACGCCGGGCTGCTCGGGGGCGCGCCGTTCGAGCCCACCGAGGCCAACCCGATGATCGGCTTCCGCGGCGCGTCCCGCTACTACGACGAGCGGTACCGGGAGGCCTTCGCGCTCGAGTGCGCCGCGATCCGCCGGGTGCGAGAGAGCGTGGGCCTCACCAACGTCAAGGTGATGATCCCGTTCTGCCGCACCCTGGAGGAGGCGCGCCGGGTGATCGCCGAGCTGGAGGCGAACGAACTGCGCCGCGGGGAGCACGGCCTCGAGGTATACGTGATGTGCGAGGTCCCCAACAACGTCATCCTCGCCGAGGAGTTCAGCGAGCTGTTCGACGGGTTCTCGATCGGGTCGAACGACCTCACCCAGCTCGCGCTCGGCGTCGACCGCGATTCCGAGCTGCTGGCGCACCTCTTCGATGAGCGCGACCCCGGCGTGCGCCGCCTGATCGAGATGGTGGTGACGGCGGCCCACCGGAAGGGGCGGCCGGTCGGGATCTGCGGCCAGGCCCCGAGCGACTATCCGGAGTTCGCCGAGTTCCTCGCCGGGATCGGCATCGATTCCATCTCGCTCAATCCCGATTCGCTGATCGCGGTGGCGCACCGGCTCGCGGGGTGATCCGGGGGCCGATGTGACGCCGGTGGCGTGGCACGAGCTCTCCGCCGAGGAAGCGCTGCGGCGCCTCGGATCCGCGGCGCGCGGGCTCGAGCCCGCCGAGGCGGCGCGGCGGCTCGGGGAGCACGGGCGGAACGTGTTCCGCGCCGTGCGAGCGGTATCCGCGTGGACCATCCTTCTCGCGCAGCTCCGCAGCGTGATGGTTGTCCTCCTCGTCGCCGCCGGCGCGGTGGCGCTGGCGTCGGGCGATCCGCTGGACGCCATCGCGATCGGCGCGGTCCTCCTGCTCAACGTCGCCATCGGGTTCTTCACCGAGTTCCGCGCCCACCGGGCCATGGAGGCCCTGCTCGGGCTGGAGGTGAGCCGGGCCCGGGTCATCCGCGGCGGGGCGCTCCAGGACGTGGACGCGCGGGAGCTGGTGCCCGGCGACGTCATCGAGGTCGAGGCCGGTCAGCGGATCCCGGCCGACGCGCGGCTGCTCGAGACGGCGGAGCTGCGGGTGGTCGAGGCGCCGCTCACCGGCGAGCCGGCGCCGGTGGACAAGGCGGCGGACGGCGTGCTCGCGGCCGGCGTGCCGGTCGCCGAGCGCGTCACCATGGTCTACAAGGCCACGACCGCCGTGGCGGGCCGCGGCCGCGCCGTCGTCGTCGCGACCGGCATGCGCACCGAAGTGGGACGGATCGGCGCGCTGGCGGGGAGCGTGGTGCACGCCCCCACCCCGCTCGAGCGGCGCCTCGACGCGCTCGGCCGCCGGCTGGCGCTCGTCGCGCTCGCGGTTGCCGTCGCCGTGGTGGCTCTCGGCATGCTGCACGGCGAGCCGCTCGCGCGGCTGCTGCAGACCGGCATCGCGCTCGCGGTGGCTGCGGTGCCGGAGGGGCTCCCCGCCGTCGCGACGATCACGATGGCGGTCGGCATGCGCCGCATGGCCCGCCGGCAGGCCTTGATCCGCCGCCTGCCGGCGGTCGAGACCCTCGGGTCGGCCACGATCATCTGCAGCGACAAGACCGGCACGCTCACGGCCGGCGAGATGACGGCGACCGTGGTCCAGCTGCCGGACCGCGAGATCACGGTGTCGGGTGTGGGATATGCTCCGGTCGGCGAATTCCGGGAGGGCGGCCGCCCGGTCGATCCGGCGCGGGACGCCTGCCTTGCCCTCGCCTTGCGCATCGGCGCCCTGGCCAACCGCAGCGGCATCACTGACAGCCGGGGAACCTGGAGCGCGATCGGGGACCCGACCGAAGCCGCGCTCCTCACCCTGGCGCGCAAGGGCGGGCTCGATCGCGAGCAGTTGCTGGCCGAGTGGCCGGAAGCCGGCGAGGTGCCGTTCACGAGCAGGCGGCTGCTGATGGCGACCTTCCACCGGACGCCCGCGGGGTTGCAGGCCTGCGTGAAGGGCGCGCCCCGGCGCGTGCTGGACCTGAGCGACCGGGTTCTGGACGGAGGCGGTTCGAGGTCGCTCGGCCCGGAGGAGCGGGAGCACCTGCTCGCGCTCAACGCGGAGCTCGCATCCCGCGGGCTCCGGGTCATCGCATTGGCCACGACACCGGTCCGGGCGATCGGAGAAGGAGAGCTGCATGGTCTCACCTTCGTCGGATTCGTCGGCCTGACGGACCCGGCTGCTGCGGGAGTGACCGAAACGATCGACGCGTTCCGGGGCGCGGGCATCCGGACCGTCATGCTCACCGGTGACCAGAGGCTCACCGCGCAAAGCGTCGCCCGGGAGCTCGGCCTCATCGGGCCCCAGGACGAAGCCGTGGAGGGCGCGGAGCTGGAGGCACTCGCGGACAGCGAGCTGGGTGACCGGATCGCGAGCACCGCCGCCTTCAGCCGGGTGAGCCCCGAGGCCAAGCTGAGGATCGTCGCGGCCTACCAGGGCCGGGGCGAGATCGTGGCGATGCTGGGCGACGGCGTGAACGATGCGCCCGCGCTCCGCAAGGCGGACCTCGGGGTGGCGATGGGGGTCCGGGGCACAGACCTCGCGAAGGAAGCGGCGGATCTCGTGCTGGCCGACGACCGGTTCGCGACGGTAGCGGCGGCGGTCGAGGAAGGCCGGATCATCTTCGACAACATCCGCAAATTCGTCTTCTACCTCTTCAGCTGTAACCTGGGCGAGATCCTCGTGCTGTTCGGGGCCGCGCTCGCCGGCCTGCCGGCTCCGCTGCTGCCGCTCCAGATCCTCTGGCTCAACCTGCTCACCGACACCTTCCCCGCGCTCGCGCTGGCGGTCGAGCCGGGCGAGCCGGACGTCATGCGGCAGCCGCCGCGCGACCCGCGCGCGGCGCTGCTGTCACGTCGAATGGTGGGGGCGACGGTGGGCTACGGGCTGGCCATCGCCGCGGCATCGCTCGCCGCCTTCGGCTGGGGGCTGGCCCGGGCGACGCCGGCGCACGCATCGACCCTCGCGTTCGTCACGCTCGCGTTCGCGCAGATCCTCCATCTCGGGAACGCGCGCGCCGAGGCGCCGGTCCTCTCCCCGGCGCGGGTGCTGCGCAACCGCTGGGCCGTGGCCATGGCCCTGCTGGCGGCGGCGCTTCAGGTGGCTGCCATGCACGTGCCGGTGCTGGCGCGCACGCTGCAGATCACCGCGCTGGACGGGCGGGAGTGGGCCGCGGTCGTGGGACTCGCGGCGATGCCGGCCGTGCTGGGACAGGCACTGAAGGCGATCAAGGCCGGCCGCGTACCGGCAGCTCGGTGAGCCGGCGGCGTGGCCTCGGTCTCGCCCGGCTCATGGCGTCTCCGCGAGCTGGATGATCTCCCCCGCCTGCGCCGCGTAGGCGAGCGCGTACTCCAGCTCGCCGGGGGCGGCCGCGTGCACCGTGAACAGCGGCTCGCCCGCCGTCACCTGCTGCGCCACCCGGGTGTGCAGTTCCAGGCCGGCCCCGGCGTCCCGGGGCGCCCCCGCGAGCTTCGCAACCCGGGCGAGCCGCCGGTTGTCGATCGCGCACACCTGTCCCGCCCGCGGCGCCAGGACCGGCCGGGTGAATCGGGCGCGGGGCGGCTCGCGCATCCCGCCCTGCGCCTCACAGATCGCCTGGAACTTCCGCCACGCGGCTCCCTCGGCCAGAATCGCGCGCGCGATCGACTGGCCGTTCCCCGCCGGTGTCGCCCCGCCCAGCTCGAGCAGGTAGCCGGCGAGGAAGAGCGCGCGCTCGCGCAGGTCCGCCGGGGCGCCGGGCTCGCCGCGGAGCACGGCGAGCGCGTCGCGCGCCTCGAGTGCGGGACCCAGCCCGCGCCCCACCGGCTGGGAGCCGTCGGTGACGAGCGGCAGCACCTCCAGATCCACCACGCGCCCGACATCCCGCAGGTGGCTGGTCAGGCGGTCGGCCTCCGCCGGCGAGCGGATCTTGGCGGTGAGGCCCACCGGGACGTCCACCACCACATGGGTCGCGCCGGCGGCGGCCTTCTTGGAGAGCACCGAGGCCACCAGCTGTCCGACGCTGTCGAGATCGAGCGCGCGTTCCACCCGGATCAGGACGTCATCGGCCGGACTCAGGCGTGCCTTGCCGCCCCACACGATGCAGCCGCCTTCCCGCTCCACCACGCGGCGCATCGCCTCGCGGTCGAGGTCCACCGGAGCCAGCGTCTCCATCGCGTCGGCGGTCCCCGCGGGCGAGGTGATCGCCCGGGAGGATGTCTTGGGCATCACCAGACCGGCCGCGGCCACGATGGGGACGATGACGAGCGACGTCCGGTTACCGGGCAGACCGCCGACGCAGTGCTTGTCCATGACGGGCGCGTACTGCCACCGCAGTCGCTCGCCGGCGCCGAGCATGGCGACGGTGAGGTCCTTGATCTCCCGCAGATCCAGCCGGTCGCCGGCGCAGGCGGTGATGAACGAAGCGATGTGAATGTCGGAATACAGCGCGCCGGCGATGTCCGTCACGACGGCGGACAGCGCCGCGGCCTCCAACCGGGCGCCGAAGGTCTTGGCGCGCACGTACCGCAGGGAGTCGAGCGGCAGCGAGTGGGCCAGCTCGACCGGCTGGCCCTCGGCCACACCCAGGCGGCTCCAGGCCGCCTCCGAGAGACCGGCGTCGTCCGGAGCGAGCAGCGGGCCGGTGACCACGCTCAGGGTGGCGAGAATCCGCCGGCCGTGGCAGCGCACCGTGATGCGGGTCGCGGAATCGAATCCCTCGGAGTGGACGACCGGCGAATCGCGGTGCAGATACACCACCGCCTCTCGCCCGGTATCGATCCCGAGGCGCCGGGCCCGGTGCCCCGCGCTCGGGCGACCTGGGGGTGCCCCGGCGGCAGGCGAGGTGATGGTCACGGAGGGGCGGAGGCCGCCTCGTATTCCTCGAGCAGCCGACGGCTCTCCGCGGGAAGATCGTCACACGCGAGCGGGGCGACGGCCAGCTCGATCTCCGCGCACCAGGTGGTGAACACCCGGCGGAACTCGGCGAGCAGCATCGCGACCCGCGGCCCGGTGCCCCGCCGGCGCCCCAGCTCGTCGAGCTCCGCGCGAATACGCTCGAGGTCCTGCCGGCCTGCGGCGAGCCGCGCCGCCTCCGCGGGCGGGAGCAGCGGCAGCAGGCTCTCGAGCAGCGCGTACTCGTGACGCAGGCGGAGGTCGAACTGGTCGATGAGATACCGGGTTGCGGTCCAACGATCCCACAGGCTGGCGCGGCGCGCCATCCCGGGGTCGAGCGCGCGATGGACTTCCTCCATCCACCGCTCGTGGATCGGACCGAGGGCCTGCTCCAGCGTGCGGCGGGGAGTCACGAGCGGAGTCGCGAGCGGCGCCTGCGTGGCCGGGTGCGTCATGCGGGGGTCCCTCCCCAGACCGGTTCGAGTCCGGTGGAATGTCGGGCGGGCGGCCCGGCGGCGGCGAGCTCGACCAGGGCCGACCCGATCGCGCCGAGCGGGAGAATGCGGTCCACCGCGCCGGTCTCGATCGCCGCCCCGCTCCCGATCGCCGACCCGGGCATGCCGAAGTACTCGTACGCCGCCTCGTCCTGGGCGATCACCGTCCCGCCGCGGGCCTTGACCGTCTGCACGCCGTCGGTCGCGTCCCGGCCGCCGCCGGCCAGCACCACCGCGATCATCCGTCTCTGCAACCCGGCCGCCGCGGATTCGAGCAGCGGATTCGCCGAGGAGCGGAGGTGGCGGATCTTGCGCCCGTCGGTGACGGCGAGGGTCCGGTCCGGGCGAACCACCAGGTGCGTCGAGGCCGGGGCGACGTACGCGGTCCCGGGCTGCAGCGCCTCGCCGGGATCCACCCGCTTGACGCGGAGCGCGGTTCCCCGCGCGAGGACCTGGGCGAGCAGGTGCGGCTCCCGGGCGGTCCGGTGCAGGACGACCGCGATCGGCAGCGGGAACCCGGCGGGGAGGGCCGAGAGCACTGTGCGCAGCGCCGTGATCCCGCCGGCCGAGGCGGCCATCATTACCAGATCGTAGGAGGCGGCGTTCATGGGCTCAATCTCGAAGCCGGAGCCGGAAGGGCGCTTGAACCCCCCGTGAAAATGCCTTTACTCTGCGGCCAGCCGCCCGGCTTCCGCGCTGAAGCCTCACACACGCTTCACGTGCGCTTCAGGTGCGGCGCAGTACGATGCGCAGCGCTGGGACAATTCGCCGTAAGACTCTATCGACGCAGGAGTGTCATATGCAGCTAACCAAAGCGGTTCCCGCGCCTCTGGCGACGATCCGCGAGGACTTCGATCGGTTGTTCGACCGCCTGTTCAGCACCAGCCTGTTCGGCCCGGCGCCCCGCGTGTTCGGGGCGATGTGGTCGCCCAGCGTTGACTTCTCCGAGAACGAAACCGAGTACATCGTGCGGCTCGAGGCCCCGGGGATCCCGAAAGAGGATCTCCAGCTGAACCTGGACGGGCAGACGCTGACGCTGACCGGCCAGCGCAGCTTCGAGAAGGAGGAGAAGACGGAGGAGTACTTCTGGCGGGAACGGGAGCAGGGGCGATTCGTGCGCACGATTCAGCTTCCCGGTGCCGTGGACGCCGCCAAGATCGACGCCACCTACAAGGACGGCATCATGACCGTCCGGCTTCCGAAGAAGGAGCCGACGACGAAGACCCGCATCGCCATCAAGTGACGGCGGGTGGCGGACGATGAGCGAGGCCCCGCCGCCAGGCGGGGCGTCGCCCATTCCGGGCCGCGGCAGTCAGCGGATCAGGTCCGGGCCGGCAGGTCGGCAGCGGGCTCCTTCTGGAGCTCCAGCCGGTAGTTCGCCGCCAGCGCGGCGATCGCGCCAAGCGCCACCCAGACCGGCAGCAGCACGGCCCCGACCACGCCCAGTGTCAGCGGGAACTCGAGGATCGTATGCCCCTCGTCGTTCTTGACGATCACCCGGCGTACGTTGCCCTGGTGGACCAACTCCTTCACCCGCGCCACGAGGCGCTCACCGGTCACCCGATGCTCCTCCGTATGCAGCTTCTCCCCGCTCATGGCTCCCTCCTCTGAGGCAATGGATCGTAGGCCCGCCGCCCTGAAGCGTTCGTGACGGCGCGATGAAACCGCGTTCACCCGGGCGGGCTGACGACCGCGCCCATGAGCGCGAGCTCGTCGAGGACGAGGCGCGGGATGAGGAACCGGGCTCGCACGCGCTCCCGGCCGCGCGCGGCCATCGCCTTCGCCTCCGCGGGGTCGCGCAACAGGCGAACCATCGCGTTGGCGCACGCCTCGATCCCGTCCACCAGGTACCCGCCGATCCCGTCCTCCATCTGGAGCGGAATGCCGCCGGTCCGCCCGGCCACGACGGGCGTCTCCTTCCAGAGCGCTTCCGAGACCACGAGGCCGAAGCCTTCGCGGATGGACTTCTGCACGACCACGTCCGCAAGTCGCTGGATGGCGTTCACCTCGATGTTCCCGACGCCCGTCAGATTGGTGAACACGTGGATCAGCGGATCCGATCGCGCCGCGGCCTCGATTTCGCGATACACCTCCCACGCTTCCGGGTCGTCGAGGGCCATCGAGCCCGCGAGCACCAGCTGGAGGCCGGGGATCTCGGTCCGGGCCATGCGGTAGGCGGCGATCACACCCAGCGGGTCCTTCCACGGATCGAACCGCGACACCTGCGCCGCCAGCGGGAGATCCAGCCGTACGCCGATCCAGTTCAGCACCTGCCGGGCCAGCCGGTCGGGCAGCTCGATGTTCTTCGGGCTCAGGGGGTCGATCGCGGGCGGGATGACGCTCACCCGCGGCACCGGGAATCCGGCGGGAACGAACCCGGCCATCGTGAACACCGCGGCATCGTAGCCTTCGAGATAGGGCCGGAGGAACTGCCAGACGGCGGGACCGGGATTCGACGTGTCGATGTGACAGCGCCAGACCCACCTGGTCCGGAGATCGGGCCGGAACCGCGGGATCGGCGCCGGCTGGGGATCGTGCACGACGACCACGTCGTAGCCGTCCACGAGGTCGCGGGCGTTCCGCTCCACCGTCGCCAGGTAGAGCGCGCGCTCCGCCTCCGTGAGCTCTCGGGCGGCCCCCTGGAGGGCGTTGTGCATCGCCTTGGTCACCGTGAAGAAGGCGGGGTCGCCGGTGATGATGCGCCACTCGGCCTGCAGGCCGAGCGCGTTGAGCAGAGGAACGACGGAGCGGAGCAGCTCGGAGACCCCGCCTCCGTATGACGTGGCGTTGAGATGGAGCACACGGAGGCCGCGCAGCGGCTCCGCGGCCGCGCGGAGCCGGTCGAGGAGGTCGTCGGGCGCGGCGCCGACGTACGAGCTCAGCGCGAGCTCGCCGACATCCACCGCCTGCAGCATCGGCCCGGGGCCTCAGGCCGGGGCCGCCGGCAGCCGCGCGGCAAGATAGCGCACGCAACCGTCGAGGGTGGCCAGCTCCGGGTAGTCGGGCTCGGGGACCGCGACGTGCAGCGTCGCATCGAGTCCGATCATGAACCGGAGGAAGTCCATCGAGTCCAGGTCGAGCTGGTCGCGGAGCGGCACGTCCGGAGCGATCGCGGCGGGGTCGGCTTCGGGCGCGACTCGGCCCAGACACTCGAGGACGCTCGCGCGGATCTCGTCGGGCGTCATAGCCGTTCCGGTTCCTGCAGCAGCTGTTCCACCCGCGCCAGGAAGAGACCGCCGCGGTGCCCATCGCTGGCGCGATGATCCCCGGAGAGCGTCGCGGTCACGACCGGTCGCGCGACCACCGCGCCATCCACGACGGCGGGACGCTCGACCACGCGACCGAATCCCACGATCGCCACCTGCGGGGGGTAGATGATTCCGAACACGGCATCGACCCCGCGTTCGCCGAGGCTGGTGACGGTGATCGTTCCGTCGCTGAGCTCCGAGCTGCGGAGCGCGCCGGCGCGGGCGCGGGCGACGAGGTCGTGCATCGCCCGCATGAGGGCGTCGAGGCCGAGCCGGTCCGCGTCGTGCACGGCGGGGACCACGAGTCCTCCGCCCCGCAGCGAAACCGCGACGCCGGGGTGGATCCCGGGCTGCGCCACCGCCCGCCCGTCGACCCACCAGGCGTTCAGATCGGGAAACTCCCGGAGGGCGAGCGCCACCGCCTTGAGCTGGAGCGCGCCGGCGAGGAGACGCTCGGCCGGCGGCCGGTCGCGGTTCCGCCCGGCCAGCCACTCCATCGCGCGTCCGAGGTCGATCCGGGTGCTCAGGTAGTAGTGCGGGATCTCCCGCTTCGACCGCGCCATCGCGGCGGCGATCGCCTGCCGCATGCGGGCATGCCGCTCCTCGGCCGGCTCGGTCGGAGCCGGCCTCGCGGGTCGGGCGCGCGCCGCGGCCTCTACATCCTCGCGGGTGATCGCCCCGCCCGGCCCGGTCCCGGGCACCGTGGCGAGGTCCACGCCCAGCTCGGCCGCCAGCCGGCGCGCCAGCGGCGAGACCCGCACCCGCTCCCGCACCGCCGGGGCGCCGGCCGGGGGCGGCGGCACGACCGGCTCGGCGGGGGCGCCCTCACCTCGCTCGATCAGGGCCAGCGGCGTGCCGACGGGGACCTTCTCATCCGGTTCGACGAGGATCTTCGCCAGCACGCCCTCGGTGAACACCTCGACCGCGATCACGCCCTTGTCCGTATCGACCTCGGCGACGACGTCACCGCGAGCCAGACGATCGCCCGGCGCCTTGAGCCACTGGACCAGACGGCCGGCCGCCATGTCCGCGCCCAGCGAGGGCATCCGGAACTCCTCCAGCCGCCGCTCGGTCACGGGCGGCCCATGATCGCCCGGCACGCCGCCACGATGGTGTCCACCTGAGGCAGTGCCGCGTCCTCGAGCTGCTTGGCGTAGGGAATCGGGACCTCCGCGGTGCAGACCCGCTCGACCGGCGCGTCGAGCTCGTAGAACGCCCGCTCCGTGATGCAGGCCGAGATTTCGCCGGCCAGGCCTCCGGTGCGCCAGCCCTCATCGACGATAATCGCGCGATGGGTCCGCTGCACCGAGCCCACGATCGCGGGGAGATCGAGCGGGCGGAGGACGCGCAGATCCACGACTTCGGCCTCGACGCCCTCCCGGGCCAGCGTCTCGGCGGCGGCGAGCGCCTTGCCGAGCGATCCCCCGTAGGTGATCAGCGTGAGGTCGCGCCCCGGGCGGCGAACCACCGCGCGCTCGAGATCCACCGCGCCGGCCCCGTCGGCGAGGTCTCCCTCGACCGGGTAGAGCGAGGCGTGCTCGAAGATGACCACGGGATCGGGTGATCTGAGCGCGGTGGGGAGCATCCCCCGGGCGTCCTCCAGCGTGGCGGGCGCCACCACGCGGATCCCCGGCACGTGGGCGTACCAGCACTCCAGACTGTGGGAGTGCTGGGCGGCGAGCTGCCGCCCCGCCCCGGTCGCCATCCGGATCACGAGGGGCACACCGAGCTGGCCGCCGGACATGTGGCGCAGCGTCGCGGCGTTGTTCACGATCTGATCGAGCGCGAGGAGGCTGAAGTTGACCGTCATGACCTCGACGATCGGCCGCATGCCGCCGAGCGCCGCGCCGATGCCCGCGCCGACGAAGGCTGATTCCGAGAGCGGCGTGTCCCGCACGCGATCGGGGCCGAACTCCTCCAGCAACCCCCGGCTCACCGCGTACGCCCCGCCGTAGCGGCCGACGTCCTCCCCCATGAGGAAGACGCGCGGGTCGGTCCGGAGCGCCTCCCGGAGGGCGGCCCGGGCCGCCTCGCGATAGGTGGTCCTCATGGCGCCGCCGCGGCGTGCAGGTGCGTGAGCAGCTCGCTCACCGGCTCGAGCTGGCCGGCGTCGGCGAAGGTGACGGCATCGGCGACCTCGCGCTCGACCTCCCGCTCCAGGGCGGCGAGCTGCTCCCGGCCGAGCATCCCCGGCTCCGCCATGCGAGCCTGCAGCAGGAGGATCGGATCGCGCCGCTTCCAGGTCTCGATCTCGTCGCGGGTGCGGTAGAGATCAGGATCGTACATGGAGTGCGCCCGGAACCGGTACGTCCGCAGCTCCAGCAGGTGCGGCCGGCCCTCCCGCCGCACGGCGTCCGCCGCGGTCCGGGCGGCGGCCTCGACCGCGAGCACGTCCATGCCGTCCACCGCGCTCGACGGCACACCGTATGCCGCCCCCTTGGCGGCGATGTCGGTCTCCGCCTGATGCCGCGCCAGCGCGGTGCCCATCGCGTACAGGTTGTTCTCACACAGGAAGAGCACCGGCAGCCGCCACAGCGCGGCGAGATTGAGGGACTCGTGAAACGCCCCTTCCGCCACCGCGCCGTCACCGAAGAAGCAGGCCGTGATGGCGGCCCTGCCGAGCATGCGATCGGCCAGGGCGAGCCCGACCGCGATGGGCAGGCCGCCTCCGACGATGGCGAAGCCGCCGAAGAACCGGCGGGAGACGTCGAACAGATGCATCGAGCCGCCGCGCCCGCGGCTGCACCCGTTCACCCGGCCGAACATCTCGGCCATGATCGGGCCGGCGGGAACGCCGCGCGCGAGGGCGTGGCCGTGCTCGCGGTAGGTCGCGACGATATTGTCGTCGGGCGTGAGGGCCTGCATCACCCCGGTCGCGACCGCTTCCTCGCCGATATAGAGGTGCAGGAAGCCGCGGATCTTGCCGGCGCCGTACAGCTCGGCGGCCTTCTCCTCGAACCGGCGGATGAGGAGCATCATGCGAAGCAGGGCAGTGCCGTGCTCGCGTTCGAGCCCCGGAGGCGAGGCAGCCGGGATGATTCCGGAGGTCACGTTTCGGCGCCCTCCAGGGTGGAGATATCCCCTTCGGGCAGCCCGAGCTCCCGGGCTCTCAGCAGCCGCCGCATGATCTTGCCGCTCCGGGTCTTGGGCAGGCCGGGCAGAAACCCGATCTCCTTCGGGGCGATGGCCGCGCCCAGCCGTCGGCGCGCGAAGCCGAGGAGCTCGAGGGCCAGGGCGTCGCCGGCGGTATAGCCGTCGCGCAGCGACACGAACGCCTTGATCAGCTCACCCGCGAGCGGGTCCGGCTTGCCGATCACCCCGGCCTCGGCGACCGCGGGGTGCTCCAGCAACGCGCTCTCCACCTCGAACGGCCCGACCAGATGCCCGGATGTCTTGATCACGTCGTCCGCGCGCCCGACGAACCAGAAGTAACCGGCGGCGTCACGGCGCGCGAGGTCGCCGGTGAGATAGAACCCGTCGGCGAAACAGCGGGCGTAGCGCTCGGGCTCGTTCCAGTACCCCCGGAACATCGAGGGCCATCCGGCGCGGATCGCCAGCTCGCCCTGGGTATCGGGCTCGGTGATCACCTCGAGCCCCGTCGGCGTGCGGCGCACGATGGCCGCCTCGATGCCGGGGAGCGGCCTTCCCATCGAGCCCGGGCGGATCGGCGTCGAGGCGACGTTCGCGATCAGGATGCCGCCGGTCTCGGTCTGCCACCAGTTGTCGTGGAACGGCGCGCCGAACGCCTCGCGCCCCCAGACGACGGCCTCTGGATTCAGCGCCTCGCCGACGCTCGCGAGGAAGCGGAGCGACGAGAGGTCGTATGTCCGGGCCAGCGCCGTGCCCGCCTTCATCAGCATCCGGATCGCCGTGGGCGCGGTGTACCAGACGGTGACCCGGTGCGCCTCGATGATCCGGTACCAGCGGTCGGCATCGAACTCGCCGGCGTCCACGATGCTGGTGACGCCATTCGTGAGCGGCGCGATGATCCCGTAGGACGTGCCGGTGACCCAACCCGGATCGGCGGTGCACCAGAAGATGTCGTCCTCATGCAGGTCGAGGGCGAGCCTGCCCGTGACATGGTGGACGACGACGGCATCGTGCACGTGCACCGCGCCCTTGGGGGTGCCGGTGGTGCCGCTGGTGAAGTGGAGGAGCGCGGGGTCCTCGGGACGGGTCGGCGGAATCGGAAACTCGGGGTCCCCCGATTCCATGAGGGTGGCCAGGTCTGCCGTGCCCGGCACGCTGGTGCGGGCACCGTCCTCACCGACCAGCAGCACGTGCTGGAGGTGGGGCAGCTCGGCGCGCAGCGGCTCGACCTTCCGCCGATACAGCGATTCCGTGGTGACCAGGGCCTTTGCCTGCCCGATGCCCAGGCGCGCCCTGATCGGCTCGGGGCCGAACGCCGAGAACAGCGGGCAGAACACGCCGCGGTTCTTGAGCGTGCCCAGCGCAGCGACGTACAGTTCAGGGGTCCGCCCCGCGAGCGCGTACACCCGGTCGCCGTTTCCGACCCCGAGCCGGTCCAGCACCGACGCGAAGCGGTTCGTGAGGGTGCGCAGCTCGGCGTAGGTGATGTCGCGGGTCCCGCCGTGCCGGCCGAGCCAGCGGATGGCGACCCGTCCGCCGGCCCGCGGCGGGAGGGCGTGCCGGTCCACCGCCTCGTGCGCGATGTTCAGGCCGTTGCCGCCGGGCAGGCCGTCCAGTTCCCTCCGCGCGGCCGCCCAGGAAAAGGTCCGGCAGAGCTGCTCGTAGTCGAGACGATGATCCGGGCTCGGCTGGGTGTAAGTCCCCATCGGTCAACCTCCGCAGGCGAATTCTTCCCGCGCGGGTTGAAGGTGCGCTGAGGGCCGCATGAAGGATTCTTGCGATGGATCTGCGCGATTCCTTCATGGTCGTGTCGCCATGCTGTACCCCTGGGGATTCGGGAGGGGCAATGACACCACTGTTCGGCGACCGCCGGGATGCCGGGCGCCAGCTGGCCCGGCGGCTGAGCCATCTGGCCGGGCGTGATCGTCTGCTCGTGCTCGGCCTGCCCCGCGGTGGAGTGCCGGTGGCGTACGAGGTCGCGACCGCGCTGGGGGCCCCGCTGGATGTCTTCGTCGTGCGCAAGCTCGGCGTCCCCGGGCACGAGGAGCTGGCCATGGGGGCCGTCGCCAGCGGCGGCGTGCGGGTCCTCAACCACGCGACCATCGACGCGCTGGGGATTCCGCAGGAGGCGATCGAGCGGGTCACCGCGGCCGAGCTCCGCGAGCTGGCGCGGCGCGAGCGGGAGTATCGGCGGGGGCGCCCGTTCCCCGACCTGCGCGGAGCCACCGTCGTCCTCGTCGACGACGGGGTCGCCACCGGCTCCAGCATGCTCGCGGCGGTCCAGGCGCTGCACCAGCATCGCCCGGGCGCGGTGATCGTGGCCGCGCCGGTCGTGTCGCTCACCGCCCGTGCCGCGCTGGCCCAGGCAGCCGACGCCTGCGAGTACGTGGCGGCGCCCGAGCCGTTCTTCGGCGTGGGCGCCTGGTACCACAACTTCGAGCAGACGTCCGACGAGGAGGTGCGGGCGCTGCTCGACGCGGCCCAAGGGCCGGCAGCGGAGGAACGATATGCCCGCCACGCTTGACCGCCTGCCCGGCGGCGTCCTCGCGGAGACCATCCGGCCCCTTCGCGGCACGGCCGCCGATTTCGACGCGCTGCTCGCCCGGATAGGCGACGCCCGGCTGGTGCTCCTCGGCGAAGCCTCGCATGGCACCCACGAGTTCTATCACATCCGCGCCGAGATCACCAAGCGATTGATCCGGGAGAAGGGCTTCCGGGCGGTGGCGGTCGAGGCGGACTGGCCGGACGCCTACCGGGTGAACCGCTACGTGCGCGGCCGCTCCGCCGATCCCGAAGCCGCCGACGCGCTCGGCGGATTCGCGCGGTTCCCGCAATGGATGTGGCGCAACGCCGACGTGCTCGACTTCGTCGGGTGGCTGCGGGCCTGGAACGATGAGCGGGAGCGCGACACCACGAAGGTCGGGTTCTACGGGCTGGACCTCTACAGCCTGCACGCGTCCATGCAGGCCGTGCTGGGCTACCTGCAGGTCGTGGATCCGGAGGCAGCGGAGCGGGCCGCGCGGCGGTACGCCTGCTTCGACCATTTCGGGACCGACCCGCAGGAATACGGCTATGCCACAGCCTTCGGCCTGGCGCCCTCCTGCGAGGCGGAGGTCATCGGCCAGCTGGTGGAGCTGCGAGCGGCGGCCGAGGACTATGCCCGGCGAAACGGGCGGGTCGCGCCCGACGACCTGTTCTTCGCCGAGCAGAACGCCCAGGTGGTGCGGACCGCCGAGCACTACTATCGCACCATGTTCCGCAGCCGGACCGGCTCCTGGAACCTGCGCGACCGGCACATGGCGGACACGCTGGACGCGCTCGGCGCCTTCCTCGAAACCCAGGCGACCCCGGCGCGGATCGTCGTCTGGGCGCACAACTCCCATCTCGGCGATGCCCGGGCCACCGAGATGGGGACCCACGGAGAATGGAACGTCGGCCAGCTGGCGCGTGAGCGGTTCGGCGCGGACGCCGTGCTCGTCGGCTTCACCACCTACACGGGGACCGTCACCGCCGCGTCCGACTGGGGCGCGGCGGTGGAGCGCAAGATCGTGCGCCCGGCCCTGGCCGACAGCTACGAGGCGTTGTTCCACGGTCTCGGGGTCGGGAACTTCTTCCTCGACCTCCACGCCCCGGCGGCCGTGGACGCGCTCGAGTCGCCGCGGCTCGAGCGGGCGATCGGCGTCATCTACCGCCCCGACACCGAGCGCATGAGCCACTACTTCCACGCCCGCCTGCCGCGCCAGTTCGACGCGGTGTTCCACTACGATCGTACCCGCGCGGTCGAGCCGCTCGAGCGCACCCCGGTGTGGGAGCGCGGCGAGGCCGAGCTTCCCGAGACCTATCCATCGGCGCTGTGACATGAACCCGACGACCCCGACAACCACTCCGCCGCGGCCCATCCGCATCACCGCGGCCGGCGCGACACTGAACGGCGATCTCACCCTGCCGCCGCACCCGCGGGGGCTGGTGATCTTCGCGCATGGGAGCGGGAGCAGCCGGTTGAGTCCCCGTAACCGGCGCGTGGCGGAGTGGCTGGGGCAGCGCGGCCTCGCCACCCTGCTCTTCGATCTTCTGACCGAGGCCGAGGAGGCGGTCGACGTCGTCACCGGCACACATCGGTTCGACATCGCACTCCTCGCCACCCGTCTGGTGGGCGTCGTCGAGTGGGCGGCGGCGGATCCGGACACCCGCGCGCTGCGGATCGGCTGCTTCGGTGCCAGCACCGGGGCGGCCGCGGCGCTCGTCGCCGCGGCGACGCGGCCGCAGCTCGTGGGCGCGGTGGTGTCGCGCGGGGGCCGACCGGATCTGGCCGGTCCGTACCTGGCCCGGGTCGAGGCGCCCACGCTGCTGATCGTCGGTGGGCGGGACGCGCCGGTGATCGAGCTCAACCAGACGGCGCTCCGCGCGATGACTCGCGCCACCGTCGAGCTCGTCATCGTTCCCGGAGCGACCCACCTCTTCGAGGAGCCGGGCACCCTCGAGCGGGTGGCGGATCTCGCCGGCGCCTGGTTCGCCCGGTACCTCGAGGCGGCGCCCGCCGCGGCGGCCCGAGAGTGATGGACGGCCGTCGCGGCCAGTGCACCGTCGTCACGGCGTCCACCGGCCCGCGCCGGGGCCGCCGGGTGGTTCGGGGATGCGAGGGGGCGTGATGCGCATTCTCGTCGTCGAAGACGATCACAAGGTCGCGGGGTTCGTCGAGGAGGGACTCCGGGAGGAGGGCTTCGACGTGGACCGCGCGGGCGACGGCGAGGAAGCGCTGGCCCGGGCGGACGCGGAACGCTATGACCTGATCCTGCTGGACTACATGCTCCCCCGGAGGAGCGGGCTCGAGGTGGTCACCGCGCTCCGGACGCGGGGGAGTCGCGTTCCCATCCTCATGCTCACCGCGCGCGACGCGCCGGAGGACCTGCGGACCAGCCTGGCCGCGGGCGCGAACGACTTCCTGGGCAAGCCGTTTCGCTTCGAGGAGCTCCTCCGCCGGATCCGGGCGCTGGTCCTGCAACAAGCATGAGAAGCCTGCGACTCACCCTCGCGAGGCGCTTCTGCTGTACGATGCTGGTCGCGCTGCTGGCGATTGGAGGGTGGGCCTACGTCGGGGTTCGGCGAACGCTGGAGCGGCAGCTCGATCAGACGCTGTGGCAGGCCGCGCAGACCCAGGCCGACGTGGTGCTGGCGCATTGGTCGCTCGCGGCGCACGCCCGCCCGCCGGACAAGCAGGAGTTCCTGAGCAGCATCAATCAGCTGGTGACGCTTCGCGATTCGAGCGGGCGCATCGTGGCGACGAATACGGAGCTCGCCCGGTCCCTCGAGCTCGACTCCGCGGCCTTCGCGCGGGCCCGCGACGGCGGCACCGCGTTCGGCACCGGGCGCTGGCTCGGCGACCCCGTCCGCGCTGTGTATACCGCCGCGCCGTCCAATGCGCCCCCGGGCTCCGCGGTGCTCGAGGTGGCGGCAGCGCTCGGCCCCCTCCGGCGGGCCAGCCGGACGGTGCTGTACCTGATGCTCGGCACCGTCGTGCTCGGGGCGGGCGCCACCATGGTCGGGGCCGGGTGGCTCGCCCGTTCGGCCACGGCGCCGGTCGAGGAGATCGCCCGCGAGGCGGGGGCGATCACGGGGTCGAGAGGCGGTGAGCGGATCACGGCCCATGCCGACGTGCTCGAGTTCACCACCCTGATCGCGGTCATCAACGACATGCTCGGGCGGCTGGAGGGGGTCTATCACTGGCACCGTCGCGTCATGCGCGATCTGGGCCACGACCTCCGCACTCCCATCACGGCGATGCGCAGCGGAGTCGAGGTCGCCCTCTGGAGCGAGCGCACGGCCACCCACTACCGCGAGGTGCTCGCGAGTACTCTCGAGGAGATCGACCGCCTCACGCTCATCAGCGACGCGCTCGTGCAGCTGGGACGGCTGGAGTCCGGGGAGCTCGAGGCGAACCTGGCGCCGGCGGAGGCCGGCGCCATCGCGGCCCAGGCGGTCTCCCGCGCGCAGAGCCGCGTCGGCGCCCACGTGTTCACGTTGATGCGCCGGCGTGCCGTCGTCCCGGTTCGCGCCGACGCGCGTCTGCTTGGGATGGTGATCGACCAGCTGCTGGACAACGCCATGCGGCACACGCCGGCCGGCACCCGGGTGGACGTCGCCGTCGGCATGGAAGACGCACGGGCGGACGTGACGGTCGAGGACAACGGCCCGGGCGTGGCCGACGAGCTGCTGCCGAGGCTGTTCGACCGCTTCTATCGCGAGGACGTGGCGAGGGGGCGCAACGGCGGGCCGGGCCTGGGGCTCACGCTGGCGGCCGCGCTCATCGAGCTGCACCAGGGGACGATTCGCGCCGAGCGCGGCACGGCGGGCGGTCTCCGGATTCGTATCCGGCTGCCGTTGCTGCCGGGCGACGACGTCCTACCGCCGTGCCGAGTGGAGCAGCTTGAGCAGCGACTGTAGCGGCCGCGTATTCGCCACGCGGTCCCGTGTGGCCCAGCCCCGTCGCGCCTGATCCACGCCCCATCGCATGAAACCGAGCTCGGCCACGGCGTGTGCATCGGTCGAGATCACGAGATCCGCCCCGCAGCCGAGCGCGGCCCGAAGCGCGAGGTCGTCGAGGTCGAGCCGGTCCGGCTGTGCGTTCACCTCGAGGAACACTCCGTGCTCGGCGGCGCAGCGGGCGATCGCCTCCAGATCGAGTCGAACCGGCTCCCGGCGGCCGATCAGCCGCCCGGTCGGATGGGCCAGCACGTCCACCGACGGGTGCTGGAGCGCCCGCCGGACGCGGCGCGTCTGCTCCCGCTCGGGCAGGTCGAACGCCGAGTGGACCGATACCACCACCAGGTCGAGCGCCGCCAGAGTCGCGTCGTCCAGATCCAGCGAGCCGTCAGCGTGGATATCCACCTCGGCGCCCTTCAACACGGTGAGATGACGCAACCGGGCATTCAGGCGGTCGATCCGCTTCATCTGGCGGCGGAATCCGCTGCGGTCGAGTCCGCCCGCGATGCGCACCGCGGGCGTGTGGTCGGTGACCGCGAGGTACTCGTAACCCAGCTCCTCGGCGGCCTTGCCCATGGCGGCGAGCGTGTCGCGCCCGTCGCTGTCCGTCGTGTGCGACTGGAGATCCCCGCGGATGTCCGACAGCTCGATCAGCCGGGGCAACCGGTCCGCCTTCGCCGCCTCGATCTCGCCCCGGTCCTCCCGGAGCTCGGGCGCGATCCAGGGTAGCCCCGCCGCCGCGAGAACCTCCTCCTCGGTCCGGCCGGCGATCCGGCGCTTCCCGCGCCACACGCCGTACTCGTTGATCCGCAGGCCCTTCTGCTGTCCGAGCCTGCGCACCGCGATGTTGTGGGCCTTGGATCCGGTGAAGTAGTAGAGGCCGGCGCCGTACGCCGACTCCCCGAGCACGCGCAGATCCACCTGCAGGCCCGACCGGAGGCGGACCGCCGCGCGGGTGGGCCCCTGCGCGACCACCTCCGCGACCCCGGGATAGGTCACGAACCGGCGGACGACCGGAGTGCCCCGGCGGCAGGTGACGAGAATGTCCAGGTCGCCGACCGTGTCCCGCCGCCGGCGATAGCTTCCGGCGATCTCGGCGCGCTCCACCCCTTGCACCGAGCGGAGATACTGCAGGAACGCCTCGCCGTACTGCGCGGCCACCGGACGCAGCACCCGGGCCTCGCCGGTGCCGCGGACCGCGATCTCGTGCAGCAGCTTCGCCTCGGTCTTCTCACCGAACCCCCGCAGCTTCCGGATTCTGCCGGCGCGGCAGGCGCGCTCGAGCTGGGCGAGGGTCCGGATGCCGAGCTGGTCGTACAGCGCCCGCGCCCGTTTGGGGCCGAGTCCGCGCACCCGCATCAGCGCGGTGAGCCCTTTGGGGATCTTGTGCTGCAGCTTCTCCAGCGCGGGGAGCGTGCCGCGGCGGACGATCTCCTGGATCTTGCCGGCCAGGTCGTCGCCGATGCCCGGCAGCTCCGTGAGGCGCTTCTTCCCGTTGCCCCGGAGCAGCTCCTCGACCGGCTGCGGCAGCTCCTCCACCGTGCGCGCCGCATTCTGGTAGGCGCGAACGCGGAACCGGTTCGCGCCCTGCAGCTCGAGCAGGTCGGCCATCTCCCGGAAGAGGCGCGCGACCTCGGCGTTCTCGATCGTCACGCGCCCACTCTGCGACCGGCGCCCTGAAGCGCCGGTGAGGCAGCCATGAGCCCTTCTTGGCGCCCGCTTCACGCCTTCTTCATGGTGGGGCGCCATCTTGGATCTCATCGAGCGGCACCAGCCGCGATGCCAGGAGCCTGTCCGTGACCACGACTCTCGCTGCCCCGGTCATCTCGCCGCGCCCGCGGACGACGAGCCCGGCCGAGCGCTATCGCACGCTGGTCGAGCGGCTGGTGGCCATCGAGCCGGGACGGTTTCGCGTGGTCAGCTGCTACCTGCGGCTCGAGGTCGAGGACCGCCGGCGCCGGGGGTACCTGACCGAGCTCAAGCGCCGGATCGCGACCGCGGGGGAGCCGGGCGCCGCGCGCGACCTCGAGCGGATCGTCCGCCGGGTCGAGCGCCCCCGCGCGCTCCCCCACGCACGGGGCGTGGCGATCTTCGCCTGCGAGGAGCTCGAGCTGTTCGAAGTCGTGCCGCTGCCCCACGTGCACCGCAGCCGGCTCGTGGTGGACGACACCCCGCTGGTCCGCGAGCTGGTCGCGGCGGAGCAGGAGTTCGGAACGCTGCTCGCGGTGGTGCTCGACCGGGCTCACGCCCGGTTCTTCGCCGTGACGGCGTTCGACTGCGCTGAGCTGCCAAGCCTCTTCGAGACCAGCCGGCGGGGCGGGAAATTCCACCTCGATCGCCGGGACTCGCCCGGTTGGGGCGAGCGGGCGTACCACAGCCGGGTTCTCGAGGAGCGGCACCGGCATTTCGAGGCGATCGCGGAGCGCTGCGCCCAGTTGCTTCGCTCCCATACCGCCCGCGGCATCCTGCTGGCCGGCCCATCGCGCGAGACCGCGGCGCTGGGGCGCTTCCTGCCTCCCGGGCTCGGGCGCACCGTCCTCGGGACGGCGAGGCTGAATCCGACCGCCGTTACCCCTGCCGAGGTCCAGACGGCGGCGTTCGCCGCGGCCGAGGCGCACGATCGGGCGGCACGGGCGGCGCTGGTCGCCTCGCTCAACACCGCGATCGGCACCGGCTGGGGCGTGAACGGACCGCGTGAGACGCTTCGCGCGCTCGCCCGCGGGCAGGTGCGGACTCTGCTCGTGCGTGACGACCTCGAGGCGGCGGGGTTCCGCTGCGGCGCGACCGGCCGGCTGGCCTTGTCCCGGGCAGAGTGCCGGGGCGAGGGTGAGGCGGTCCCCGTGCGGGACATGGCAGATGAGGCGATCGAGGAGGCGTTGCGACAGCGGGTCCACGTCGCGGTCGTCGACGCCCAGACGGCGGCGGGCGCGATCGACGCGCTGGCCGCCATTCTCCGGTTTCGATGAGGTAGCCTATGAACCCGACGAGCCCTGTGCCCTCGGCTGATATCCTCGTGCCGCTCGACGGATCCGCGCTGGCCGAGGAGGCACTCCCCATCGCCGCGACGCTCGCTCGCCGCCGGCACGCGCGGCTCCATCTCGTCAGCGTGCAGATCCCGTTCTTCCCGCTCGGTTCCGGGCTGGAGGTCGCGGATCTGACGGAGAAGGCGGAGCAGGCGATCCACGAAGGAATCCGCCAGCACCTCTGCACGGTGGCCCAGCGCATCGCCGCCTCCTACGGGGTGACCGTCACCTCGGCCGTGCTCGACGGCGCCCCCGCACCCAGGCTGGCGGAATACGCACGATCCAACGGGATCTCGCTGATCGTGATGACCACCCACGGCCGGAGCGGCTTCAGCCGGTTCTGGCTCGGCAGCGTCGCGGATCAGCTGCTCCGGCGCGCCACGGTACCGGTGCTGCTCCTCCGCGGCGACGAGCGGCGCGGCTTGGGCACGTTCCAGAGCGTTCTGGTCGCGCTGGACGGCGCGCCGGACACCGAGGCCGTGCTGGAGCCGGCCGCGGCTGTGGCCACCCCGATGGAAGGGGCGGAGTGGACGCTGCTCCGCGTCGTCGAGCCGCCGGCGCCGATCGTCACCCCGGCAGGCGTGTACCCCGCGTACGTGGCGCCCGAGCTGCTCGAACAGCAGCAGCGCGACGCGACGGCGTATCTGGAGACCGTGGCCGGACGACTGCGCGCCCGCGGGTTACGGGTCACCACACGCGTGCTGCTGGGCGGTGCGGTCGCCGAACAGATCGTGGAGTTCGCCCGCGAGCAGCGGAGCGACCTCATCGCGGTCGGCACGCGCGGGGCACACGGCATGGAGCGGCTCCTGGTGGGCAGCGTCGCGGACAAGGTGATCCGCGGCGCCGGTCAGCCGGTACTGGTGGTGCCGGTGCGGTCTGTACGAGACAGCTCGGGGGCGCCGTTCACCGGGGCGCACGCCGAAGCCGTCGCAACCGGGGCGAGGGCATGAGCAGCATCGTGAAGATCGTCGAAGTGATCGCGGAGTCGGCCACGAGCTTCGACGACGCGGCACAAGCGGCCGTGGCGGAGGTGGGCGAGTCGGTCCGGAACATCAAGTCGATCTGGATCGACAACTTCAGCGGGCACGTCGAAGGCGGCCGGATCGTCCGCTTCCGCGTCAACGCCAAGATATCGTTCCTGGTCGAGGGTCACGGCTGACCCGACCGCGGAGCGCGCGCTCGAGTGCGGCCGAGGGGTGGTAGGCGAAGACGACCGTGCCGTCGCGGATGAGCTCGATCACCCGGCGGGCGGCTCCGGGACTGAGCGCCGGGCAGCCCCGGCTTCGGCCGAGGCGGCCCAGGCGCTCGATTGCACTGAGGCTGACATAGTCGGCGCCATGCACCACGATGGCGCGAGCTTCCGCGCGATCGTTGAGCCCCGGATCCAGTCCGCGCAGCCGGAGCGCCAGCCCGTGCCTGCCCCGGTAGGTCTTCCCCGTGACGAACGTCCCGAGACTCGACTGAAGGCTGCCCGGCCGGTTGGAGAAGCTGCGGGCGGTGTCGTCACCGGTGCCCCGGCCGTGCGCCACCAGCTCGTGCGCGAGCACCTCGCCCCTCGCGAGATCCAGCACCCAGAGCCGCGGCTGGCGGGACGCCAGACTGTAGTCGATCACGGTGAGCCGGGGGCTCGCGGTCAGGCCGCCGGCAATGACCCGGGCATGCGCCTCGACCGCGAGCGACAGCACCTCGCGGCGGAGCCCCGCGCGTTCCGCCGCGACTTCGAGCCGCGTTCGATCGGCTGACCCCGGCATCGGGTCGGCGGCGGCCAGCAGCGTGGCAGGCTGGCCGAGGAACAGGGAAGCTACGGCCAGCGCATGGACGGATTGCCGCATCGACGGTCCGGTGTGCAGGGCTAGGGGGGTTCAAGAGGGTAACCGGGCGCGGGGCGCGCCGGCAAGCGGCGGTCAGGGCAGGGTCGGCCCCGCCCGCAGCACCTCGTCGAGATCGGCGTCGTGCCCGTAGATGTCGGGCAGGAAGAGGGCGGATCCCGCCGGCGTCGCGACGGCGGTGGTGTAGAACACGATGACCGGCAACGGACGGGTCAGCAGCGCGCGGGTGGTCGCGGGGCCCGCCATGGCCTCCTGGACCCGTTCGCCGGTCCATTCCGGCTGGTCGCGGAGCACCCACGCCGCCAGGGCTTCCGGGTCCTCGAGCCGGATGCAGCCATGGCTGAAGTCCCGCCGGGTGTGCTCGAACAGCTCGGTGTCGGGCGTACCGTGCATGTACACGCTCGCCGCGTTGGGAAAGACGAACTTGACCAGCCCCAGCGCGTTCCAGGTCCCGGGCCGCTGCCGCACGCGCAACTCCCCGCGCGCAAGGCGGGCGAGCACGTCCGGGGTCGGGTCGTCGCCGATCACCCGATCCCGCGCGCCCACCACCTCCATGTGGTGCGTGCGCAGGTAGGCGTCGTCGCGGCGCAGGATCGGGAGGATCTCGCTGACGAGAATGCTGCGCGGCACGTTCCAGTACGGCTGGAACTCCACGTAACGCATCTGCTCGAACAGCACCGGAGTGCGCGTGTCGAGCGCCTTGCCCACCACCGCCTTCATGCTGAGGGATGGCGCACCCGTCCCCCCCACCGAGTCGAACGCGTAGAGCTGAAACGCCGGGATGTTCACCACCAGGAAGCGCTGCTGGCCGATCGGCGGCAGCCAGCGCAGCCGCTCCAGCGCGAGCTCGATCTGGCGGACGCGCCGCGCGAGGGGGGTATTGAGCTGGACCAGGGTGGCCGGGCCGATGATGCCGTCGGGCGTGAGCCCATGGCGGGTCTGGAACCCCCGTACCGCCTCGACCACCGCTCCGGCATAACGGTCCGGCGGCGCGCCGGCGGCGGTGTCCGCGGGAAGATCGCCGAGCGCGACCAGGCGCCGCCGCAGCGCGGGGAGCACCGCCGAGGTGTCGCCGGGCTGGAGCGCCAGCTCTTCGGGCAGCGGCACGATCGAGCTGTCTGCCGCGAGCGCCCGGTAGCGTGCCAACAGACGCCGGAGATTGGCGTACTGGGCGAGTCGAGGCGCGGCGGCGGCGACGAGCAGGGCAATGGAATCTGCCTCGAGCGCGCGGCTCACGGCCGCCGCCCAGTCCACCGGCTCGTCCGCCGCCGGCGCGGGACGCCCGGCCGGCTGGGGGAACGCGCGGCCCCGGTGGAGATCGTCGAGGTAGCGGATCAGGTCCACGCTCAGCATCAGGTCGAGCCGCGCGCGATCGACCCCCGCTGCCGAATCCGCGAGCTGTCGCGCGAGGCTGTCGAGCGTCGCCGCGTCGTAGTCGCGCGGGTCGAGCCCGTGACTCGCCGCGCCGAGCAGCTCGGCCACAACCGCGCGGCCGGCCCGCGACACCTGCTCCCCGTCCAGCCACACCGGGGCATCCCCGTGCGAGGCGTAGAATCGCGCGACATCGTCCACGTAGCGGGGAAAGTCCGGCCAGCGCGCCCCGGGCACGCGCGCCGCGGCCACGTGGGCGCGGATGAGGGCGCCGGTGGTGTCCTGCCCGGCCAGCGTGCGTGGTGCCATGATGGCGAGCAGCACCGAGACCTCGACGAGGCGACGTCGCAGCATACGGGTCAGGCCCGGCCGGCCTGCGTGGCCTCGCCGGCTGTCCGCCGGCGGAGCAGCCGCCAGGCGAGGAGACTCAGCGCGGCGCCGGCTGCACCGAGCGCGAGGAAGGTCGCGAGGCGCTTCTCGAGGAAGCTTACGCCGAGATACACCGCGCCCGCCGCGTAGGGCAGCTCGGCGATCGCGAGGGCGGCGACGAAGGTGGTGAACCTGCAGCGGACCAGGCCGAACAGGTACCCGCCGACGTCGGACGGCAGGGCCAGCTGCAGCAGCACGATCGAGGGCAGCGACATCCCGGAGCGCACCAAGCGCTCGTAGCGGGCCAGGGCCTCGCGGCGGCGCACGATGGCCTGCACGACTGGCCGCCCGAGAAAGCGGCCGGTGGCATAGGTCGCGACGCCTCCCAGGAGCCAGCCCGCCCACAGAAGCGTAAAGCAGACCGCGGGGCCCCATGCCGCGACCGCCACCGGTACCAGGACCGAGCTGGAGAAGAACGTGAGCATGGCGGAGAGCGCGGCGAGCACCACGAAGGCGATCATGCCCCCGACGGGTCGCTGCAGGATCAGCCCCTCGGCCGCGGCGATCAGATCGAGCAGGCGCCGGTGGATCGGTGCCGCCAGCAGCAGCGCCCCGGCGAGGCCGACGAGGACCAGGATCGCGAAGGGCCGGCGGTCGCGCCACGGGGCGCGGGGCCGAGGGGGCTTCGCGTCCGGAGCGGTCGGAGGGCTCGTTCGCACTGCCTTCATGTCGGGTTCATGTCAGTGTCGCTAATCTGATACGGGAATCACCCGGAGGTTCGCATGCGTGCTCGAGCAGCCGTGATCGGCTCGCTGGTTCCATTCGTTCTCGCCTCCCTGCCCGGGGACCTGGCGGCCCAGCAGCCGGTCGAGCGTCCGGCCGAGGTGACGAAGGCCGCCATCGAGCAGGGACAAGCGCTCTACTACGGGCGCGGCGACTGCAGCGATTGCCACGGCGACGCCGGCGCCGGCTCCGCGGAGGGACCCTCTCTCGTCACCGGCGCCTGGGACGTTGGTGACGGAACCTATGCCTGGCTGGTCCACATGACCCGGCACGCGGGCTGGGGCACGCGCGGCCGCGCGGGCGAGCCGCAGCGGATGCGCGGGCCCACCGTGCTCGACTCGGCCGAGGTGCGGCAGGTGGCAGCCTACGTCTGGTCTATCAGCCGGGGCAAGAGCGTGCCAGCCCCGCCCTCGCCGTAGCGGTCGGCCGGGCGAGGCGGTAGCGTGCGTCCCGCGCACGAGGTGCGGCGGGCCGGATGAAAGGGGGGCGTGATGCAGCTTCCGTTGCAGATCACCACGCGCAACGTTGAGGTTTCCGAGCCGGAGATCGCGCTGGTCCGGAAGGCCGCGAGCGCGCTCGACGACTTCGCGCCGCGCATCAGGAGTTGTCGCGTGCTGATCGAGCGGGTCAAGCGCCGCGGCCGCACCGGCCACCTGTACAACGTCCGCATCGACCTGGGCCTGCCCGGCGGGGAGGTGGTCGTGCGGCGGCAGCCGCGCGAGGCCCTCCTGGACGCCGCCCAGGTGGCGTTCCAGACCGCGGCCCGGCGGCTCCAGGACTTCGTCCGGCGGCAGCGCGGCGACGTGAAGCTCGACCGGACGGCTGCCCGCGGGGTCGTCACCCGCCTCCCGGAGGGAGAAGGGTACGGCTTCCTGACGGCCGAAGACGGGCGGGAGCTCTACTTCGACCGCAAGAGCGTGCTGAACGACGCATTCGACCGGCTCGAGGTGGGGATGAAGGTCCGCTTCGCCGAGCTCGAGGGGGAGGGCGAGCAGGGCCCCCAGGCGAGCACGGTCGCGGTTGCCGGGGGCCAGCGGCGGGCGCGGCTCGCGCGTTGACTCACACCTCCTCCCCGGGACCTCGTTCCGCCTTCGCCTCGGGGATCTCGGTGAGGGTGCCCTCGGCGAGCAGCAGCACGCTCGCGACCGACACGGCGTGCTCCAGCGCGAGTCGTACGACCTTGGTCGGATCGATGATCCCGGCCTCGATGAGGTCGACGTACTGCCCGGTGGAGGCGTCGTAGCCCCAGTTGCCGCTGCCCGACCGCATCCGCTCCACCACGACGCCCCCGTCCGCCGCCGAGTTCTGGGCGATCTGCCGGGTCGGGGTCTCCAGCGCGCGGCGCAGCATCTGCAGACCGGTGCGCTCGTCGCCCTCGAGCGACGCCTCCTCGCGCGCGACGGCGTCGATCGCCCGCAACAGCGCCAGCCCCCCGCCCGGCACGATCCCCTCGGCCATGGCCGCCCGGGTGGCGCTGACCGCGTCCTCGAACGCCTCCTTCCTGCTCTTAAGCTCGGTCTCGGATGCTGCGCCCACCCGGATCACCGCCACGCCCCCCGCCAACCGGGCGAGACGCTCCTCCAGCTTCTCCCGGTCGTAGTCGGAGGTCGTGTCCTCGATCTGGCGCCGGAGCTCCTTGCAGCGCGCGTCGATGGCGGCCCTGGCGCCCGCTCCGCCGATGATGGTCGTGTCCTCCCGGGTGACGACGACGCGCTTGGCCCGCCCGAGCTGGTCGATGCCGAGGCTCTCCAGCTTCATGCCCAGCGCCTCGGCGATCACCTTCGCGCCGGTGAGCACGCCGATGTCCTCGAGCATCGCCAGGCGGCGGTCGCCGAACCCCGGCGCCTTCACCGCCACCGAGGCCAGCACGCCGCGCACCTTGTTGACCACGAGGGTGGCCAGGGCCTCGCCGTCCACGTCCTCGGCCACGACGAGGAGAGGCCGCCCCGCCTTCGCCACCTGCTCGAGCAGGGAAAGGAGATCCTTCATGGCCGAGACGCGCTTCTCGTGCAGCAAGATCAGCGGCTCGTCCAGCACCGCCTCCATCCGCTCCGGGTCGGTGACGAAGTAGGGAGACACGAAGCCGCGGTCGAACTGCATCCCCTCGACCAGCTCCAGCGAGGTCTCGAAGCCCTTGGCCTCCTCGACGGTGACGGCGCCCTCCGGCCCGACCTTGCCGATCGCCTCGGCCACGAGCCGGCCGATCTCGGGGTCGTTGTGACCCGCGATCGTCGCCACCTGGACCCGTTCGCGCTCGGTCTGGACCGGGCGCGACACCGCCCTGATGGCCTCGACGGCGGTGCGCAACCCGCGCTCGAGCCCCCGCTTGAGATCGATGGCGCTCGCGCCCGCCGCCACGTTGCGGACGCCCTCGGCCACGAGGGCATGCGCCAGGATGGTCGCGGTCGTCGTGCCGTCGCCTACCGCTTCGCCGGTGCGCTCAGCCGCCTCCCGGAGCACCTGCGCCCCGAGATTCTCCTCGGGGTCCTTCAGGTCTACTTCCCTGGCGATGGTCACTCCGTCGTTGCACACGAGCGGCTTGCCCCACTTCCGCTCGATGAGGATGCACTTGGACTTGGGGCCGAGGGTGATGCGCACGGCGTCGGCGAGGGCGGTGGCCCCGCGGAGAATCTTCTCGCGGGCGGCGCCGGTCAGCAGGAGTTGTCGGTGCGGCATGGCGAGATTCCCCACGGTCGGGGTCCGGTATGGCGAACGTAGGGACCCGGCGATGAAGAAACGTTGAACCGCCGGTGAAACGCTCCCCAAGCCGCGCCGTTAAGGCTCCTTCACCCCCGCTTCACCCCCGATTCACCGAGCGCGCGAGACTTTCTCTCCATCACCGTGGAGGGGGCCATGAAAGTCGCTGAACTGATGCAGCGCGACGTGAAGACCGTCGATCCGGGAGTCACCGTGCGCGACCTGCTGGTCTCGCTTGCCGACGAGCACGTGTCCGCATTCCCGGTCGTGGACCGGCAGGGCCGGATGCTGGGAGTGGTCTCGAACACCGACGTGATCGCCGCCGAGGCCGAGGCCGACGAGGAGCAGCAGCCGGGGCTGCTCCAGTCCACTGCAGTGGCCGATATCATGACGCCGCGAATGTTCACGATCGAGCCCGACGCAGACGTGCGGGACGCTGCCCAGCAGATGCTCTACGCCGAGGTGCACCGCCTCTTCGTGGCTCGCGGCGACCAGCTCGTGGGGGTGATCTCGGCGAGCGACATCGTGCGCGCGGTCGCCCAGGGCCAGGTGCAGCTCAGTCCTTGAGCATCCGCTCCGGCGGATCGTCGAGGTCGTCGAACTGCCCGCTGCCCGCCGCGAACAGGAACAGCGCGCCGAAGATGGCGCCCAGGGTGAGCGCGATCGGGAGCAGGTAGAGCACCGCGCTCATCGTTCCTCCCGCTGCACCATGGGGCCGACCCGCGCGGCTCCCCAGATGACCACCGCGCTCGACAACGGCATGAGGATCGCCGCGACGAGCGGGTTCACGAAACCGGCGGCCGCGAGACCGACGGCACAGACGTTGTAGGCCAGCGACTGCGCGTGGTTGAACCGGACGACCCGGGCCGCCGCCCGCGTTGCCCGGAATCCCGCCAGGAGCGGGGCGAGCGCGCCGGACGAGATCACCCCGTCCGCCACCAGCACGCTGCTCGCCGCGCCGTGCCCCATCGCGATGCCGATGCCGGCGGCGGCGAGAGCGGGTCCGTCGTTGAGTCCGTCACCGGCGAACAGCACCCGCTGCCCCTCCGCGCGCCAGCGCTCGATCGCCGCGGCCTTGGCGGCCGGGTCCGCCTCCGCGATCACCTCGTCGATGCCCGCCCGC
>DASUAH010000100.1:0-5367 GCA_035763885.1 Gemmatimonadales bacterium
TGCTCCGCTACGCCGTCAACCTGCTGCTCGCGCTGCTCGCGCTCCTGCTCCTGGCCCCCGTCATGCTGGTCGTCGCGCTCCTGGTCCGGCTCACCTCGCGCGGCCCGGCGCTCTACACCCAGACCCGTGTCGGCCTCGACCGGCGCCGCGGCCGGCCGTTCCGTGACAACCATCGGCGGGCCCTCGATCTTGGGGGGCAGCCGTTCACGATCTACAAGTTCCGCACGATGTACGCGAACGCGGAGCGGGACACCGGCCCGGTGTGGGCCAGCCAGGCCGATCCGCGAGTGACTCCGGTGGGGCGGTTCCTGCGGCAGTACCGGCTGGACGAGCTCCCGCAGCTGCTCAACGTGCTGAAGGGCGAGATGAACATCGTCGGCCCGCGCCCCGAGCGGCCCGCGATCTTCGCCGATCTGCGGCAGAGCATCGCGGAGTACGCGCTGCGGCAGCGCGCCAAACCCGGCATCACCGGGCTGGCCCAGATCAACCAGCACTACGACGTGTGCCTGGACGACGTCCGCAAGAAGGTCGAGTACGACCTGGAGTACATCCGCCGGCAGAGCCTGGTCGAGGACTTCAAGATCATGCTCAAGACCATCCCCGTCGTCCTGCTCCGGCGGGGTGGCTGGTAGGTGTCGGTGACGGCGCTGCCCCAGCCGGCTCCACGCACCATCTCCTGGACCCCTCGCGACGCGGCGCCGGCGGCGCTGGCCGCCGTCGCGGCCGCCGTGCTGTTCGCGCGCCCCGCCATCCTGCTCGCGCGCGACTGGTGGAACGACGCCGAGGCCGGACACGGGCTGCTGCTCGCCCCGCTCGCCCTCTGGCTGGCGTGGCGGCGCGGGCTGGCCCCGGACCGCGCCCCCAGCCCGGCGGCGGGGACGGTCCTGCTGCTCGGGGCCGTCCTGCTCCGCTACCTCAGCGGGCTCGCCGCCGAGCTCTTCACGATGCGCTTCTCCATCGTGCTCGCGGCCGCGGGGCTCACCGTGTTCGCCTGGGGGTTCGGCCAGCTGCGGCGCTGGTGGCTGCCGGCCACCCTCCTCGTGCTGTCCATTCCGCTCCCGGCGCTGGTCACCAACGCGCTCGCGCTGCCGCTCCAGTTCAAGGCGTCGAGCATGGGCGCCGCGCTGCTCGACTGGCGGCACGTGCCGGTCCGGCTGGCCGGGAACGTCATCCAGCTGCCGGGCAGACAGCTCTTCGTCACCGAGGCGTGCAGCGGCCTGCGCTCCCTCACCGCCCTGCTGAGTCTCGGCGTGCTCATCGGGGGGCTCTGGCTCCGGAGCGTACCCGGGCGCGTCCTCATCCTGCTGCTCGCCGTCCCGGTCGCGATCATCGTGAACGCGCTGCGGGTCTTCCTCACCGGCTTCCTGGTCTACTTCGTGGACCCGAAGCTCGGCGAGGGCTTCATGCACCTCACCGAAGGCTGGCTGCTCTTCGTGGTCGCCTTCGTCATCCTGGGCGGGGCGGCCTGGCTGGCGAGCGCCGTCGAGCACCGCCTGCTCGCGAGGCGCGCCCATGCGTGAGCGGCACCGGTATCTGCCCGCACTGATCCTCGGCCTCGGATGCGTGCTGCTCGGGGCGGGCAACACCCAGCAGCGCGCGATGCCGCTTGCGGGGCCGCTCGAGCAGCTATCCGACACCCTCGAGGGCTACCGGGGCGTGGACCGGCGGCTCAGCGACGAGGAACGGCGGGTAGCCGGCGTGTCGAGCTACCTGCTCCGCGGGTTCACCCGCGATTCGCTGCTCGCCTTCTCGGTCTACGTGGGCTACTACGACAGGCAGGTCCAGGGCAAGACGATCCATTCGCCCAAGAACTGCCTCCCCGGGGCCGGCTGGAACGTGATCGCCGCCCGCGAGGAGCCGCTGGCGACCGCGAGCGGCACGGTGCCGGTGAACCGCTACATGCTCGTGAACCGGGGACAGCGCGCGGTCGTGTACTACTGGTACCAGGGGCGGGGCCGGGTGGAGTCGAACGAGTACCGGGTCAAGCTCCAGCTCCTGCGGGACTCCGCGCTGCGGGGGCGCACGGAGGAGGCGCTGGTTCGCGTCGTCGTGCCAGTCGTGAACGGGGATGAGTCGGCGATCGCGCTGGCGCGGCAGGTGAGCGCGAGGCTCGTGCCGGAAGTGTTCCAGGTGCTCCCGAGCTGAGGGCGCCGGTTCGCCCGGGCGGCCCGCGCGGCTAAGTTCAGGCGGTGGCGCCTGCTTCCCCTCCCCCCGAACCGAAGGTGGTAAACCCATGACGTCGTCTCGCGGACGTACGGTCCTGGCCGCGCTGCTTCCGGTTGCCCTGCTGCTCATCATGTCACCCCTCGCCGACCTGATCGCCGCGCTCCTGCCGGTCCGGGCCTCCGAAGTGAGCTGGCGCTTCGGCGCGTACGGGCTGCTCGTCAATGCCCTCGTCACGCCGATCCTCGGCCTGTCCATCATCACGGTGACCAGCGCGCTGCGAGAGCGCCGGCGCGCCACGGTCACCGTGTCGGCGGTCAACGCCTTGCTGGCCCTCCTGCTGATCGGCGGGTTCGCCCTGTTCGTGCTCGACTACTTCCAGCTGCGGCAGGCGGTCGGCGCCGCCTCGCGCGGCGCCTACGACGCGGCCGCGTTCAAGGCGATGATCGTCGCGGCGCTCGAGGCCGGCGTCCTCGGGTGGCTCGCGGTGGTGGGGTTCCGCGCCGCCAGCGTGGGGAGCGAGGCGCCCCAGCGTGACCGGCGGAGCGGCCGGGTCGGGCTCGTGGTGCAGGTAGAGGACGACGCTCCGCGCTAGGCGCCCGCGCCCGGAGCCGTCGCGTCGCTCGGCCGGCGCGTCGGCTCCCAGATCGGGTTCCGCTCGCCCCTCAGCGCCTGGTACCACGCCGCCAGCGCGGCCACGTTGACCGCCAGCACGAAGGCCGCGAGGGCCAGCAGCCGCGGGATCCTCCGGCCATCGGGCCAGCTCATCCCGAAGACCCCGGCCACGATGCCGATTCCGACGAGCAGGAGGACCGTTTCGGCGAGCACCGACGTCGAGGCCGCCAGCGCCAGTCCGACCAGCGCCAGTGGCAGCGTGAGGTGCACCAGCCACCGGCAGAGCTTGTGGCTGAAGAGCATCCAGGCAAAGCCGCCGTACCGGAGGGGATTCATGAGCGACCGCATGTACCAGAGCGTCTCGAGCCCGCGTGCCATGGTCCGCACCTTCCGGCGGAACTCCACCCGCAGCGAGGTCGTCCGGGCCACGTAGCTGACTGCCTCGTCCACCGACACGGTGCGGTAGCCGGCCTGGCGCGCCCGGAGCGGCGAGGCGAAGTCGCGGCTCAGCGCCTCCGGAAAGAGCGCGCTCACCAGCTCGCGGCGGATGGCGTAGAAGCACCCGCTCGCCCCGATGATCGTCCCGACCCGCGTCTCGAGCCTCCTGACCCACATCTCGTAGCGGACATACCCCGATTCACCGCGGTTCCCCTCCTGGTCGGGCTTCCCCACGCTGATGTCGCGGCCGGAGGCGACCCCGATCGTCGGATCCTGGAAGACGCGGATGAGCGGCTTGAGGGCGTGGGAGGGGATGCGGATCGTCGCGTCGGTGTTGACGACGATCTCGCCGCGGAGCAGCGGGGCGGCGACGTTCTCCGCGGCGGTCTTGCCGGCGCGGCGCGGCTGGCGGACCAGCTCGACCCCCCGGGCGGCGAACTCCCGCACGATGTCGTCCGTGCCGTCCGTGGAGGCATCCGAGACGACGAGGATCTGGCGCCGGTCGGGCGGATAGTCGAGCGCGAGCAGGGCGTCCAGCGTCGCCCGGATCGATCCGGCCTCGTTGTAGGCGGGGAGCAATACGCTGATGCGAGGCCACTCAGGCGGATCGCCGAAACGGCGCGGCGCCGGCCGAAACGCCGCGATGAGCCGGAGCAGGAGCGGGTAGCCGAGGTAGGCGTACCCGAACAGGACGACCGGAACGCCGAGGAGCACGAGCGCGAGAGTCGTCATGCGGTGCGCGGGCGTGAGCGACTCATCACCAGGCGATAGACCGCGTCGTAGCGGGCGAGCCAGGGAGCCAGGTTGCGTTCCTCGTCGAGTCGGCGTCGCGCCTCCCGGGCGCGCGCGCGTGCCCCGCCGGGGTCCGCCAGCACGGCTGCGATGGCCGCGGCGAGCGCGGCAGGGTCATCGGGCGGCACCATCAGCGCCTCCGCGGGGGACACGACATCGGGCACGCCACCGACCGCCGTGGCCACGACCGGAACCTCGGCGGCCATCGCCTCGAACAGCACGATCGGCGTGCCCTCGGTTCGCGAGCTGAGCACGAAGCAGTCAAACGCAGGGAAGAGCCGGCCTGCCTCGGCCACAGTGCCGGGAAAGACGAGCCGATCCTGCATACCGAGCCGCACGCCCAGCGCGCCCAGCGGCTCGCGCTCGCGGCCAGCGCCGATCAGAACGCCGAGCACGGCCGGGTTGCCCAGGGCGGCCAGCGCCCGCAGAAATACGTCGGGCCCCTTCTCGACGCTGAGCCGTCCGACCCAGCCTACCACGAAGCCGTGCGGGGGCAAGCCGAGCCGGCGGCGGGCCTCCGCCCGCGGGTGCGCGGGCTCGTCGGTCGGCGCCGCGTTGGGCACAAGGTGCAGCCGGTCGCGCGCGATACCGAACGCCTCGAGCTTGATGATGAGGGGCGCGGACACCGCGACGACGGCGTCACAGCGCCGGAATGCGCCGAGTTGAAGGTGCTCGTACATGCGATTCTTCCACCCCCCGCCGGTGAAGCCGTGGACCGTGGTGATGGTCGGAATGCGAAGCCGGCGGGCGATGCTTCCGCCCTGCACATCGGCTCGGTAGCCATGGGTGTGCACCAGATCGGGACGCCGGAGCTCAAGCAATGCCCGCAGCCGCCGGCGCTCCGACAGGTACGCCCGGGGCGCGAGCCGGAGCGGCGTCACCGCCACGCCAGCTACCTCCAGCGGTGCGAGGAACGCCGCGCCAGCATCTCCGGCATCCAGGACCGCCACGACCTGCACCCGGAGCCTTTCGTGATGCTGGCCGAGTGCCAGTTGCTGGACTACCCGCTCGAGGCCGCCGATGGAGCCGGGAGCGAGAATGTGGGCGACGGACAGCGGATCCGGCGCCGGTTCGGAACCGCCGGCGGTCAGCACGGGCTCCCGGGCGCGGTGCCGGCGGTCACTGGGCGCCTTCACCCCCGTCGCGGGCCACCACCGCATGGGCATCGGTGCCCACGCTGTATCCGTAGTGACGGCTGATCCAGTCCCGGTAGCTCCCATCCATCACGCCTCGCCACCAGGTCTCGTGCCCGAGGTACCAGCGCACCGTCTTCCGGAGGCCCGCTTCGAAGGTCTCTTCCGGCGCGAAACCGAGCTCCGCGACCGCTTTCCTGGTATCCAGCGCATACCGGCGGTCGTG
>DASUAH010000101.1:0-3921 GCA_035763885.1 Gemmatimonadales bacterium
AGCGCCACTACGCCCGGCGCGACACCGCGGGCTGGGCATACCGCGAGGCGCTGCGCGAGCGGTTCCACGCGCTGCGCAGGAAGCACGGCTTCCCCGACAGTGAGCAGTGACTGCTTACTGCTTACTGCTCACTGCTCACTCCCACACCGCCACCACCTTCCCGAACGTCTCGTTGCTCTCCAGCAGCCGGTGCGCCTCGGCGATCTCCTCCATCGGCGCCACCCGGTCCAGCACCGGCCGGAGCGGGGCGGCCAGTTCGATGCGCTGATCGAACAGCGGCAGCAGCTTCTCGGTGAATTCGCGCGCCAGCGCGGCGCGTTCCTCGTGCCCGCGCGCGCGCATCACCGTCCCGACGACCTCCAGCCGTTTTCGCAGCAGCGGAGCGAGGTCCGCTTCCGCCCGGCTGCCCTGCAGGAAGCCGAGCAGCACCAGCCGGCCACGCGGCGCCAGCACGGCGAGGTTGTCGCCGAACGCGGGACCGCCCAGCACGTCGAGCACGACGTCCACCGGATCGGTGATCGCCCTGGCGAACGGCGTGCGGCTCGTGTCGATCCCGACGTCCATGCCGTACGGCGCCGCGCGCGCGAGCTTGTCGGCGCTTCGCGAGGTACCGAGCACCGTCGCGCCGACGTGCCGGGCGATCTGCGCCGCCGCGGTCCCGACCCCGCTGCCGATCGCGTGTATCAGCACCCGCTCCCCCGCCCGAAGCCGCCCGCGCGTCACCAGCGCGTCGTAGGCGGTGAGGAACGCCTCCGGCACGGCCGCTGCCTCCACCAGCGAGAGCGATTCCGGAACCGGCAGCGCCTCGTCCTCGTGCACCACCACCACCTCCGCCTGCGCGCCGCCACCCACCAGCCCCATGACCCGGTCGCCCGGCCGCCAGCGCCGCACCCCGGCGCCGAGCGCCTCCACCTCGCCCGCGTACTCGAGCCCGGGGATGTCCGCCGGCCACCCCGGCGGCGCCGGGTAGTGCCCGCGCCGCTGCATCAGATCCGCGCGGTTGAGTCCGGCCGCGCGGACCCGGACGCGGATCTGGCCGGGGCCATGTGTCGGAGTCGGCACCTCGCGGATCGTGATCACCTCGGGACCGCCCGCGGCGGCGAAGACGACGGCGCGCATGAGTGAGGAAGGTAGCTATGGGCTGTGAGCTATGAGCTATGGGCTATGGGCTATGAGCTCAGGTCTCACAGCTCATAGCTCACAGCTCATAGCCCATAGCTCACAGCTCACAGCTCACAGCTCACAGCTCACAGCTACCTTCCTACCGTGCGCCATCCCCTCCTGCTCCTCCTGCTCGGCGCGTGCAGCGGCGGCACGACCGGCCCGCCGGCACCGCCGGTCGCGCTCGCCCTCGAGCCGGTGGCCACCGGGCTCCAGTTTCCCGTGGATCTCACGAGCCCGCCGGGCGACGACCGGCTGTTCGTGGTCGAGAAGGGCGGCCGGATCCGCATCGTCCGGGACGGCACCATCCTGCCGGCCGCCTTCCTCGATCTCTCCGGCCAGGTGTCCACCGGGTCGGAGCAGGGGCTGCTCGGCCTGGCCTTCGATCCCGCGTACGCCACCAACGGCCGCTTCGTGCTGAACTACACCGATCCGAACGGAGACACCCGCATCTCGGCGCTCCGGGTCTCGGCCGATCCCGACCTCGCCGACGCCGCGAGCGAGCAGGTGCTGCTCGCGGTGGACCAGCCGTTCTCCAACCACAACGGCGGCCAGGTGGCCTTCGGCCCGGACGGCTACCTGTACGTGGCGCTCGGCGACGGCGGCGATGGCGGCGACCCGTTCGGCAACGGGCAGAGCCTCGCGACCCTGCTCGGCAAGCTGCTCCGGATCGACCTCTCCGCGACGCCGTACGCGATTCCGGCGGACAACCCGTTCGCCGCGGCGGCGGGCCCCGCAACCCGCGGTGAGATCTGGGCGTATGGCCTGAGAAACCCGTGGCGGTTCAGCTTCGATCGCCTCACCGGCGACCTGTACATCGGCGACGTCGGGCAGAACCGATACGAGGAGATCGACGTGAGCCCGGCCGGGGCCGGCGCCGGCCGCGGCGCGAACTACGGGTGGAACCTGCTGGAGGGGCTGCACTGCTATCCCTCGGGCGACGGCTGCGACCGCACGGGCCTCGTGCCGCCGGTGCTGGAGTACGATCACGGCAACGGCTGCTCCGTCACCGGCGGGTACGTGTACCGCGGCGCCGCGCTGCCGGCGCTGCAGGGCACCTACTTCTATTCCGATTTCTGCTCCGGCTGGATCCGGAGCTTCCGCTTCGCGAACGGCGGGGCGACCGACCTGCAGCAATGGGATGATCTCGACCCGGCCGGTCAGGTGACCAGCTTCGGGCAGGACGCGCGCGGCGAGCTCTACGTGCTCACGGCCGCGGGAACGGTCTATCGAATCGTGGAGGCGGAATGATGCGAGCTGCGCTTCTGGCGCTCGCCGCACTGGCGGCGGCGCCGGTCGATATCACCCAGTGGACGGTGCCCTGGCCGAACACCCGCCCGCGCGACCCGTATGTCGACGCGGCGCGGCGGGTCTGGTTCGTGGGCCAGGCGGGGAACTACATCGCGTACCTCGACCCGGCCACGGGGAAGTTCAAGCGGTACGCGATCGACGAGGGCACCCTCCCGCACAACCTCATCGTGGATCGCGCGGGCGCGGTCTGGTTCGCGGGCAACGGGAACGCGACGATCGGCAGGCTGGACCCGAAGAGCGGCGCGATCACGCGCTATCCCATGCCGGATCCCGCCGCGCGCGACCCGCACACCCTCGTGTTCGACCGGAGCGGGGACATCTGGTTCACGGTGCAGGGCGGCAACTACGTCGGCCGGCTGACGGTCGCCACGGGGAAGATCCGCCTGGCCAAGGTACCCACTCCGAACGCGCGGCCCTACGGAATCGCCGTGGACTCGAGGGGGCGTCCCTGGTTCAACGAGTTCGGCGCGAGCAAGCTCGGCACGGTCGATCCGGCGACTTTCGAGATCCGCGAGTACGACCTCCCCGACGGGCGCGCGCGCGGGCGGCGCATCGCCGTCACCTCGGACGACCGGATCTGGTACGTGGACTACGTGCGGGGCATGCTCGCCCGGCTCGATCCGGCCAGCGGCAGCATCCAGGAATGGCCCGCGCCGAGCGGCGCGAGCTCCCTGCCCTACGCGATGACGGTGGACGATCGCGACCGGCTCTGGTTCGTGGAGACCGGGCCCCAGCCCAACCGGCTGGTGGCCTTCGACCCGAAGTCGGGCAAGTACGTGAGCGAGACCCCGATCAGGGAGAGCGGCGGGGTGGTGGTGCGGCACATCGTGTTCGATCCGGGCACGCGCGCGCTCTGGTTCGGCACCGACGCGAATACGATCGGGCGCGCGCGCGTGCCGTAGGGCAGGCTCCCTCAGGCCGGCTCGGCCGGCGCGCCCACGGTCGCGAGGTAGTCCACGGCCGCCGCCACCCCGCCTTTCGGGGCGGCGGCGATCTGGAGCGCGCGGATGAGATCGCGCGCGAGCGCGACGGACTGCGCCTCGCCCGGGGTGGCAAGGCCGCGGCGCGGCAGCAGCTCCCGCAGCACGGCGCCGAGCCGGCCCGCCCACCGGTCCTCCACCACCGAATTCCACATCGCGACGATTTCCTGCGTGTTCTTGGGCGGCGTCGGCATGCTCGGCTCCGGCGTGGGTGAGCGGGGGGGGGCACGACTGAGTTAGTTGTTCCGGGGCCGGTGCGCCAGAGTGGCATGGATACACCGGCGGCGGCTCCTCTTCTTGCTCTCCGCCGGGCGGACCGGTATAGTTGACTTCGGTATTTATTCGGTATCACGAAAACTCGATCCGCCATGTCAGCTCCCGCCCGCGTCGCCGCAGCACAAGCGCTTATCTCCCAACGATTTCCCGACGCGCTTCCGGTCGAGCGCTGGAGTCGGGGGACGGTGCCGAC
>DASUAH010000102.1:0-3553 GCA_035763885.1 Gemmatimonadales bacterium
CGCCCGGCTCGCCGTAGCCGAAGAGCTCCGCACGCGCGGAGCGGAGCACCCGGTTGCACACGCTCCGCCACAAGGGCCAGGGGAAGAGATCCGCCGCCGGCACGCCGGGCCGGAACGGACGCGGCGCGCCGCGGGTGGGCCGCCAGGTGGTGAAGCTCGCCGCGATGGTCCGGCCCCGGGCCGAGAGGCCCGGCAGCACCGCGCCAGCCCGTGACGCCCCGCTCGCCGGCGCGGACGCGCGCAGGGCGGCGGTTCCGGCCGCGGCCCGGACCCGGCCGTTCCCCGGGACGCCCGCCACGAACGTTCCCATCCCCCGCCGCCCCTCGAGCCAGCCGTCGGCCAGGAGCTGCTCGTACGCGGCGGCGACGGTGTTGCGCGCGAGGTCGAGGTCGCGCGCGAGCATGCGGGTGGACGGGAGCCGGGTGCCCGCCGCGAGCTCGCCCGCCGCGATCCGCCGCCGGAGCGCCTCGCAGAGCTGGCGCCAGGCCGGCACGTCCGAGTCGCGGTCGAGCGGCAGGAGCGCGAGCGCGGCCGGCGGCGTGGAAGCGCGCAAGCTGAAAAACGCTCCGGAGATCTACTTCCGCTTGCGGGCCCGGGCTGCAGCGACCCCTGCGGCGAGGGCGGCCGCCCCGACCCCGACCGCTGCGGCGGCGGCGGCGAGCTTCTTCCGCCTGCGCGTGCGCGCCTTCTTGCGCCCGGGCAGCTTGCCGGCAGCCTTTCTCGCCAGCACCTTGGCTTTCTTCCCTGCCCGCGCGGCACGCTTCCCGGCTCGCTTCACTGCCTTCACGGCCGACCGCTTCTTCCGAGCCATCGCCATCCTCCTCGCAAGTGGGTGTGGTACGGCGGCACCGCAGGTCAGGGCCCCCGCGGCTTCAGCGCGGTCATCATGACGGCCTTGACCCCGTAGGCTTCTCCCGCGTCCTGCGTCGATTGCTTGCGGAACCGGAACCGCGGCACGACCGCCGAGCGTACCCGGGTGAAGCCGGTCTCCTCCAGCAACCGAAACATCTCTCCCTCCGGGAGAGCACCACCGATTCAGCTGGCCCAGAGCTTGGGGTCGTTGACGATCGACTGGGAGAGCTGCTTGGCGCTGACGATGTCGGTGATGGACATCCGGCCTCCCGGCCGCAGCACGCGAAACATCTCCTCGACGACTTTGCGCTTGCGGAACGAGAGGTTGATCACCCCGTTGGAGATCACCACGTCCGCCGAGGCGTCGGGCAGCGGGATCTCCTCCATCCGCCCCTCGCGGCATTCCATCCGCGTTCCCGTCGCCGCGGCGTGCGCCTGGGCCTTCACGCACATGGCGGGATTCAAGTCGACCCCCACCACGCGGCCCGTCGGGCCGACCTGGCGGGACGCGATGATCGCGTCGAGGCCGGCGCCGCTGCCGAGGTCGAGCACCGTCTCGCCCGGCTGCAGGTTGGCGCGCTCGTGCGGGTTGCCCACGCCCGCGAAGGACGCGACGGCGCCGGCGGGCGCGCTGTCGAGCCATTCGGGGGCATAGCCGAACATCTCGGCGGCTTCCCGGCCGTGGAAGAAGTGGAAGGTGGCCTCAGGGTTGCCTGCGACCTCCTCGTACATGCGGATGATCTCGTCCTTGAGCACCGCCTCCAGGGACGCCTGAGCGTCGGCGACACCCGTCATGGTCGACCTCCTTCCATGTTGTGTTCCATCGCTGGCCGCGGCCGCGGCCCACAGGTTGGGCCACGTCTACCATAACGCCTGGACTCGATGTTGGCGACCGAGTGGCGCGAGCCGTGGTGCCAACAGGCTCGTCAGAGGCGGAAGGCGTACTGCACCTTGGTGAGCAGTTGCTCGGAAGCGAAGCGCCACCTGCCGGCCTCGCGCTCGCGGTTGCGGTTGTAGACCACGAACAGCTCTCCCAGCGGATGGAACTGCCAGCGGAGCCGTGAATTGGCGCCGAGGATCCGGCTCTGGTTGTCGTACTGGACGAGGCTGTTGAACGTGAGATTGGCCCAGAGGTTCACCTGCACCCGGGCTCCCACGAGATCCTGCGACACCCGGCCCCCGGGGAGCGATCCGGTGTTCCGCACCGCCGTCAGCTCGAGCGCGATCGCCGCCGTGGGTCGCGGGACGAGCGCGCCGGACAGCTCGGTCAGGCGACCGTCGTAGAAGTCGCCGAACCACCAGGTGAGCCGGCCGCTCACCTTCCGCTTTGAGGCGAGGGTTCCCTCGAGCCGATACCTGATCCAGTCGTACGATCCCGGCGGGATGGTGACGTCGGGGGCGATCGGAAACGGCTCAACCAGGCGCTCCCCGTACGGCACCACGTTGAACTCGAGACCAGCGCCGCTCTCGAAGGCCAGGTAGAACGGGGCGCTGAAGACGACGTAGCTCTCCCGGCGCCGGAGCGAGTCGCGCACCAGGCGGCCGTGGAGCTGGAAGACCGCGTCCCGGACGCCCGGGAGCGGTGTGCCCAGGCGGAGCTCGCCGCCGCCGGTGACGATCTCCACCGCACGGCGGGGCACGAACCCCAGCGACGGATCGAATCCGTCCCCGATGCGCCGGTAACTGGCAGAGGCCTGCCAGGGATCGTTCGGGTACGACACCGACGCGCCCCACGCGCTCCGGTCTCCCGCGAGACCGTCCCGCCCGGTCGCCAGCCCCCAGAGACCCACCAGCAATTGCGGTCGCCGGCCAGCCGGGAGGTCCGGAAGGTGAGGTCCACCCCGCCGAGCCAGGAGCCGTCGCGTCCCTGGGGATCGCCGAGGGTCGCGATGACGCCGACGGAGGATACCCGGAGCACGTTCTGCTTGAGGCGCGCCGCGGCGAGCGTGGTGGCCGGCGCCAGGTCGGGTTCGTGGCCGGTGCGCACGGCCAGCGCGCCGAAGTTGGCGCCCGCGATCCGGCCGTTCACCTTCCCGCCGACGCGGAGCGGCACCTCCCGGCCCTGGAGCAGCCCTACGGTCCGGCTGAAGAAGGGCACGACGTCCACCTGCCGGTCCACCGTCAAGGCGAAGTCGAAGATGTCGGACCCCTCGAGGAAGAAGCCGCGCTTCTCCGGAAAGAAGAGCGGAAACCGGGTGAGGTTGGTCCGCCGGGCGTCCACCTCGGTCTCGGCGAAGTCGGTGTTCAGGGTGACCGAGGCCAGGGTGTTCGCCCCCAGTCGCTGGCTCAGGTCCCCGCTCACCTCGAGGCGGGTGCTCCGCGCCTCCGCCGGCAGCGGCTGCTCCACTCCGCTGACCAGCGCCGGGCGCACGGTGAGGCCGAGTCCGTACACGAATGCCGGGAGCCCGACCAGCCGGCCCGCGCGCGCCGGCTGGGTGAGTCGGGCCGCCCGCGACGGGCTCGACCACCGGCTCAGCTCCAGGCGGCGCTGGATGCGTCGCTCGACGTTGAATCCCCACTGCCGGAGCCCGTCCCTGAAGGAGAGGCTCTGCACCGGGATCCGGATCTCCACCGACCATCCCTGCGCGGTGCGCGTCGCCGCCGCCTCCCAGGCAGTGTCCCATTCCTTGCGCTCGCTTTCCCCCGCGTTCGTGATCAGCGCATCGTACCGGGCTCCGATCGGGTTCACCGCGAAGACATA
>DASUAH010000103.1:0-8328 GCA_035763885.1 Gemmatimonadales bacterium
GATACTCTGAGCGAGGCGGCCGAGCGGGTCGTGGCCGTCCTGCAGGCCGCGGGCGCGAAGGCCGCGAAGGCCGGGAGCGGGCAGTCATGAGCATCCTGATCAACGAGACGAGCCGGATCATCATCCAGGGGTTCACCGGCGACAAGGGCACCTTCCACGGCAGGGAGATGCTCGCGTACGGGACCAACCTCGTAGGCGGCGTCACCCCGGGCAAAGGCGGGTCGCGCCACCTCGACCGGCCGGTGTTCAACACCGTCAAGGATGCGGTGCGCGAGACGGGGGCGGAGGCGACGCTCATCTTCGTGCCGGCCGCGTTCTGCGCCGACTCGATCATGGAGGCCGCCGACGCGGGGATCCGCCTGGTCGTGGCGATCACCGACGGCATCCCGGCGCAGGACATGATGATGGTGAAGCGCTACCTGTGGCGCTATCCGAAGGAGCGCCGCACCATGCTGGTCGGGCCGAACTGCGCGGGGATCATCAGCCCGGGCAAGGCGATGGTCGGGATCATGCCGGGCCACATCTACAAGCCCGGCGGCGTGGGGCTGGTCACGCGCTCCGGCACGCTGGGCTACGAGGCCGCGTCCCAGATGAAGGCGCTCGGCATCGGCGTCTCCACCAGCGTGGGGATCGGCGGCGACCCGATCAACGGCAGCTCGTTCGTGGATCACCTCCGGCTCTTCGAGGACGACCCGGGAACCGAGGCGGTGATGATCATCGGCGAGATCGGGGGACCGCAGGAAGCGGAGGCGGCGAAGTTCTACCGCGACCACATGCGCAAGCCGGTGATCGGGTACGTCGCGGGGCTGTCGGCGCCGAAGGGTCGCCGGATGGGGCACGCCGGCGCGATCATCCGCGCCTTCGGCGAGAGCGCGGCCGAGAAGATGGAGATCATGAAGGAGGCCGGCATCACGGTGGCACCGAGCCCCGCCGAGCTGGGCGCCACCGTCGCCAAGGCGCTGGCCTCCCGGACCCGGCGCGTGGCGGTGCCGACGTGACGGCGCGCCCGGTCGTGGTGGTCACGCGGCGGCTGCCGGCCGCCGTGGAGGAGGCGGTCGCGCACGACTTCGATGCGCGACTCAACCCGGAGGACCGGCCGCTCACGGCGGCCGAGCTCCAGGAAGCGCTCCGCACCGCGGACGGGCTGCTGCCGACGGTGACCGACCGGCTCACGGCGGACGTGCTCGGGGCCGAGCCGCTGCGGACCAGGATCATCGCGAACTTCGGCGTGGGCTTCAACAACATCGACGTCCAGGCGGCGAAGGGCCGCGGCATCGCGGTGTCCAACACGCCCGACGTGCTCACCGATGCCACGGCGGACCTCGCGGTCACGCTGCTCCTGATGGTGGCCCGCCGCGCCGGGGAGGGCGATCGCCACGTGCGCGCCGGCGCCTGGACCGGCTGGCGCCCGACCCACATGCTCGGCCGGATGGTGAGCGGCAGGACGCTCGGCCTGATCGGCATGGGGCGTATCGCGCGCGCGGTGGCGAAGCGGGCGCATCACGGCTTCGGCATGCGCGTGCTCTACACCGACCCCTATCCCCCGCCGGCGGACGTCGCGGCCGCGCTGGGGGCCGAGCCGCGCGGCTCCATCGAGGAAGTGCTCGCCGAGAGCGATTTCGTGTCGCTGCATTGCCCGGCGACGCCGGAAACCCGCCACCTCATGAACGCGACCCGGCTCGCCCGGATGCAGCCGTCGGCCTACTTGATCAACACTGCACGGGGCGACGTCGTGGACGAGGCGGCGCTGGTCGACGCGCTCCGGAAGGGGCGCATCGCGGGCGCGGGGCTCGACGTGTACGAGCGCGAGCCCCAGGTGTCGCCGGCGCTCCTCACCATGGAAAACGTCGTGCTGCTCCCGCACCTCGGCAGCGCCACCGAGGAGACCCGCGTGGCGATGGGCCTGCGCGCGCTGGAGAACCTGCGACTCTTCTTCGCCGGGGCTCCGCTGCGCGACCGCGTCGCGTGATCCAGGATTCGCTGCAGCCGTACCGCGTCACCGCCCTCCCCGCCTCCACCGATCCGCTGGCGGAACGCGCCGCCGCGTACGCCAACGAGGTCGCCGACCTCCTGCTGCACCAGCTCCGCGACGTCGTCCGGAGCCGGGTGCCCGAGCTGGAGCCCCTGCTCACCGGCGGCGAGGAGCGCTGCCCCCCGGAGCTGCAGGGCCGGGCGCTGCAGCTCCTCGGCCTGTGGCTCCAACTGCTGAGCATCGCCGAACAGAACGCCGCGATGCGCCGCCGCCGGCAGATCGAGGCCGAGCGGGGCTACGAGGCGCTGCGCGGGACCCTGGTGGAGGTGCTCGCCGGGGCGGCCGAGATGCAGGTGCCGCCCGACGCGCTGCGGGAGCTGCTCCAGGTGCTGCGGATCCGGCCGGTGCTCACCGCGCACCCCACCGAGGCCAAGCGGGTCACCGTCCTCGAGAAGCACCGGCGGATCTACCGGCTGCTGGTGGAGCTCGAGTCGCCCCGCTGGACCCCCCGGGAGCGCGCCGGGCTGGTGCAGGCGGTGCGCAACGAGATCGAGCTGCTGCTGCTCACGGGCGAGCTGCGGCTGGAGAAGCCGACGGTCGAGCAGGAGGTGTACTGGGCGCTCCACTTCTTCAACGAGACGCTCTTCGAGGCGGTGCCCGCGCTGCACGAGAAGCTCGAGCGCGCGCTGGCGCAGTACTACCCGGACCAGCGCTTCGACGTCCCGGGATTCCTGCAGTTCGGCTGCTGGGTCGGCGGGGACCGCGACGGCAACCCCTTCGTCACTAACGAGGTCACCCGGCGCTCGCTCTGCGAATACCGGATCGCCGCCCTGCGGCGCTACCGGCAGCGGCTCTCGGAGCTGATCCGCGCGCTCAGCGTGAGCGAGCGCGCGGTGGAGGTCCCGGCTGACTTCCGGCGGCGCCTCGAGCAGCTCCTCGCCGCGAGCGGCGACCCCGGCGTCGCGGCGCGGAACCCGGGCGAGGTGTTCCGCCAGTACCTCTCCTGCATGGTGCGGCGCCTGGACACCACGATCGGCGTGGCGGAGCGGTATCAGCTCGAGGCCCCCCCGGGGGGGTATGCGTCGGCCGACGAGCTTCTCGCGGACCTGCGGGTGCTGGAACGCGCGCTCGGCGAAGCGGCACCCCGGATCGCACCGGTGCTGGTCCGGCCGGTACGGCGGGAGATCGAGCTGTTCCGCTTCAGCACCGTCCGGCTCGACGTGCGCGAGAACACGACCAAACTGCACCAGGCCCTCGCTGCGCTGTGGCGGGTGCGCGCCGGTACGCCCGACGCCGAGCCGCCCGACCCGGAGTCGGTCGAGTGGGCCCGCTGGGTGCAGGCCGAGCTCGCGCGGCCGCGGTACGAGGAGCTGCGCCTGCAGGTACTTCCGGCCGACGCGGCGGAGACGCTCGGCATGTTCCGGCTGGTCGGCGAGCTCCGGGAAAAGCTCGACCGGGAGGCGTTCGGCTCGTTCATCCTGAGCATGACCCACTCCGTGAGCGATGTGCTGGGCGCCTATCTCCTGGCCAAGGAGGGCGGACTCTTCCCCGATACGCTCGGCGTCGAGCGCTGCACTCTGCCGATCGTGCCGCTGTTCGAGACCATCGAGGACCTGCGGGACGCGCCGGCCATCATGCGCGAGCTGCTCAACGTCCCGGTCGTGCGGCGGAGCGTGCGCGAGCAGGGCGGGACCCAGGAGGTGATGATCGGCTACTCCGACTCCAACAAGGACGGCGGGTTCTTCGCGGCCAACTGGGAGCTGTCGAAGGCGCAGGTCAAGCTCACCCGGCTCGGCCGAGAGCTGGGTGTGCCGATCACGTTCTTCCACGGCCGGGGCGGCTCGGTGAGCCGCGGCGGGGCGCCGACCGGGCGCGCAATCGCGGCGCAGCCGGCCGGCTCGATCCAGGGGCGTCTGCGGATCACCGAGCAGGGCGAGGTGGTCTCGTTCAAGTATGCCAACCGCGGCACCGCGGCGTACCAGCTCGAGCTGCTCGCGTCGGCAGTGCTCGAGCACTCGATCAAGTCGGAGCGGGAGCAGGCGCTGGTCCCGGTGGGCGAGTTCGACGAGGCGATGGAGGCGATCTCCGGCGCGTCCATGGCGGCGTACCGGCGCTTCATCGAGCATCCGATGCTGCTGCCGTACTATCAGGCGGCCAGCCCCCTGGAAGAGATCTCCCTGCTCAACCTGGGCTCCCGGCCGGCCCGGCGGTTCGGGGCCCGCACCATCGCGGATCTCCGGGCGATTCCCTGGGTGTTCGCCTGGATCCAGAACCGCCACTTCGTCCCCGGCTGGTTCGGGGTCGGAAGCGGGCTGGAGACCTTCTTCGAGGTCCGCGGCGCGCGGGGCGAGGCGCTGCTGCGGCGCATGTTCCGCGACTCGCGGCTCTTCCGCCTGATCGTGGACGAGGTCGAGAAGACCCTCGCCCAGGTGGATCTGTCCATCGCGCGGGAGTTCGCCGTCCTGCATCCCGATCCGGGCGTGCGCGACGCAGTGTTCGCCATGGTGGAGGAGGAGTACGAGCGAACGGTGGCGGCGGTGCTGCGGGTGAGCGAGGGCCGCGCGGTCGCCGAGCGGTTCCCGCGCTTCCTGCGGAAGCTCGCGCGCCGCCTGCCCGCGATCAATCAGGCGAGCCGCATGCAGGTCGAGCTGCTGGAACGCTATCGCGCCGCCGGGAGCGACGAGGAGCGGAGCGACGCGCTCCAGGCGCTACTGCTGTCGATCAACTGCGTGGCGGCGGGATTCGGGGCGACGGGCTGATCCGTTCCGCCGCCGTCCGGAGCTGCCCGCAGGCTGCATCGATGTCCAGCCCTCGGCTCCGCCGCACGGTCGCCTCCACTCCCTGGTTCGCCAGCCGGTCACGGAACGCGCGGATCCGCGCCGGCGCTGTCGGCGTGAGCTCCGGGGCACCGCCCGGATGGAGCGGCAGCAGGTTGACCAGCGCCCCGAGCCGCCGTGCCAGCTTCGCCAGGGCGTCCGCGTCGCGGTCGGTGTCGTTCGCGCCGGCGATCAGCACGTACTCGAAGGTCACCCGCTTGCGGAACGCCTCGGCGGCCTTCAGCACCGCCGCGAGATCGTATTTCTTCTCGATCGGCATCAGCGCCCGGCGCCGCTCCGGCGTGGGCGCATGCAGCGAGATCGCGAGCCGGAACTGCTCCGGTCGCTTCGCCAGCTCCGCCATGCCCGGCAGGATGCCCACCGTCGAGACCGTGATGTGGCGCGCCCCGATGCCGAACCCGTCGGGGTGGTTCAGGATCGTGAGCGCATCGCTCACGGCCGGCCAGTTGAGCAGCGGCTCGCCCATCCCCATGAAGACCACGTTGGTCGGCTTGTCGCTCGGATCCCGTAGCACGACCTCCCGGGCCTGACCCACGATCTCGAACACGCCCAGGTTCCGGCGGAAGCCCATGCGGCCGGTCGCGCAGAAGCTGCAGCCCAGGGCGCAGCCCGCCTGCGACGAGATGCAGAGGGTGCGTCGGGAGCCGGAGGGGATCAACACCGACTCGACGGCTTCGCCGTCGGCGAGCCGCCAGAGGAACTTGCGGGTGCCGTCGGCGGAGGTCTGGACCGTCTCGGGCTCGAGCCGAGGCAGCGGAAATGCCGCCTCGAGCTCGGCACGGAGCGCCGACGGCAATTCCGTGGCATCGCGCCAGCGGGCCACCGGCGCCACCCAGAGCCGGCGATGGATCTGCCCCACCCGGTAACCGGGGAGCCCGCGGGCGTCCACCCACGCCCGCAGCCGGGCGCGGCTCGCGTCCGGCGTGAGATCGAGCAGCGGGGTCGCTGCCGGGGCCCGGGTTGTGGAGGTGGCCATGGCGGGAAGATAGCGGCCCTGCACCGAACGTGTAAGCTCAAGCCTAGTAATCGCTTGCCGCTCGTCGCCTCACCGGTTACGTTTGACCGCATGCCCAACCAGCCCGGCCGGGTGAGCGACCTGCTCACGCCCGAGCGCGTCGTGCTGCCGCTCGAGGCGCGGGACAAGCCCGGCGCCATCGCGGAACTGAGCCGCGCGCTGGTGGCGACGTGCGGCGGCGACTATGACGACGTCCTCCGCGCGGTGATGGAGCGGGAGCGATCGCTCAGCACCGGCGTCGGCGGCGGTGTTGCCATTCCCCACGGCCGCGCGGCCACGGTGCCGGGCCTCTGCCTCGTGTCCGGCGTGAGCGCCGAGCCGGTGCCGTACGAGGCGCTCGACGGACAGCCGGTCCGCCTCTTCTTTCTCGTGGTCGGGCCCGAGACCGCGGCCGGCGAGCACGTCAAGCTGCTGGCCCGGATCGCTCACCTGATCCGCCACGACGCGCTGCGCGAAAGGTTGACGTTGTGCCACACACCCGAAGAATTCCATCGCACGCTGCAGGCGGCCGAGGCCGCGTGAGCGCCGCCGGTGACCCGGTCGCGACCACGCTCCGCACCCACCGCTGCGGGTCGCTGGGGCGGGAGCACGTGGGGCTCACCGTGCGGCTGGGCGGCTGGGTGCACCGCCGTCGCGATCTCGGCGGCATCGTATTCATCGACCTGCGCGACCGCGACGGGCTGGTCCAGCTGTCATGCAACCCGGCCTGGACCCCGCCCGATGCGATGGCGTGCGCGGCCGACCTCGGGGCCGAGGCGGTCGTGCTCGTAACCGGCACGGTGGCGTTCCGGCCCGAGGCGGCGCGGGACGCGAGCATGGCCTCGCGGGAGGTGGAGGTGCACGTGACCGGGCTCGAAGTGGTGGGCCCGGCGCAGACGCCTGCGATTCCGATCGCGCGCAAGGAGAAGGAGGAGCTCCCCGCGGAGGAGCTGCGGCTCAAGCACCGCATCCTGGACCTCCGGCGTCCCGAGCTGCAGGCGAATCTCATGCTGCGCCATCGCCTGCTCCAGCGCGCGCGGCGCACCCTGTCCGAGCTCGGCTTTCTCGAGATCGAGACCCCGATCCTCACCAAGCCGACCCCGGAGGGGGCCCGCGACTACCTGGTGCCGAGCCGGCTGCACGTGGGCGAGTTCTACGCGCTGCCGCAGTCGCCGCAGATCTACAAGCAGTTGCTGATGGCGGCGGGCTTCGATCGCTACTTCCAGGTCGCGCGCTGCTTCCGGGACGAGGACCTGCGCGCCGACCGGCAGCCCGAGTTCACCCAGATCGACCTCGAGGCGTCGTTCGTCACCCAGGACGACGTGCTCGGGTTCGTCGAGGCCGTCCTCGCGGCGCTGTGGGACGAGGCGGGGCATGACATCCCCCGGCCGTTCCGCCGCTTTTCCTGGCCGGAGGCGATGGAGCGCTACGGCATCGACAAGCCCGACCTCCGATTCGGATACGAGATCCGCGATCTCGGCCCGCTCGTGGGTGCCGACGCCGCGGCGTTCGTGCACGATGCGCTGGCCCAGGGGGGTCGCCTGCGTGGCATCCTCGCGCCGAACGCGGGCGGGCTCAGCCGCAGAGATCTCGACGCGATGACCGCCGCGGCAAAGGAAGCCGGCGTCGCGGGCCTCATCTGGGCGCGGCGCGGCGACGGCGGCTGGGAGGGGCAGGGGGTCAAGGCCATCGGGGCGGGGGCGCTCGAGCGGCTCGGCGGGCGCGAGGGCCCGGCGTCCGGCGCGGGCGGCGCCGGCCGGGGCGACATCCTGCTGGCCGTGGTCGGGCCTGATGCGGTCACCTCCCCGGCGCTGCATGCGGTGCGCACCGCCCTGATCCGGCGGCTCGCGCCGCCGCCCTTGGCGGCGCACGCGTTCTGCTGGGTGCTGGACTTCCCGCTGTTCGAACGAGACGCCGAGTCCGGCGAGTGGGTCTTCGTGCATCACCCGTTCACCGCGCCGCACCCCGAGGACGTTCCGTTCCTCCGGAGCGAGCCCGCGCGTTGCCGCGCCCTGCATTACGACGCGGTGTACAACGGCAACGAGCTGGGTTCCGGATCGATCCGGATCACCGACCCGGCGGTCCAGCGGACGGTGTTTCGCCACCTCGGTCTCGACGCGGAGGCGGCGGACGCGCGGTTCGGTTTCCTGCTGCGGGCGCTCGCCGCGGGGGCTCCCCCGCACGGCGGGTTCGCGGTTGGGTTCGACCGGGTCGTGATGCTGCTCGCCGGCGCGGCGTCGCTGCGCGATGTGATCGCGTTCCCCAAGACGACGGCAGCGCGGGCGCTGTTCGAGGGCGCGCCGGCACCGGCCGACCCGCGTGACGTCGCCGCCCTGCATCTGCGGGTGGTGCCTTCGTGAGCGACAGCGTCCACCGGCTGTCCGCCGAGGGCGTGGACCCTCTCGCGCTGGCGGGGGTGAACGACGCCAACCTCATCGAGCTGGCGCGGCGCCTGGGGGTGCGCGTGACGCTCCGCGGCGACACGCTGACCGTCAGCGGCGCGGCGGACGCCGTGAAGCGCGCCG
>DASUAH010000104.1:0-5065 GCA_035763885.1 Gemmatimonadales bacterium
TCCAGGCTGATCGCGTCGAGCACGCCGGCGATGTAGAGCAGCTTCTCGGTCTCGTCGAAGTCGCCCGCGAAGTCGGTGCCGTCGTAGAAGTACCCGAACGACTGTGCGACCGCCCCGACCGCGATCCCCAGCACGAGCGCCACGATGAGTCCGAGCCCCCAGGTCATCCGCCGCACCGAAGCACCTCCTGAGATGAGGACTCCCGGGAGGTTCGCCGGAGCCGGGTCCATCCCTCCGCCGCCGCCGGGGTGGGCCGGGCGCGTAGGCCCTCCCTCATCCCGCCGCGAATATGCACGGCACAGCCTATGCCACAAGAGATCCTGCTGGACCGCTTCGGCCGGACCGTCATCACCCTGCTGGAGGAGACGGGCCGTCTGGCGCTGCTCCTCCTGAATGCCCTGCGCTGGGTCGTGCGGGGGCGGGTCGAGGCCGCGCTGACCCTGCGGCAGATGGCGCACATCGGCGTGGACGCGCTCCCGCTCATCCTCATCACCGGAACCTTTGCCGGGATGGTCTTGGCCTTCCAGTCCGCGCGCCAGCTGCAAACGTTGGGAGCGCCGGGCTTCGTCGGGGGGCTGGTCGCGGTCTCGCTCGCCCGGGAGGCGGGGCCGGTCTTCACGGCGGTCACCGCTGCGGGCCGCACAGGCGCGGGGATCGCCGCGGAGCTGGGCACAATGGCGGTGACGGAGCAGCTGGACGCCCTGCGGGTCATGGCTACCGATCCGGTGCGCTACCTGGTCGTCCCCAGGCTCCTGGCCAGCCTGCTCGTCCTCCCGGTTCTCACGGTCTTCGCCAACATCGCCGGGCTCGTCGGCGGGTGGGGCGTAGCCGGCTTGGCCGGCGTAGGCACCTCCACCTACCTGACCTCGGTGCGCCGGTTCCTGGAGGTCTCCGACCTGGTGGGAGGGCTGGTGAAGGCGGCGCTCTTCGGGATGATCATCGCGCTGGTCGGATCGCATCGCGGGTTGACCGCCGGCGGCGGCGCCGAGGGCGTGGGCCGCGCCGCGACCGCGGCGGTGGTCCTCGCCATCGTCCTCATCCTCGGCGGCAACTACGTCCTCGACGTGCTGCTCTTCTGAACGGTATGACCGCGCCCGTCATCCGGGTCCGCGGGCTGCGCAAGCGGCTGGGTCCGGCCGAGGTGCTGGCCGGCGTTTCGCTGGAGGTGCAGGAGCGGGAGATATTCGTTATCATGGGGCCCAGCGGCACGGGGAAAACCGTCTTGCTGCGCCACCTCATCGGGCTGCTGCGGCCCGACGCGGGTGAGATCTACCTGTGGGACGCGCCGCTGCACGCCCTGGAGGGCGAGGCCCTCGATGCGCTGCGGCTGCGCATGGGCGTGGTCTTCCAGGGGGCGGCCCTGTTCGACTCGATGACGGTGGCGGAGAACATCGCCTTTCCGGTGCGCCGCCACCGCAGCGAGAGCGAGACCATGATCCGGGAGACGGTGGCGACGCTGCTCGAGCTCGTGGGCCTGCCCGGCGCGGGGGAGAAGATGCCGGCGACGCTGAGCGGCGGGATGCGCAAGCGGGTCGGCATCGCCCGCGCCCTGGCCCTGAATCCCGACCTCGTCTTCTACGATGAGCCCACCGCGGGGCTGGATCCGCCGGCCGCGCGGGAGGTGGAGAGCCTGATCTGGCGGCTGCGGAACGATCTCGCGGTGACCTCGGTCGTGGTGACGCACGACCTGTGGACCGCGTTCGGGATCGGCGACCGCGTCGGCGTGCTGATGGACGGACGGCTGCTCGCGGTCGGCACGCCCCGCGACGTCATGGCCGATCCGCGCCCGGAGATCCGGTCGTTCATCCATCCCCCGCCCGTGGGGAACAGAGAGGTGGTCAGGGATGAGCCCTGAGACCCGCGTCGGCCTGGCGGCGATCGTGGCCCTCGTGCTCTTCGTCGGGCTGGTCGCCTTCCTGCGCGGCGGCAGCCTCCGCGGCCCGCAGGGGTATGAGCTCCACGTGGTGATGCACGACGCGGCGGGGATGGAGCAGGGGACCCCCGTCCGCATGTCCGGCGTCATGGTCGGACAGGTGAGCCGCGTGGGGCTCACCTCCGACAACCGCGCCCGCGTGACCATCATGGTCGGGCGGGACGTGGCCATCCCCTCGGGATCGCGCTTCCAGCCGTCGACGAGCGGGCTCGTCGGTGAGCGCTACCTCGCCATCACGCCGCCCGGGACGGCCGCCGCGCCGCTGCCGCCGGGCGCCGAGGTGCAGGGGGAGGAGCCCCTCTCCTTAGAGCGCATCGGCCGGCGCCTCGAGGACGTGGGCGACCGCATCAACGAGCTGGTCGGCAACACCAACGAGCTGATCACCGATCCCCAGATGCGCGAGGACCTGCGGGCCACGCTGCGCAACGCCCGCGAGACGACGGCCCTGGCCCGGGAAACGGTGGCCCAGGCGCGGATCGTCGCCGACGCCGTCCGGCGCGCCGGGGACAACATCGAGGCCACCTCGGTGCGCGTCCGCGCGATCGTGGACCGCGACGTCGCGGCCATCGCCGGCGACCTGCGGTCGATGGCGGAGAACCTGGAGACCTCGTCGGAGCGGGTGAAGGCGTTCGTGGACGAGACGTCCAGCGGCGGCAAGCTCTCGGAGGACATCCGGGCCACCGCGGCCTCGCTGCGCGACGCGGGCGACCGCATCCAGCGGATGGCCGAGGACCTGCAGGGGGCCGTGAACCAGGAGAACGTGGCGAAGGTGCGCGAGATCGTGGACGACGTGCACGCGGGGGTCAAGGAAGCGCGCGCCGTGGTGGCCCAGGCCGGCGCGTTCCTCGGCCGCGCCGACGGCGTCACCCCGGGCCGCTGGTACGCCGCCACCTACGACGTCTGGTACACGGCCGGGCGGAGCGGGCACAGCCTCGACCTGACGCTCCTGCCGCAGGCGCGGCGGTCCTACCGCCTCGGCCTCCACGACATCGGCATGGGCAACGGCGTCGTGCTCCAGGTCGGCGGGGCCTTCAGCGAATCGCTGCGCTGGCGCGCGGGCGTGTATGAATCCCAGGTGGGCGTGGGGATGGACTACCGCGTGTCGGACCCGTTCACGCTCAGCCTGGACGCCTACAACGTGAACCTCTTCACGATCGATGCGACGGCGCGGTACCGGTTCTCAGGGATCTGGGGCGTCACCTTCGGGGGGAAGGACCTGCTGCGCAACCCGTCCTGGCTGCTGGGGATCGGCACGACCTTCTGAGGACGCCCTTGCTATAATCGGGTGCGGGGCGAGTAGCTCAACGGGAGAGCATCCGGTTTACACCCGGAAGGCCGCGGGTTCGACCCCTGCCTCGCCCACCAGCTCCTACGACTGATCCTCGGGACCCGGGCGGAAGAGCATCTCCCACTCGTCCAGCGTCACTTCGCGGGTGTCGCCGGACTCGTCGAAGTAGATGTACCGCCAGCGGTCGGGGGCTTCGAATTCCACCAGGATCTGCGGGCGCATCGCCTCGCCCCCCGCTACCGACCAACGCCGATCAGCCATAGGATGATGATAAGGCCGAGCGGCACGCCCAGCAACCACAGCAGGATCAGGATCATGCTCGTTCCTCCTTAGGTCAAGGGAGGGGTCCGGGCTACGTCGCCCGGGCGCCCGGGGTCACACGCCGCACGGCCCGCCGCACCCGCATCGGGGTTTCGGAGGCCAGCCAGCCACCAAGCACACCCCCGCCGAGCCCCAACAGCAGGGCGGTCACCGCGCCGAGGGCCGCGTTGCGGGCGGCGGTGACGGCTTCGGGCGAAGGCGGTCCCGCCGGCGCCGCCGAGAGCGGTGTGCCGGCCAGTCCGCCGAACCACCCGCCGAAGAAGCTGCCTGCGCCGAAGGCGGCGAGGATCATCAGCAGGGGCAGGGCGTGCAGCCAGACGATCGCGCCGTGCAGCGAGGCGACCTCGGCGTACTGGAGGCCGGCGATCTTGGCGCAGACCCAGCCGCCGAGCACGAACGCCAGGAAGGAGCCAAAGACGGCGAAGATGACGGCTCCAAGCCCGAACTCGCTCCAGTCCACGATCGGCTGAGCAGGTCCCGCGGCCGCGGCCCCGATCGCGATCGCGACGAGGCCCACGATGAGCAGCGCCGCGAGCGCCGACAGGACGCCCACCCACACCGCGCTCCACGAAACCGGCCACGGAATCCAGCGACTTCCCTGAGCCATACGCTCCACCCCCTCGGGTCCGAACGGGGTTTTCCCCGTGGTGTACTGGGGCGAAACGAGGGGCGGAGTCGGGGAAATTCGGGATGATGACCAACTCGGAGGTGATCCGCGCCCTCGGACGGTGGTCGCACGACCCCGCACTCGGGGAGCGCGGCCGGAAGGCGCTGCGGCGTGCCGCGATCGCCCTCATCACGACCGGCCTCTCCATCGAAGCGCTCGGGCGCGAGGGAGCGCTGCAGACGCTCCACCGCGTCGGCCCGTTCACGGAGGGGATCATCCGGCAGCTGCTCGGCGGCACCAGGTCCTCCGCGCCGGACACCTCGGGATGGCCTGAGCCCGCCCGCAGGGAGTACGACCGGACGGCGCCGGGCTATGACACCTTCCTCAGCCTGCCGGATGCGCGGCGCGCCATCACGGCTCGGGGCCTGCCCCCGGTTCAGGGCGACCTGCAGAACCACACTACATGGTCGGACGGCGCGGCCTCACCGCGGGCGCTGGCCCGTGCCGCCCAGAACCTTGGCTACGCCTACATCGCGGTCACGGACCACAGCGGCGGCCTGGCGATCGCGAATGGGATGCCCGCGGAGAAGATGCGCCGGCAGCACGCGGCACTGGCGCGCATGAACGGATGGCTGGGGATCCGCATTTTGCGGGGCATCGAGACGAACGTCCTTCCCGCGGGCGAGCTGGACATGGGCGAGGACGACCTCCGGGAGGTCGAGATCGTCGTGGCGTCCTGCCACTCGCTGCTGCGGCGTCCGGACGATCAGACGGTCCGGCTCGTCGCCGCCGTCCGGCATCCCCGCGTTCACATCCTCGGCCATCCCCGGGGAAGGATCTTCGGCACCGCGCGGGGGATCCGGGCCGACTGGGATGCGGTCTTCGCCGCGGCCGCGGAGGCGGGGACGGCCATCGA
>DASUAH010000105.1:0-9597 GCA_035763885.1 Gemmatimonadales bacterium
TCGCCGCGCTCGGCGCGGAGGTCGCCGCCGTCGACGATGAGCTCAAGCGGGCCCGCGAGCGGCTGGAGGCTGCCGAGCGCGCGGCGCGGGACGGGGCCCGGCGGCGGGACGAGCAGGAGCAGAAGATCGAGAGCTTCCGGCAGGCACAGGAGCGGCGCAAGCAGCGGCTGGAGTTCGTGCGCACCGCGAAGGAGGCGGCGACGCTGATGGCGGAGGTGGACCTCGCACGCCAGGTGCTGTCCAAGGAAGAAACGGAGTGGATACGCTCCGCCGATTCCGTGACCGCGCTCGAGGCGCAGGTCCGCGACGAGGGGCGGCGGTTCGCCGAATTCGAGGCGGGCCAGGGGCCTCGCCGGGCCGAGCTCGAGAGGGGCCGCGCCGAGCTGGAGACCGAGCGGGTCGCGCTGCTGGCCGAGCGCGAGGCGGCGGCAGGCCGGCTGGAGCGGACCCTCAGGGTGCGGTACGACCGGTTGCGCCGCGCGCGGGCCGCGCCGGTGGTCGTGCCGCTCAGCGGCGATGCCTGCGGGGCGTGCTTCACGGCGATCCCCCGCAACCGGCGGAGCCAGATCCGCGCGGGAGTCCTGCTGGAGGGATGCGAGGCGTGCGGCGTCATCCTGTACGCGGCGGACCGATGAGCGCCGCCGCGACGCTGCCGCTGCGCTGGGTCGTCTGCCCGCCGCCGGAAGCGGCGGCGGTGCGCCGGCTCGCCGAGGCGCTGAGCCTGCCCCTCCCGCTCGCGGCCATCCTCGCGCAGCGGGGCTACGGCGAGCCGGAGGCCGCGCGACATTTCCTCCGCCCGCAGCTCGAGACGCTGGCCAGCCCGCGCTCGCTCGCGGGCATGCCCGCGGCGGTCGACCTGATCGCGGCCACCGTGCGCGCGAACCGGCCGATCCTGGTCCACGGCGACTACGACGTGGACGGCCAGTGCGCGGCGGCGCTCCTCGCCCGCGTGCTCCGCGTCGCGGGGGCCCGTGTCACCGCGTTCGTTCCCCACCGGCTGCGCGACGGCTACGACTTCGGACCGGCCGGGCTCGAGCGGGCCCGCGCGATCGGCGCGGGTCTCATCGTGACCTGCGACTGCGGCATCACCGCGGTCGAGGCGGTGCGAGGCGCCCGCGACGCCGGCATCGCGGTGGTGGTGACCGATCATCACCTGCCGGGGCCCGACCTGCCGCCGGCCGATGCGGTCATCGACCCGCAGCAGCCGGGCGACCGCTCCGGGCTCACGGGGCTCTGCGGCACCGGCATCGCGTTCAAGCTCGCCCAGGCGCTGGTGCCGGCGCTCGGGCTCCCCGCGCACCTCCCGCTGCACCTGCTGGATCTGGTGGCGCTGGCGACCGTCGCCGACGTCGTCCCGCTCACGGGCGAGAATCGGGTGCTGGTCAAGCACGGCCTCAAGCTGCTCGGCGCCAGCCGCTGGCCGGGCGTGCGCGCGCTGCTCGACGCGTGCGGCCTGGCGGGCAAGCCGGTCCGCGCCGGCCACTGCGGGTTCATCCTCGGTCCCCGGCTCAACGCGGCGGGCCGCATCGGCGACGCCGCCGACGGGCTCAGGCTCCTGCTGACCGACGATCCGGCTGAGGCCGCGGCACTGGCCCGCCGGCTGGAGCAGCTCAACGGCGAGCGGCAGCAGCTCGACCAGCGCATGCTGGAGCAGGCGCTGGACCGGGTGGAGCGCGCCGGCGAGCTGGACGCCGGCATCGTCCTGCACGGCGAGGACTGGCACCCGGGCGTGGTGGGCATCGTCGCGAGCCGGGTGGTGGAGCGGTTCGGCCGGCCGACGTTCCTCATCGCGTTCGACGGCGAGATCGGCCGCGGGTCCGGACGCAGCATCTCCCGGTTCGACCTCCACGCGGCGCTCACCGAGTGCCGCGACCTGCTGGAGCGTTTCGGCGGCCACCAGATGGCCGCGGGCCTGACCATCCGGCGGGGCCGGCTCGAGGAATTCCGCGAGCGCTTCGCCACGGTGGTGCGGCGCTCGCTCGGCCCCGACGAGCTCGGCCCCGAGCAGCGGGTCGATCTCGAGATCCCGCTGCGCGAGGCCACCGCCGACCTCGAGCGACTCGCGCGCTACCTCGAGCCGTGCGGGGCGGGGAACCCGGCGCCGGTACTCGCGGTGCGCGGGGTGCGGCTTACCCGGCGGAGCATCGTCGGTGGCGGGCACCTCAAGGGCATGCTCGAGGACGCCGACGCGCAGCTCGCCGCGATCGGCTTCCAGTGGGCGGAGCGGGCGGCCGGACTGGGCGAGGGGCCGGTGGACGCGGCCTTCCGGCTGGAGCGCAACGAGTGGCAGGGGCTCGCGACGCTGCAGGCGCGGCTCTGCACGCTCGCGCCGCACGCGCCGCCGAACTAGCGTGCGACTCGTCGCGGGCCGGTTCGGCGGCCGGCGGCTCATCGTCCCGCGGGGCGCCCGCGTGCGTCCCACAGCCGACCGGGTGCGCGAGGCGTGGATGAGCATCGTGGCGCCGGCGCTGCCCGGCGCGCGCGTACTCGACCTGTTCGCCGGCAGCGGCGCGCTCGGCCTCGAGGCGCTGTCGCGGGGCGCGGCCACCGCCGATTTCGTGGAGCTGGCGCCGGCCTCGCTCCGCGCGCTCCGCGCCAACATCGACGCGCTGGGCGTCGCCGACATCGCCCGGGTCCATCGCGCCGACGCCCTGCGGTTCGCCGCGGGCCTGGCCCCCGGCGCCTACGACCTCGCCTTCGCCGATCCCCCGTACGCCAGCGACGCCGCCGAGCGGCTCGTCGCGCTCTTCCGCCGGGCGCCGTTCGCGCGCATTCTTTCCGTCGAGCACCGCGCCGACCTCACCCTCCCCGGCGACGACACGCGCCGCTACGGCGATACCGCCCTCACCTTCTGCCACGCTCCATGACCCGCATCGCCATCTATCCGGGCTCGTTCGACCCGCCCACCCGGGGTCACGAGGACCTCGTGCGGCGGAGCCTCGCGCTCGCGGACCGGGTGCTCGTGGCCGTGGCCACGAACGCGTCCAAGCAGCCGCTCTTCTCCGTCGCCGAACGGCTCGAGCTGCTCCAGATCGCGTGCGGCGGCGACCCGCGGGTGTCGTTCGAGTCCTTCGAGGGGCTCCTGGCCCATTACGCCCGGCGCGCCGGCGCCACGATGGTGGTGCGCGGGCTCCGCGCGGTGAGCGATTTCGAGTACGAGTTCCAGATGGCATTGATGAATCGGCAGCTCAATCCCGCCCTCGAGACCGTCTTCTTGGTTCCGGCGGTGGACCTCACGTATTTGAGCTCGAGCCTCGTGCGCGAGGTGGCACGGTTCGGGGGCGACGTGAGCGCGCACGTGCATCCGGCCGTGGCCGAGGCGCTGCGGCGCCGGTTTGCGCAATGAGCTTCCGCGCCGACCTGCTCCGCCGGGCCGCGGAGCGGCGCGCGCGCATCGTGCTCGCCGAGGGCAGCGATCCCCGGGTGCGGGCGGCGGTGGCGCGGCTTCGGGCCGAGCAGATCGCGGAGCCGATCGTCGTCGGCGGTCCCGACGGCATCGTGCCCACCCAGGACCCGCGCCTCGGCCGGGTCGCCAATCATCTCCGGGCGAAGCGGCCGGACAAGGTGCGCGACGGGGTGCACGCCCTCGAGCTGGCCGAGGAGCCACTCAACTTCGCGGCCAGTCTCGTCGCGCTCGGCGAGGCCGACGGCTGCGTGGGCGGGGCGGTGTCCACGACGGCGGAGGTCATCCGGGCCGCCCTCTGGGCGCTCGGAACCGCGCCCGGCGTGAGCCTCGCCAGCTCTTCCTTCTACATGGTCCTGCCGAACGACAGCGTGCTCACGTTCACCGACTGTGCCGTGGTGCCGGAGCCGACGCCCGAGCAGCTGGCCGAGATCGGGCTCGCCGCCGCGCGCGCCCGCGCTCAGCTGGTGGGCGACTCGCCGCGGGTCGCCTTCCTCTCCTACAGCACGCGCGGCAGCGCCAGCGGCCCCGCGGTCGACCGGGTGCGGCAGGCGGCGATGCGCTTCCGCGAGCTGGCCCCCGGGATGCCGTCGGACGGCGAGATCCAGGTCGACGCCGCGCTGGTCCCGGAGATCGCGGCGCGAAAGGCGCCCGGCTCGCCGATCGGCGGGCGCGCGAACGTCCTGGTGTTTCCGGATCTCGATGCGGCGAACATCGCGTACAAGCTGGTGCAGCAGCTCGGCGGAGCCGCCGCCCTCGGTCCGATCCTGCAGGGTATCCGATGTCCGATTTCCGACCTTTCCCGGGGCGCCACCTCGGATGATATTGTCGAGGTGGCGGCGATGGTCGCCCTGCAGAAGGACTCCTCGACGACCTGACGGAGCGCGCGATGGGGTTCCACACCACGAAGGACAGCGGCGGCGTGACCGTGGTTCGCGTGGAAGGTCAGCTCATCGTAGGTAACCGCCAGGAATTGAAAGACCTGGTTGGCAAGGCGCTCGACGCCGGGGAACGCAAGTTCCTGATCGACTTCGCTGGCGCCGGCTACATCGATTCCTCGGGCCTCGGGGCGCTGGTGTCGCTGTCGCGCCGGGTCCGGGAAGCGGGCGGCGAGTTGCGGCTGTCAGGGCTGAACGAAGATCTTCGGTCCCTGTTCGAGCTCACGAAGCTGGACACCCTCTTCGCCATAGCCGACACGCCGGAACAGGCGCTGGCGAACTTCTGAGCCGCCGACCATGACCACCGCCCCCCTCCAGCTGTGTGTCCGGCGCACCCCGCTCCCGGCCTTCGCCCGCGGCGCCACGCGGGTCCGGTTCGCCATGCCGAGCGAGGTCGGCTGCATCGAGCACGCCGTGAACCTCATCGCCCGTCACTGCCTCGCCGGCGCCCCCGCCGCGGATCGGCTTCGGTTCCGGCTCCAGGTCGCCGTCGCCGAGGCCCTCGCGAACGCGGTCATCCGGGGCAACCGGGAGGATCCCGCCAAGCAGGTCCACGTCGAGGCCCAGCTGTTTCCCGATCGCATCGAGGTGTACGTCACCGACGAGGGGGACGGCTTCGATCCCGCGCAGGTCCCCGAGCCGCTCCTCCCCGACCGGGTGTCCGGGACCCGGGGGCGCGGTCTCTTCCTCATCCGCAAGCTGGTGGACGACGTTCGCTTCAGCGAGCGAGGAACCTCCATCTGCATGACCCTCAGCCGGCACTAGCTCGGCTCGACGACATTCTGGATTGCCTCGGCGCGCTCGTCGGTGGACGGGTGCGCCTCTGGCGCTTCGACGGGCGGCAGCTCCGCATCGCGGGCGGCCCCGACCCCGGGTGGTCACCCCCGCGCCCGCGGGGGGGCGGGGGCGGGGGCGGCGGGGAAGTGCCGACGCCGACCGGATCGACGCGAATCGACCCGGTGCCGGGGGTGGAGGGACTCTGGGTCGAGACGTCGGTGGGGGACGAGCCGGCTCCGGAGGCGGTCGCCGCCCAGGTGCGGCCCGTCGTCGCCGCGTTGCTGGACGGCGAGCGGCAGCGCGCGCTGCTCGCGGACGAGCTGGCGACCCGGTACGAGGAGATCGACCTGCTCTACGCCATCAGCGAGATCCTCGGTCGCACGACGCGGCTGGAGGAGGCGGCGCAGACCATTCTGGGCGAGGTCAGCGGCGTGGTGGGCGCGCAGCGCGCCTCGATCATGGTCCACGACGAGGGCGCGGGCCTCCTCCGTACCGTCGCGGCCCGCGGGTTCCCGGTCGAGTCGGCGCCGCCCATCGCGGTGGACGACGAGCACTCGGTGGCGGCGCGGGTGTTCCGCGAGGGGCGGGTGCTGCTCCAGGAGGCGCCCGAAGCCGGCGGCCGCGGGTATCGGGGGCGCGGGTTCCTCAGCGTGCCGATCCTCTACGCGGCGCCGGGCGCCGGCCCGCGCTGCGTCGGCGTGATCAACCTGACCGACCGCGTGGGCGGCGACCGGTTCACCCCCGGCGACCGGAAGCTGGTGACGGCGGTGGCGTCACAGATCGGCGTCGCGATCGAGAACGCGCGGCTCGTCCTCCGCGACCTCGGCCAGCAGCGCCTGCGCCACGAGCTGGCGCTCGCGCACGATCTCCAGCTCAAGCTGTTGCCGCATCCGTCCGTGCTGCACGGCGACGCCCACGTCGCCGCGCGCTGCGTGCCCGCCGACTCGGTCGGCGGCGACTTCTACACCTTCACCCGTCTGGGCCGCGGGCGGGTCGGTGTGATGGCGGGCGATGTCGCCTCGCACGGCTTCCCCGCCGCGCTGGTCATGGCCCTGGTGATGGCTGCGGCCGGGATTCACGCGGGCGCCGCGGTCACCCCGGACGAGACGCTGGCCGCGCTGCTCGAGAGCCTCGCCACCGAGCTGCGCCGCACCGAGATGTTCTTCAGCGTGTTCTACGGCGTGGTCGACCCGCTCGCCGGGCGCCTCGCGTACGCGAACGCGGGCCATCCGCACGCGTTCCGCGTGCCCCGCTTCGGAGAGCCGGAGCGGCTCGAGGCCACCGCCCCGCCCATCGGGCTCGCGCCGACGTTCGCGCTGGAGCGGCGGCAGGTGCCGTGGTCGGTCGACGGCGACCTGCTCTGCGTGTGGACCGACGGACTGGTGGATGCGCGAAACGCCGAGGGCGAGCGGTTCGGGGAGCGGCGGCTGCTGGATCTGATCTGCGCGCGGCGGGACCAGCCGGTGGAGACGATCCTCGAGGCGGCGTTCAGGGAGGTCGATGCCTTCGCGCCCCAGCCCGCCGACGACCGCACGCTCCTCGTCCTGCGGATGAACAAGGAGTGAGCCGCGGCATGGCTCGCCCCAGGAAACGTCTCGGCCAGCACTTCCTCTCCGACCCGCGCATCCTCGCCCGCATCGCCGACGCGATCGAGGCGACGGGCAGTGACACCGTCCTCGAGATCGGTCCCGGGCCGGGCGGGCTCACCGCCGAGCTCAGCCGGCGCGCGGGGCGGGTGATCGCGATCGAGAAGGACCGCGACCTCGCGGCCGCGCTGCGCGGGCGCTGGCCCAACGTCGAGATCGTCGAGGCCGACGCGCTCGCGGCCGACTGGCCCTCGCTCGCCGGCATCGGCCGCGACCGGCGGAGCCCCGTGCCCGGGTATCTGGTCGCGGGCAACATCCCCTACAACATCACCTCGCCTCTCCTGGAGAAGGCGCTCGAGCCGCCCCGCCCGGCGCGGATCGTCTTTCTGGTGCAGCGCGAGGTCGCGGAGCGGGTGGCTGCCGCACCGGGAACGGCGGAGTACGGAGCGCTCTCCGTGGGCGTGCAGGCGGTTGCGGAGGTCGAGCTCCTGTTCCGGGTGCCCGCCGGGGCGTTCTTCCCGCGGCCCCGGGTCGACTCGGCGCTGCTGCGGCTGCGCCCCCGCTCCGCGCCGGTGGTGAGCGACGCGGCGGCGGCGCTCTTCCGGCGCCTCGTGGTCGGCCTGTTCGGGTTCCGCCGCAAGCAGATGCTGCGCGGCCTTCGCGAGCTGACCGGCTGGCCGGCGGACCGGTGTGCGAGCGTGCTCGCCCGCGCAGGACTCGCGGCCGCCGCGCGGCCGGACGCGCTGGCGCCCGCGGAGTTCGGCGCGCTGCTCGGGGCGCTCGTTGACGCGGGGTGGAACCCGGCATAGCTTTGTGAAACATTTCACATAAGCGCCGGCCATGCGCAAAGTCGCGGAGAGCACCGTCCGCCGCCTCTCGCTCTATCTCCGCTTTCTGGAGGAGTTCGAAGACCAGGGGATGGACACGATCAGCTCGGAGGCGCTCGCGTCCCGCGGGGGCACCACGTCGGCGCAGGTGCGGAAGGATCTGTCGTTCTTCGGGTCGTTCGGGAAGCGGGGACTGGGCTACGGGGTGCCCGAGCTCGCGGGCCGGCTGCGCGAGATTCTCGGCCTGCGCCGCCGGTACCGGGTGGCGATGATCGGGGCGGGGAAGATCGGCAGTGCGCTCGTGCAGTACCGCGGGTTCCGCCAGCGCGGGTTCGACATCGTCGCGATCTTCGACGTGGATCCGGCGAAGCTCGGCCGGGAGTGGAACGGGCTCACGGTGCAGCACATGGACGCGCTGGAGGCGGAGCTCGGCCGCCACCCGGTCGACATGGCCGTTCTGGTCACCCCGGCCGACGTGGCCCAGCCGGCGGCGGATCGGCTGGTGCGGCTCGGGGTCAAGGCCATCCTCAACTTCGCCCCGGTGCAGCTCGCCGTGCCGGACGACGTCGTGGTGAAGACGGTCAACCTGGCGCTCGAGCTGGAGACGCTGAGCTACGCGCTGACGAACCGGTGAGCGGTGAGCAGCCACTGCTCACTGCTCACTGCTCACTGCTCACTCCTCACTGCTCACTCCTCACTCCTCACTTCTCCCAGCTCAACGCTTACTTTGGTCTATGTCCTGCCTCCGCGTCACCTCGGAAATCGGCCCCCTCCAGGCCGTCCTGGTGCACACGCCCGGGAGCGAGCTCGAGGCGGTGACGCCGGGCAACCGCGAGGACTTTCTCTACGACGACATCATCGACGTGGAGATCGCCCAGCGCGAGCACCGGCAGTTCGTCGCGGTGCTGTCGCGGTTCGCGCAGGTCTACCAGGTCCGCAAGCTCCTCGCCGAAGTGCTGGAGCGCCCGGAAGCGCGCGACTTCCTGATCACCAAGACCATGGACGTGGTGCCCTCGGACGACCTCGCCCAGCGGCTCGGCGCGCTCCCGCCGGAGCAGATCGTGCGCATGCTGATCGAGGGCACCGAGGAGGCGAGCGGCCCCATCGCCCGGGCGCTGAACGAGGTGGGGTTCGCGCTGCCGCCGCTGCCCAATCTCTTCTTTCCGCGCGACATCGGGATGGTGATCGGCGAGCACGTCGTGGTGGGGGCGATGCGCTACGACGTGCGGTGGACCGAGGAGCTGCTGGTCAAGGCGCTCTTCACCTTCCACCCCGAGCTGCGCAACGCCGGGCTCCTCTACGACGGGTCGGAGGAGCGGCGGGCCAAGTACACGCTCGAGGGCGGCGACGTGCACCAGCTCCGGCCCGACCTGCTGGTGGTTGGCTTCAGCGAGCGGAGCTCCCCGGCGGCGCTCGACCAGCTGTGCGACGTGGTCTTCGGGCAGGGCAGCGTGACCGACGTCCTCGTGGTCGTGATGCCGAAGCTGCCGACCGCGATCCACCTCGACATGGTCTTCACCCACGTGGACCGCGACCTGTGCGTCGTGTACCCCCCGTTCTTCATCGGTCCGGAGCGCCTGCCGGTGCTCCTGCGGCGCAAGGGCGACGCGGGGGTGCGGGAGATGCCGAATTTCTTCGCGGCGTTGCGGGAAGTCGGGTTGCCGCTCGAGCCGGTCTTCGCGGGCGGCGAGCACCGCACGTCGCAGGACCGGGAGCAGTGGAGCTCCGCGTGCAACTTCGTCGCGCTGCGTCCCGGGACGATCGTGAGCTACCGCCGCAACTACGAGACCCTCCAGGCCCTGCGCCGCGCCGGGTTCCGGACGGTGCCCTCCACTGATTTCCTGGCCTTCGACGACTGGACCGATTCGCGCCAGCGGATCGTGATCACGGTCGAGGGGAGCGAGCTCGCCCGGGGCGGCGGAGGGCCCCGCTGCATGACCCTGCCGCTGCGCCGGGCGGACGCGTGATCGGCCTCCAGCCGCACCCGGCCACGACCCTGACGCAGCGGGTGCTCCTGCGGCTGGCCGACGGCGGGCCGCAGCCGGCCAGGGTGCTCTGCGCCGAGG
>DASUAH010000106.1:0-2083 GCA_035763885.1 Gemmatimonadales bacterium
CCCCCGGTCACGCGGTCGCCTTCGCGGACGAACATCTGCGCGATGCGACCGCCGACCGTCGAGCTGACCAGGGTCTCCTCGCCCTCGATCCGTCCGCTGGCAAGCAACACGCCTTGGGGAGCCCGTGCCCGCACGCGCTGCACCACGGACCACGAGGCGGCGATGAGCGTGCCGAAGAGGACGATGCCCGTGATGATCAGCACGCCGCGCTTTCCCATCTCCATCTCCTCCGATCTGTGCTCCGACGCAGCCTCCGCGAAGCTGGCTCCCAGTCGATCCGGAGAGGGGCCTCCATGGCCGCCGTGCCCATCGTACGAACGAAGGCAGCGCCCGGCTACGGTGGAACTGCCTGGCCGCGGTAGGTGAAACCACGTAGCGTTGAGACTCCCTGAGGTGCAGTCCCGTGACCCCCAGGGGTCGGACACATGAGGATGGAACCTCTCACCGGAGCGAACCTGGTGATCCCGGCCATGTCAGCTGACGGACTGTTCCTGGGCGTCGATCTGGGCGGGACGAAGGTCGAAGCGGGGCTCGTCGACGCGCAGGGTCGCGTCCTCGTCTCCCACCGCTATCCGACCCATCCCGACCAGGGGCCCGACGCTGTGATCGCCGATGTCCGCGAATGCGTGGGTCGATGCCTAGCCCAGGCCGGGCGGCCGGCGGCAGCGATAGGCGTCGGCATCGCCGGCCAGGTCACCGCCGATGGGGTCGTGCGGCTTGCGCCGAACCTCCGCTGGCAGCACGTCCCGCTGCGGGCGAAGCTCGAGGCCACCCTGCGCCTCCCTGTGTTCCTCACCAATGACGTCCGAGCGGCGGCGGTTGGGGAATGGCGTTACGGCGCCGGGGTGGGGGCCGACGACATCGTCTGTATCTTCGTCGGCACGGGGATCGGCGGGGGCGTGATCACGGGGGGCCGAGTCCTGCGAGGGGCGGGCAACGCCGCAGGTGAGATCGGGCACACCGTTCTCGTCGCGGGGGGGCGGCGGTGCCGGTGTGGGAACCGGGGATGCCTGGAAGCGTATGCGGGCGGATGGGCGATCGCGGAGCGCACGCAGGAAGCCGTGCGGTCGGATCCCAAGGGAGGCGCGGCCCTGCTCGGTCTGACCCGAGCGGCGGCGCCCATCTCGGCCGCCGACGTCGCCGATGCGTTCCGCCGGGGGGACCCCCTGGCGGGCCGGCTGATCGGGGAGACGGTGGAGTTCCTAACCGCGGGCGTCGTCGGCATCGTCAATGTGTTCAACCCCGCCGTGCTGATCCTGGGGGGCGGGGTCATCGAGGGGCTGCCCGAGTGGGTTGACAAGTTCGCCCGGGAGGTGCGTGCCCGGGCCCTTCCCGCCGCCGCGGAGACGGTCCGCGTGACCAAAGCGGCACTGGGAGGTCGCGCCGGGATGATCGGCGCCGCCGCCCTGGCACGCGAGGTGCTGGCCGCCGGGGGCGCGCCGTGACCTCCTACCCACCCATCGCCGACTACGCGTTGATCGGCGACGCCCACTCCGCCGCGCTGGTCTCCCGGGACGGCAGCATCGATTGGTGCTGCTTCCACCGCTTCGACGCCCGCCCGGTCTTCGCGCGCCTGCTCGATCGGGGGCGGGGCGGCCACTTCCACATCGCACCCATGGAGCCGTACACCGCGACCCGGCGCTACCTGCCGGGGACGAATGTCCTCGAAACCCGGTTCACGACGGCGGCCGGCGCGGTCACGGTCGTGGACTGCTTCGCCGTCGCCGACGGCTCCGGCGACCCTGCGGCAGAACGCCCCCACCCGCACCACCAGCTCCTGCGCTTCATCCGCGGTGAGCGCGGGACGGTCCGGATCGTGGTCGACTTCTCCCCGCGGTTCGACTACGGGCGGACGGTGCCCCGCATCGAGATGCCCGAAGCGGGCGTCGCCCTGGTGTACGGGGGAGCCGACGCCCTCGTCTATCAATCGGCGGTGCATGTCATCCAGGAAGGGCTCGCCGACTGCCGCAGCGAGATGGCCGTCCGGGCCGGCGAGGAGACCTTCGTCGCGGCGACCTATGCCGCCCCGCACGAGCTGCGCGCTGTCCGCTTATCGCTCGACGACGCCCGCGCCGCGGTCGAC
>DASUAH010000107.1:0-15517 GCA_035763885.1 Gemmatimonadales bacterium
GCCGGCATCGGCCGCGTGTTCTGCGACCGGCTCGCCGCGCGCGGCCACGACCTGATCGCCTTGGCGCGGGAGGCGGGCCGGCTCGACGCCGTCGGCCGGGAGCTGGCGACGCGCCACGGCGTGAGGGTGGAGCCGCTCCGGGCCGATCTCACGCACGACGACGAGATCGCGCGAGTCGCGGAGCGGATCCGCGCGGGGCCGGCCCTCGCCGTGCTGGTGAACAACGCCGGGTTCGGCACCCGTGGCCGATTGGCGGAGTCCGACCCGGCTGCCCAGAGCGCCATGCTGCACCTGCACACGCTCGCGCCCATGCGCCTGAGCCAGGCCGCGCTGCGCGGCATGCTGGCACGGCGCGCCGGCGCGATCGTCAACGTCTCGTCCGTTGCTTCCTTCATCTATGCCCCCGGCAACGTCAATTACTGCGCGACGAAGGCGTACCTCACCGTCTTCAGCGAGGGGTTGGCGGCGGAGGTCGCGGGGACCGGCGTGCGGGTCCAGGCGCTCTGTCCCGGCTTTACCCGCACCGAGTTCCATCAGCGGATGGGGCTCCAGCAGCCCGAGTTGAAGCGGCGGCGGCCCTGGATGACCGCCGAGTACGTGGTGGACTATTCGCTCCGATGCCTCGACCGCGGCGGGCCGGTCGTGTGCGTTCCCGACTGGCGCTACAAGGCGCTGGTGGCGCTGCTGGGGGTGTTTCCGCGGCGTTGGCTGGGCAAGGTCACGGCGCGATGACGGGTCCCACGGCCGCGGGATGTCGTCGTCGTCGGGGCGGGGCACAATGGACTCGCCTGTGCGGCGTATCTCGCCCGCGCGGGCAAGCGCGTGCTCGTACTCGAGGCGCGCGACCGGTCATCGGCTCGATCGCCCGCTTCTGCTCCAACCTGCCCGATGCGATCCTCGGCATGGAGGTGCTGGGACCCCCGGACATCGAGCGCAGGGTGGGCCTCACCGGCGGGCACATCTTCCCGGGCGAGATCCTGCCGCCGTACATGTGGGACCGGTGGGACCGGCGGCTCGCCGCCCGTACCCCGATGCCCGGCGTGTATCTCTGCGGTGCGTGCACCCATCCCGGGGGCAGTGTGATCGGTATCAACGGGCGGAACGCGGCGATGGCGCTGCTCGCCGACGCGGGCTGATCATGCGGCGCACCGTGCTCGCCATCATCGGGCCCGGGGAGGGCGCGCGTCCCGACGACCTCGCCGCTGCCCGGCGGCTCGGCGAGCTGGCCGCGCGAGAGGGTTGGGTGGTGCTCACCGGCGGGCGCGACGCCGGCGTGATGCACGCCGCCGCGGCCGGCGCCCGCGACGCCGGAGGTCTGGCCGTCGGGCTGCTGCCCGGCGTTGACGCGGCCGGGGCGTCGCCGGCGCTCGACCTCGCACTCCCCACGGGCCTGGGCGAGGCGCGCAACAACCTCGTCGCGCTGGGGAGCGATGCGGTCGCCTGCTGCGGGATGAGCCCGGGGACGGCCGCGGAGCTGGCGCTCGCGCTCCGGGCCGGTCGCCCGCTGGCGCTGGTCCGCCCCGAGCCGGCCACCCTGGAGTTCGTTCGTTCGCTCGCGGCGCAGGGCGCGCAGGCCGCAATGGACGCGGATGCTGCGTTCGCCCAGCTCAGGGCGGCGCTCGCCCGGGCGAGGGTGCCTGGCGGGGGGCCGTGACCCAGCGCACGGGCGAGTCCGCCTCGCGGCTGCACATTCCACCTGCTCGCGGAAGTACATGGGAATCAAAACTCAGGTGACGCAGACCAGGAGACGCAACGTGCGCGCACTCACACTCGCCGTGCTGGCCGCGGCTCTCGGAGTGGTTGCCGGCTGCAAGCAGACCGGCGATCGGGAGTTCGAGGTGCAGAAGCCGGTGATCGGCGTCGAGTCGGATACGGTTCGCACCCCCGACGTCGACGTCGGCATGAAGAAGGACACGATCGGTCTGCCCGACGTGGACGTCGATGTGAAAACGAAGAAGACCGAAGTCCGCGTCCCCGACGTGGATGTGCAGGGAGCTGACGAGCCCGACACCAACTGACGCTGCAGGTTCCGCCTTCCCCGTGGCTTCCGGCGTGCGGAGATAGCGCCTGCGCCCGGTCGCGGCCGGCGGTCGCGGCCGGGCCGGCGTTAAGTTTCGGCCCGGCCGAATCCCCGTCCCGCCGAGGAGCCATCCGTGAGCGACCGCCCTGCCGCGCCGAGCCGCGGCGGTGTCCTGCCGACCCGCGGCGAGCTGGGGCCGCTGCTCCGTCTGGCGCTGCCGGTCGTGGTGGTGCAGGTCGGGCTGATGCTCATGGGGGTGGTGGACTCCATCATGGCCGGGCGCCTGTCCGCCACCGCCCTCGGTGCGGTCGCGCTGGGCAACGTCTACTTCTTCGCCATCGCCATCTTCGGCATGGGCGTGCTGATGGCGCTCGACCCCCTGGTTGCGCAGGCGGTCGGCGCAGGCGACGAGCCCGCCATCGCGCGCGCGGTGCAGCGCGGGCTGCTGCTCGCGCTGGCGTTGAGCCTCCCGTCGTCGGTGCTGCTGCTGTTCGCGCAGCCCGCCCTCCGCGCACTCGCTCAGCCGGCCGACCTCGCGGCGAGCGCGGCGGTGTACTCCCGGTACCTCGTGCCCGGCGTCGCGCCGTTCTTCGCCTTCATCGTGCTCCGGCAGACGCTCCAGGCGCGCGAGCTGATGCGCCCGATCGTCCTGACTATCCTGGGCGCGAACCTCGCCAACGTGGCGCTCAACTGGACCCTGATCTACGGCAAGCTCGGCGCGCCGGCGCTGGGCGTGGCCGGCGCCGCGTTGGCGACGACGGGCAGCCGGTGGATCATGGCCGTCGCGCTTCTCGCGCTCGGCTGGGGCGAGCTCCATGCCCACCTGGTCCCGCTCCGGCGCGAGATCACCCAGTGGGAGCCGCTCCGGCGCATGCTCGCGATCGGCTACCCGATCGGCCTCCAGCACCTCATGGAGTACGGGGTGTTCGGCACCGTGGCCCTGCTCATGGGCCGGCTCGGGACCGTGCCGATCGCCGCACACCAGGTGGCCATCAATCTCGCGTCACTCACGTTCATGGTGCCGCTCGGGATCGGCGCCGCGGCCACCGTGCTCGTCGGTCAGGCGGTGGGGCGCGGTGACATGCGGGGCGCGCGGCGCGCCGCGCGGGCCGGGCTCGCCAGCGGCGTCGCCTTCATGACCACCATGGCGGTCGTGATGCTGCTCGCGCCCACGCCGCTGGCACGGATCTACTCCCGCGAGGCGGCCGTCGTCGCGCTCGCGGCCACGCTGCTCCCCATCGCGGGCGCGTTCCAGATCTTCGACGGGCTCCAGGTGGTCTCCCTCGGGATCCTGCGCGGCCTCGCCGACACCCGCGCTCCGTTCCTCATCGCGCTGCTCGGGTTCTGGCTGTTCGGATTTCCGGTCAGCCTGGCGCTCGGCTTCCGGACGCCGCTCGGCCCGGCGGGTCTGTGGTGGGGACTCGTGGTGGGGCTGGCGACCGTGGCCGTGCTGCTGCTCGCCAGGGTCCGCTCCCGGCTCCGGCTCGACGTGCGGCGGGTGGTCGTGGACGGAGTGCCGGAGATAGCGTAGCGGCGCTACACCCGCGGGCGCACCGTGCGCTCGCAGATCCCGAGCGCGCCATCCACCGCGAGAGCCAGGAGAGCCGCCGGCACCGCGCCGGAGAGCACCATGCGCGTGTCCGCCAGGGCGAGCCCGGCGACGATCGGATCACCCAGCCCGCCGGCCCCGATGAGCGCCGCCAGCGTCGCGGTCCCCACGTTGATCACCGCGGCGGTACGAATCCCTGCCATGATGACGGGCGCCGCGAGCGGAAGGCGCACATGGCGCAGCGCCTGGCCCGGCGTCATCCCCGCCGCGAGCGCCGCGTGCACCGCCGCCCGGTCGGCCTCCCGCACGCCGGTGTAGGTGTTCCGCAGTATCGGGTAGAGCGAGTAGAGGAAGAGCGCCACCAGCGCCGGCACGGTACCGATGCCGAGCAGCGGCAGCATGAACGCGACCAGCGCGATCCCCGGAATCGTCTGCACCACGCCGATCGTGCGGATCGCGCCCTCCGCACCGCGCCCGGCGCGCTCGAGCAGCAGACCGGCCGGGACCGCCACCGCGACCGCGGCGAGGAGCGACACGGCCACCAGCAGCAGGTGGCGGAGGGTGAGGCGGATCAGGGCCTGCGGGTCGATCGACCTCACCCGTGGTCCGGCCGTCCGGCCGTCCGACGGTCCGACGGTCCCCGCCAACCCCAGCTCCCGCAGCACGTCCGCCGCAACCCGCGCCACCGGCTCGCCGTCGACTTCGACCCGCCGGTTCAGCCTCCGCATCGTGGACTCGTCGAGCCGGCCGCTCAGCTCGGTCAGGGCCAGCAGCGCCGCCGGCTGGCGCGCGGCCAGCCGGGGGCCGACGACCGCGGCTGCGTGATAGGGCGGAAAGAAGCCGCGGTCGTCCGCCAGCACGGCGAGATCGTACCGGGCGATGAACCCGTCGGTGGCGTAGCCGTCGATCACGTCCACCGCACGGGCCGCAAGAGCCTGGTACTTCACGGCGGGCACCAGCGACCGCACCGCCGCGAACCGGATGCCGTACGCCCGGGCCAGACCGGGCAACCCGTCCGGGCGACCGACGAAATCGGGAGTGAGGCCGGCGGTGAGGGAGGGTGCCGCGCGCGAGAGGTCGCTCAGGGTCCGCAGGCCCAGTCGCGCCGCGGTCTCCTTCCGCACCGCGATGGCATAGGTGTTCTCGAAGCCGAGGGGCGGGAGCCAGCGCATTCCCCAGCGGCGCGCGAACTCGCGGGCCACCCGGTCGAATGCGTCCCGCGCGTCGGCCCGCGTGGAGTCGCGGAGAATCGCGACCAGGCCGGTCCCGGTGTATTCGGGGTAGACGTCTATGGCGCCGGTGCGGAGGGCCTCGAAGGCGAGCTCCGTCGCCCCGAGACCGAGCCGCCGCTCGACCGCGAACCCCCGCGCCTCGAGCAGCTGCGCAAAGAGCTCGGCGAGGAGATACGACTCGCCGAACGGCTTCGACGCGACCACCACCGGCGGCGGCTTCTGCGCCGCGGCGGGCACCGCCGTCGCGGCGAGCGCGGCCAGGATGGCGAGCAGCGACCGGCTCACGTCCGGGGCACTCCCGCGCGCGCGAGCAGCGTGGCGACGTACTCCGTCGCCGGCGCGCCCACGAGCGCGGCGGGCGCGGCCACCTGCTCGATGCGCCCCCCGCGCAGCACCACGATCCGCGCGGCCAGCGCGATCGCCTCGTGCAGGTCGTGGGTCACCAGGACGCAGGTGAACCCGAGCCGGCGCTGGAGCTGGCAGAACGCCGAGCGGAGATCCGCCCGGGTGATGGCGTCCAGCGCGCCGAACGGCTCGTCCAGCAGCACCACCTTCGGCTCTGCGGCCAGCGCCCGCGCCAGCGCCACCCGCTGGCGCTGTCCCCCCGAGAGCTCACGGGGTCGGCGGCCGGCATAGAGCGGCGGGTCCAGGCCGACGAGCGAGAGCGCCGTCTCAGCCTGGGCGTCCGCGTCCGGCCCCCCGCGGAGCCACGGCACGAGGCCCACGTTCCGGAGGACGCTCCAGTGGGGCAGGAGTCCTCCCTCCTGCGGCACGTAGCCGATTCCCCGGCGCAGCGCGATCGGGTCCAGCGTCCGCACGTCCGCGCCCTCGAAGGTCACCCGTCCGGCATCCACCTCGACCAGCCGGTTGAAGCACTGGAGCAGGGTGCTCTTGCCGGCGCCACTCTCCCCCACCAGCGCGACGCACTCGCCCGGGCTCACCGAGACCGACACCCGGTCGAGCGCGAGCGCGCCGGCGTAGCGCTTCGTGACCGCTTCCGCGGCGAGCACGGGACTGACCTGACTCATGAGTCGGGTAGCCGGGGCACCAGGACCGCGGCGCCCCGCACCTCGCCTGCCCGAAGCCGCGCCAGGGCCTCGTTCGCCCGCGCGAGCGGGAGCGATTCGGTCGCGGTACGCACCGGGACCAGCGGCGCGAGGGCCAGAAACTCCTCGGCGTCGCGACGGGTCAGGTTCGCGACGGACCGGATGACACGCTCGCCCCACAGCAGCTCGTAGGGAAAGCCGGGGATGTCGCTCATGTGGATCCCGGCGCACACCACGGTGCCGCCCGGCGCCAGCACGCGCAACGCGGCGGGGACCAGCGCTCCGACCGGCGCGAAGATGATGGCCGCGTCGAGCGGCTCCGGGGGCGCCGCGTCCGAGCCGCCGGCCCACTCGGCGCCGAGCTCCCGGGCGAACCGCTGGCCCGGCGCGTCCCCCGGCCGGGTGAACGCGAAGACGCGGCGTCCCTGATGCCGCGCCGCCTGGACGACGATGTGCGCGGCCGCGCCGAACCCGTACAGCCCGAGGCGGGCGGGGTCGCCCGCCGCCCGGAGCGCGCGCCACCCGATGAGCCCCGCACAGAGGAGCGGGGCCGCGGACACGTCGTCGTAGCTGGAGGGGATGGGGAAGCAGTACCGCTCGTCGGCGATCGCGAGCTCCGCGTAGCCGCCGTCCCGGTGGTAGCCGGTGAACCGGGCCCGCGGGCAGAGATTCTCCCGCCCGCTCCGGCACCAGGCGCACTCGCCGCAGGTCCAGCCGAGCCACGGGACGCCGACCCGGTCGCCGGGCGAGAACCGGCCCGCGCCCTCGCCGGTTTCCAGAACACGGCCCACGATCTCATGACCGAGCACGAGCGGCAGCTTGGGGTCCGGCAGCTCTCCGTCGGCCACATGCAGGTCGGTGCGGCACACGGCGCACGCCCCCACCGCGATGAGCAGCTCGCCCCTGCCGGGCGAGGGTCGGGGGAGCACCGCTTGGCGCAGCGGAGCGCCCGGGCGATCGAGCAGCATCGCGCGCACCAGCGCAAGCTTGACGTGTCACTACCTTTCGGGCAAGCCTGAAGCGGCGTTCCCCGCTCCCAGTCCAAGGACGCTCCGATCGCGATGACCGCCGCCGTTCCCGACAGCCTGCGCGCCGGCCTTGCCGGGCGCTATCGCCTCGAGCGCGAGCTCGCGCGGGGGGGCATGGCCACGGTGTACATCGCCGAGGACCTCAAGCACGCCCGGCCGGTCGCCATCAAGGTCCTCCGCCAGGAGGTCGCCGGCGGCGCGCCGCCGGAGCGGTTCCTCCGCGAGATCCGCATCTCGGCCCGTCTGGTGCATCCCCAGATCGTGCCGCTGCACGACTCCGGGGAGTGCGCCGGATTCCTCTACTACGTCATGCCGTACCTCGGGGGCGAGTCGCTGCGGGACCGGCTCCAGCGGGAGGGCCGGCTCTCCGTCGCGGAGACGGTGCGCATCGGCCGGGCGGTCGCCGCGGCCCTGGACTACGCCCACCGCAACGGGGTGCTCCACCGTGACATCAAGCCGGAGAACATCCTGATCCACGAGGGCGAGGCGGTCGTCGCGGACTTCGGCGTCGCCCGCGCCCTCAGCGCGGCGGTGAGCCGCGCCGACCATGTGTCCGAGCCGGGCTTCGCGATCGGGACCCCGGCGTACATGAGCCCGGAGCAGGCGAGCGCGGACGAGGAGATCGACGGCCGGAGCGACATCTACAGTCTCGCGTGCGTGCTGTACGAGCTGCTCGCCGGCCAGCCGCCGTTCGCCGGGAGCAACGCGCGCACCACGATGAGCCGGCACGTCATGGAGCCGGCCCCGCCGCTCCGCGGCCTGCGGCCCGACGCGCCGGTCGCGCTGGAGCAGGCCCTCGCGCGGGCGCTGGCCAAGCCGCCGGCGGACCGCTTCGCCACGGCGGCGGACTTCGGGCGCGCCCTCGAGTTCGGCGCCGGGACCACCCAGCCGTCACTCGAGCCGGCGACGCGCCAGGTGGAGCGGCGGGCGATCGCCGTGCTGCCGTTCGTCAACGCCAGCCCCGATCCCGACACCGAGTACTTCAGCGACGGCATGACCGACGAGCTGATCGATGCGCTGACCAAGGTCGAGGGGCTCCGGGTCGCGAGCCGTACGTCGGTCTTCGCCTTCAAGGGCCGGCAGGCCGATGTCCGGACGCTGGGCGCGCTGCTCAACGTCGCGGTGCTGCTCGAGGGGACGGTCCGCAAGGCGGGCAACCGCTTGCGGATCACCGCGCGGCTCACCGACGTGTCCGACGGGCGCCACCTCTGGTCGGAGCGGTATGATCGCGACGTGGGCGACGTGTTCCGGGTGCAGGAGCACATCGCCGAGACCATCGTGGGCACGCTGCGCGGCACCCTGCTCGGCGACCTGGGTGACCCGACGCCTCGGCGGTACACCGCGAACCTCACGGCCTACAACCTGTACCTGAGGGGCCGCTACTGCTGGAACCAGCGCCGGTCCGAGGGCCTGGCCGAGGCGATTCGATACTTCGAGGCCGCCATCGCCAACGACGCCAGCTACGCGCTCGCCTACAGCGGCCTGGCCGACTGCTACGCGCTGCATGTGGACTACCGCGGCATGCCGGTGGGGGAAGCGATGCGGCGCGCCCGGGAGCTGGCGCTCCGCGCCATCGAGCTGGACGAGACGCTCGCGGAGGCGCACACCTCGCTCGCGTGGGTGACCTTCCTGTACGAGTGGGACTGGGAGGCCGCGGGGCGCGAGTTCCGCCGGGCGCTCGCGCTCAACCCGCGCTACGCCACGGCACACCAGTGGTACGCCTGGTTGCTCGTATCGCAGGGCCGGACCGACGAGGCAGTCTCCGAGGCCCGCACCGCGGCCGAGCTCGACCCCGCATCGGTTTCGGTCCGCCGGAGCCTCGGCTGGATCTACTACTGCGCGAGGCGGTACGACACGGCGGCGGAACACCTGCGCCGCGCCATCGCAATGGACCCCACCGCCGAGGAGACTCACCGGGTGCTCGGCCTCGTGCTCACGCAGCGGGGACGCTACGCCGAGGCTGAGACGGCCATCGCCGAGGCCGTGCACGGGCCCTCCGAGCCATCCTACGCCCTCGCGGCCCGCGGGCGCGTGGCCGCGCTCGCCGGCCGCGCGCCCGAGGCCCGCGAGATCCTCGCCCGGCTGTACGCGGAGGCCGAGCAGCGCTACGTGTCGCCGGTCGCGTTCGCGACCGTCCACATCGCCCTCGGCGACGCCGATGACGCCTTCCGCTGGCTCGAGCGCGCCTGGGAGGAACGGCGGGGATGGCTTGCGTACCTGCGGGTGGAGCCGATCTTCGATCCGATCCGGGGCGATCCCCGCTTCGACCGGCTGCTCGCCCGGATGCGGCTCGGCTGACCGGGGGTGATCGGTATCACGCGCCACGCCCGGCCTGTGACAGCCGGCATCGCAGCCGCCGCGGGCGGGTCGTATTCATCAGGCTTCGGGCGACCATGGCCTGCGTCGCGCTCACCACTGACCCTGGAGGAGAGATGACACCGATCTGGAAGATTCGAGCGCAGTGGGCGCTCGCGCTCGCATGCGCCGTCGCGCTGCCGGGTTGCGTCGCCGCGGCGGCAGCCGCAGGCGCGGGCACAGGCATCTACCTGACGACGCGCGGGGCGGAATCGGTCGTCGAGGGATCGGTGGACAACGTCGCGTCCCGGGCGCGCGCAGTCCTCCGGGAAGAGGGCGTCACCATCACCGAAACCAAGAGCGAGGACGGCGGAGACAAGCAGGAGCTCAAGGGCACCAAGGGCGATCTCGACGTCACGGTGACCATGGAGCGCCAGAGCCCGTCCACCACGAAGGTCGAGGTGACCGCGCGGAAGAACGTGGCGGAGTGGGACAAGGAGTACGCGCAGCAGATCCTGAACAAGATCGTGCAGCGGGGGTGAGGCCAGACGGGGCCAGACGGCCGGACGGTCAGACGGCCAGATTCGGCGGTGAGGCCGGGTTAGCCCGCCGAGCGACCGGCCGTCCGGCCGTCCGGCCGTCTGGCCGTCTGGCTCTCGGCCGTCTGGCTGTCCGCCAGGATCGCTTCCACCTCCCGCAGCGCCGCCGCGTGCAGCTCCCCCCTCGCGGCCAGGTCGCTCGCCAGCGCCGCGACCTCGCTTCCCGCGGCGCGCGCGTCGGCGGCGTGGCCCTGCAGGCGACCGAGCAGGGTCAGCGCCTGCAGCAGCTGCTGCACCAGCCGGTCGCGGCTCCGCTCGACGCCGGTGATGCTCTCGCCCCACGCCTCGGGTGCCCCCTCGGCTTCCTCCCGGCGCCGCTCCAGCAGCGCCAGGGTGTCGTCGAGTCCCTGGAGGTCCGAGGCGGCGTCGCAGGCGCGGCCCAGGAGCTCGGCGACGTCGGCATCGGGCCCCGGCGCTCCCCCGCCCGCGGGCCGACCGATGACGCCATGAGCCAGCCGCGCGAGATCCGCAAGCAGCGTCCGTGCGGGACCGGGCGGCAGCCGCCCCAGCGTCTCGCTCAGCCGCCGATCGAGCGCCGGCGGCAGGACCGAGCGCGCGCGCTTCGGCGCCAGGAGCGGGCGCTGGACAGCGCGGTGCGCGCCGACCAGCAACAGGCCGACCACGAGCGGTGTGCTGGTCCACAGGTACGGCAGCCGCATGAATCCGGTGTACATGCCGAGGATCGCGATCGCAGCGACCAGGGCATACAGCCGCGCCGGCACCGCGGACCACGCGTGTCCGGCCCGTACGGCCCGGACGGGGATGCCGCGCTCGCGGAATCGCTGCAACACCACGTCTGCGCTGCCGCTCGCGGTGCGCACCAGCGCGCGGGAGCCACGGGCGGCGGCGCCTACGTCCGGCGGGTGCGGGACGGACGCCGCTAGTCGCTCCAGTGCGCTGCGCGCCTCGAGCCATCCGCGCACGCCGGCCGGCGGTGCCGCGAACACCAGCACGTCCGCGCGGCCGGCAGGCAGCCCGCCGCAATCGGGGCAGCGGGTCAGCCCGGCCGCGGCGCTCGATCCGCACAGCAGACAGAAGTCGAGGGCAGCGGGACGGGCGGCGACCGCCGGGACCGCATCCCGGCCGGCCAGCGCATCAGCGAGGCTCAGCGCCGACGGGAAGCGCCGCGCCGGGTCCGCTCGGGTGGCGTGCGCCACCGCCGCATCGAGCCAGTCAGGCACCTCGCCGCGCTCCCGGCGCGGGTGGTGCCCCTCGGCGGCGGCCTCCGGCGGCAGATGCGGCGAGGTGCGGTCCGGCAGCCGTCCCGTGAGCGCGAAATGCAGCGTCATGCCGAGCGCGTAGACGTCCGCGCGGGCATCGCCCCGCATTCCCGCCATCACCTCGGGGGCGAGGTAATCGAGCGTTCCGACCAGGCCGCCGGTCCGCGTCATCGTGGCCTGCCCCTCGAGCCGCGCCGCCCCGAAGTCGGCCAGCCGCGCCCGGCCGTCGCGGTCGAGCAGAATGTTCTGCGGCTTCACGTCCCGGTGGAGGATCCCGGCGCGGTGTGCTGCAGCCAGCGCCGCCGCGATCTCGCCGCCGACCCGCGCCGCATCGTCGGGCGAGAGCGGCCCACGGTCCCGCACGCGCACCCCGAGGTCCGGGCCGTCCACCAGGTCCATTACCACGAAGCTCCACGCCCCTTCCTCGAGAAAGTCGTGGACTCCGACGATGTTGGCGTGGGCCAGCCCACGCACCGCCTGCACCTCGCGGCGAAGCCGCTCCCGGGCAGTCCGCGCGCTGGCCGGCGGCGGGACGAGCAGCTTGATCGCCACGTCCGTCTCGAGGGCGCGGTCGCGTGCGCGGTACACGACCGAGAAGCCGCCCCGACCGATCTCGCGGGCGATCTCGTACCGCTCGTTGAGCAGGGCTCCCGGCTCGAGGTACGCCGGAGTGATCATGGCCGGCGGCCGAGGCGGGAGAGGACCTCGGTGGCGTTAGACCGCCACCCGTCGGGGCTGCTGTAGAGCTGCAGGAAGCGCTCGAGATGCGCCCGCGCGAGCTCCGGCTGGCCCAGCGCGTACTCCGACATGCCGGCGTGGTAGAGCGCCATGTAGTTGTCGGGCTGATACTCGATCACCAGCCCCATGATCGGGCCGGCGGACTGATCGTCGCCCGCGTCGGCCACCGGATGACCCACGTTGAAGACGATGCCGGCGGCGTAGGACCGGTGCCGCGCCGGCAGCCGCTCGATCGCGGCGCGCGCAGCCTCTATGCGGCCGGCCAGGGCGTAGCACGCGGCGCTGTAGCCCAGGCCGTCCGGACTGTCGGGCGGCGGAGAGCTCTGCTGCGCGAACGCCACCTCAACCGAGTTGCAGTACGGCTTGATCCGCGAGAACCAGGTCGCGCCGGCGCCGCCGCCCGGAACGACCAGGGCGGCGGCGCCGTGCGAGAGGGGCGGAGCACCGGGCAGGACGAGCGCGGCGACGCAGATCGCCAGATAGCCCGAGCCGAGCAGGTAGAGGAATCTCAGCATCGCGTGGTCCTCCACGGGGTTAGACCAGCCGCCACGGTTCGGTCCCAACCGGCGCAATGGCTGTGCCCTCGGCGTCGCTCACGATGCCATGAATCGGGCAGAGGGCATAGACGTAGCAGCAAATACTACGCGCGTGCTCGCCGCAGTGCGTTGCGATGTTCTCGCTGGTGTGAGTCTTGCCCTGCGAGGGCCATTCTCTCGACCATCATCAGGAGACTCTTGATGCTTCCTCTGATTACTCGGCGGCTGATCGGCTCGATGGGCGCGCTGGCGCTCGCGACTCTCGCCGCCTGCAGCGAAGGTACCGGGCCCGGCTCGGCCGAAGTGACCGTCGTGCTTCGCCGGGGCGGCACCAACCCGACGCTTTCGGAGACGGGCAGTGGGGCTGGCGCTCGCACATTGACGGCCGACGTCGCGGCGCTCAGCTGTCCCTTCCAGGCGGCGGGGGTGACGATCAATGAGATCTACCTGCAGGGTGAGGGCGGTCGCGTCACGCTCCGGTCGAACCCTGTGCAGGTGGAGCTCTGCGACCTCGGCAGCCAGTCGCTCGTGCTGCTTCAGGGTGTGGAGGTGCCCGCCGGGCGCTACCAGCAGATCCGGTTCGTGATCGGCGGCGGCTACGTCCAGGACGGCGACGGCAACGTGTACGCCACCCCGGGCTATCAGCTGCCTCCCGAGCTCGCGCCGGCGGACGGCGTGCTGCAGACGCCCAGCTGGGATGCGTCGGGGCTCAAGGTGGACTTCGAGGACGGGCCGGTGACCCTCGAGAGCGGGCAGCAGGTGATTGCGCTCGACTTCGACGTGGCGCAGAGCTTCGGCCAGCTGGCCGGCGGCTCGGGCCAGTGGGTGATGAGCCCCATCATCAAGGCGGCGGACATCTCGTTCACCGGCAGCGTGAGGGTGAGGCTCGAGCTCGCTGAGGGGGTGACGCTGCCCGAGGTGAACGGCACGGCGGTCACCTTCGCCGATTTCGAGGCGAACGCGGCCGGGGGTCCGGTCCCGCTTACCCAGGCCTTCGATCCGACGACGGGCGAGACGCGGTTCTTTCTCTCGCCCATGACCGGGCCCTACACCATCACGCTGGTTCCGCCGGGCACCCTCAACGTGACGGCGCAGCCCGCGTCACACGCGGTGACGATCATCGAGGGCGTGGCCGCGCCGCCGGTGACCTTTACGCTGACTGCGGTGACGGTGCCGTGAAGTGAGCAGTAAGCAGTGAGCAGGGGGCTCCGGTGTGCGCCGGGGCTCACTGCTCACTGCTTACCGCTCACTGCTCACTGCTTACTGCTCACTGCTCACTGCTCACTGCTCACTGCTCACTGCTGACTATTCGCCCCCTGCACTCCCCCAGCCCTATCCTCACCGCGCCCTCCCGTTCACACCACCCGCGCATGACCACCTCGTCGCCGTCCTCGAGGAAGGCCCGTTGCTCGCCGGTGGGCAGCCGGATCGGGTCCGCGCCGCGGCGGGTCAGCTCCAGCAGGCAGCCCAGCGAGTCGCGCGCGGGACCGGACACCGTTCCGCTGGCGAGCAGGTCGCCCGGCCGCAGGTTGCACCCGCCCGAGGCGTGGTGGGTGACGAGCTGAGCCGGTGTCCAGTAGAGATCGGCGAGCCGCCCACGACTCACCCGCAGCGGCGGCACACCCTGATGCCGCATGGCCGCGCTCGAGAGCCACACCTCCAGGGTCACGTCGATGGCGCCCTCACGCTGATCGCGCTCGTCCAGGAGATAGGGAAGCGGCGCGGGGTCGCCCGGCGGACGCGAGAGTGCGGGCGCGCGGAACGGCGCCAGCGCGTCCACGGTCACGACCCAGGGCGACACCGTCGTGGCGAAGTTCTTCGACAGAAACGGTCCAAGCGGCTGGTATTCCCACGCCTGCACGTCCCGGGCGGACCAGTCATTCACGAGGCAGATGCCGAAGAGATGCCGCTCCGCCTCGGCGATGGGAATGGGCTGCCCCAGCGCGTTGCCCGGGCCGACGAACAGCCCGACCTCGAGCTCGTAATCGAGCCGGCGCGTCGGAGCGAGGCGCGGGGGTGCGTTCGGGTCCTCGCGGACCTGGCCCTCGGGCCGCCGCACCGGCGCCCCGCTGGGCACGATGGACGACGCGCGGCCATGATAGCCGATGGGCACCCACTTGTAGTTCGGCAGCAGCGGATGGTCCGGACGGAAGAGGGCGCCGACGTTCGCCGCGTGATGGACCGACGCGTAGAAGTCGGTGTAGTCCCCGATGCTCGCGGGGACGGACAGCTCGGCCTCCTGCATGGGCACGAGGAGACGTTCGGCGGCGCGCGCTGCCGTCGCGGGCCCAGCGTCGGAGGCCGCCAGGAGCCGGCTCAGCGCGCGGCGCAGCGCGCTCCCGGCATCCGGGCCGAGTTCCATCAGCCGATTCAGCACCGGCTCCGCGCACGCCGCGGCCGTGGCCTGGGGGATTCCCGGCAGCAGTCCCCCTTCGACGCACGCGGCCAGGTCCAGGATGCCGTCCCCGATGGCGACGCCCACCCGGCCGCGCTCGGCGGTCGAGCGGCGCCGAAACACGCCCAGGGGCAGATTCTGGATGGGAAAGTCGGGATGCCCATCCGCGGACGCCACCCAGCTGCGCAGCGTGGGATCGTGCGTCTCGTCGAGCGGGCGGCTCACAGCAGACCGAAGCCGCGGAGGCCCTCGATCGGCTCGCGAAAGGAGCAGGAGCCGAACGCCACGGCGAGGTGCCGCCGGGTGTGACGCAGCTCCGCCTCGCTCAGCCGGTGATCGCGCCACGCCACGCCCTCGTCGTCAAAGCGGAGGGCGTCGCGCGAGGACTCCTCGAGCACGGCGAGCGCTTCCACGTCGTCCATCCCCTGCGCCACGAACGCCGCGGCGAGAAACACGTTGAGGAACCCGAACATGGTCGCGCGCGCGCTCCCGGCGTCGTAGGTGAGGGGATAGCTTGCGCGGAGCGGATGGTGCAGCCCGGCTGTCGCCTTGAACGGAACCTGCGCCTCTTTGCAGCGCCGGATGAACCGCAGCAGCTCAACGGAGGAGGGGAAGGCATCGGCGGTGACGCCGCCGGTCCGCACTTTGGCGCGCGCGCCCAGGCGCGCAAGTGCCGCCACGAGCGGGCCGGGATCCTGCGCCACGGGGATCTCGACGAACGCGTCCAGCCTGCGGTCGATCGCGCCGAGCGCGGCGGCGGCCGCCGCCTCGCAGGCCGCCTTGAGCTCGATCGTGTCCACGGCGGCATGGCCGGCGCGGCGGGCATTGAAGCCATCGATGATCGTCAGCTCGGCCTCGA
>DASUAH010000108.1:0-7009 GCA_035763885.1 Gemmatimonadales bacterium
GTCGTCGCCCATGCTCCAGACCGTGTCCACCCCGGTCTGCGCCATTGGCTCGATGCCATGCCGCAGATCCTCGAAGCCGTAGCCGAACGCACGCTGCAGCCGGCCCACCCCCTCCGGGGCCGGGGCCACCGGCACCCGGTCGGGATCCGGCTCCAGCCGCGCCATGTAGCGCGCTACCCAGCGCGCGTAGGGCCGGCGACTGGCCACCTCCAGCTTCGCGTCGACGTTCCGGATCACCTCGCCCCGCCGGGTGTCCACCACCAGGACCTCGCCGGGCCCGACCTTGCCGCTTTCCACCACCTCGTGGGGGTCGAGGTCCACCAGACCGACCTCCGACCCGGCGGCGACCAGGCCGTCCGCGCGGATCTTGTACCGGCACGGGCGAAGGCCGTTGCGGTCGACGATGGCGCCGGCAAGGAGGCCGTCGCTGAAGGTGACCGCCGCGGGGCCGTCCCACGGCTCGAGCACGCACTGGTGGTACTCGTAGAACGCCTTGATGGAGGGGTGCAGGTCGGGGTACTTCTCCCATGCCTGCGGGATCATCATCATCAGCGTGTGCACCGGGTCCCGCCCGGAGCGCACCAGCAGCTCCATGGCGTTGTCCAGGCTCGCCGAGTCGCTGCCGTCCTTCCAGATGGCGTGCCGCACCCGCTCCACCATGCGGCCCCAGATCGGCGAGTCGAGCAGCGACTCCCGCATGGCCATGGCGTTCCGGTTGCCCCAGAGCGTGTTGATCTCGCCGTTGTGTGCGAGCAGCCGGAACGGCTGCGCCAGCGGCCAGCTCGGCAGCGTGTTGGTCGAGTAGCGCTGGTGGAAGACCGCGATCGCGGTCTCGTATTCGGGATACCGGAAGTCGGTGTAGAAGACCGGGAGCTGGGTCCCGGTGAGCAGCGCCTTGTAGACGATGGTCCGGCAGGAGAGGGAGCAGACGTAGAACCCGGGGAGCCTCGCGGCCGCCGCGCGTCGTTCCATCTCCCGGCGCGCGAGGTACAGGCTTCGCTCCCACGCGTCCTCGTCGGCGCTCCCGGCGGGCATGCCGACGAACGCCTGCCGGATCACCGGGCACGACGCGCGGGCGGTCGGCCCCAGCGCCGCGGGATGCGTCGGCACGTCGCGCCAGCCGAGGAAGGGAATGCCGTCCTCGGCCAGGACCGCCTCGATCAGCGCCGTGGCGCCGGCGAGGGCGTCGGTCGCCGCCGGCAGGAAGAACGCGCCGACCCCGAACGGACGGCCCGGCTGGAGCCGGAGTCCGAGGCGGTAGGCGTCGCGGAAGAACAGCCGGTGCGGAATCTGAGTGAGGAGCCCCGCGCCGTCCCCCGAGTTGTCGGTGGAAGCCGCCCCCCGGTGGGCCACCCGGGCCACGGCCTCGAGCGCCATCGCGACGACCTCGTGCGAGCGCTGGCCCGAGGCGCGGGCGACCAGCCCGGTGCCGCAGGCGTCGTGCTCACGCCGGGGATCGAGGGCTCCGCCGCAGGTCGCCGCGTGGGGGTCCTTCACCATGGTGCCTCCGCCAACGAAAAGCCCGCTCCCTCACGGGGAGCGGGCCGGGGTGCGTCTCGCCTACGCGCGCGATCTACCCGGTCGCTCCCGTAGAGCGGTCGAGGACGACGACGAGCGGAATTCGGGCGAGACAGGTAGTCATTGCCTTGCAATCTTATGCATACGGCGGGGGAGCGTCAAGCGGGGACGGGCCGGTTTTCCGGGGGTGCCTTGACAGGGCCCGCCCCGGGCTCTACTCTGCCTAACTCAACTTTATTCACACTCGCACCCAGGCCGCAGACCGGAACCCGCGCCAGACCAGACCCGATGATCGGCACCGCGCTCATTCTCGTCGGCCTTATCGGCCTCCTGCTTCTCGTCCTTATGGGGCAGCAGAGGGTTCGCGGCGTGCCGGTCGACAGAGCATAGGACAGCAGGACAGCTCGGAGAATCCAGCGCCGCGGACCCCAGGGGCCGCGGCGCTTCGCTTTTCGGCGTAGACCACACGAGGACCCACATGGCCAAGGACGTCATCATCTTCGACACGACCCTGCGCGACGGCGAGCAGGCGCCGGGCAACAGCCTCGCCGCGGAGGAGAAGGTCCGACTCGCGCGGCAGCTCGATGCCCTGGGCGTGGACGTGATCGAGGCCGGGTTCCCGGCGGCGTCCGATGGTGATTTCCGCAGCGTCCGCGACGTGGCCGCGGAGGTGCGGCGCCCGGTCATCGCCGCCCTCGCGCGCTGCCTGGACCGCGACATCGACCTGGCGGGCGAGGCGGTGCGGGGCGCGGCTCGTTCCCGGTTGCACGTCTTCCTCTCGACATCCGACCTGCACCTGCGAGAGAAGCTCCGTGTCAGCCGGGACGACGCGCTTCAGCTCATCCGGGACGGCGTGCGCCGGGCCCGCTCGTACGCCGACGACGTCGAGTGGTCGGCCGAGGACGCGAGCCGGACCGACCCGGACTTCCTCTGCCGGGCGGTCGAGACGGCGATCGCCGAGGGCGCGACGACCATCAACCTGCCGGATACGGTCGGGTACGCCACCCCGGCGGAGTACGGCGCGATGTTCCGCTCGGTGCGGGAGCGGGTGCCCGGGGCCGACGGCGTGACGTTCAGCGCGCACTGCCACGACGATCTCGGCCTCGCGGTCGCCAACACCATCGCCGCCATCCAGGCGGGGTGCGGTCAGGTGGAGTGCACGGTGAACGGCATCGGCGAGCGGGCCGGGAACGCCGCGCTCGAGGAGCTCGTCATGGCCGCAGTGGTGCGGCCGCAGCTCGGCTTCCGCACCCACATCGTCACCCAGGAGCTCTACCGCACCAGCCAGCTCCTGTCGTACCTCACGGGCGTGTTCCCCCAGCCGAACAAGGCGGTGGTGGGGCGGAACGCCTTCGCCCACGAGGCGGGCATCCACCAGCACGGCATGCTGCGGAACGGTCTCACCTACGAGATCATGCGGCCGGAGATGGTGGGGATCCCCCAATCCACGCTGGTGCTCGGCAAGCACTCGGGGCGGCACGCGCTGGACCGCCGGTTCCGCGAGCTGGGCTACGACCTGGACGAGCCCACGCTGAACGAGATCTACCGGCGCTTCACCACGCTGGCCGACCGCAAGCGCGAGATCCTGGACGAGGACCTGCTCGCGCTGCTCCACGACTCGTTCCACGATGCGCCCGAGGAGTACCAGCTCACCCACCTCCGGATCGTCTGCGGCAGCGTGCCCGCCACTGCCGAGGTGCGCCTCACCGGTCCCTGGGCCGGCGAGCGGTCGGCGAACGGGAGCGGCGACGGCCCGATCGCGGCCGCGTTCACCGCCATCAGCGAGATCCTGCGACGACCCGTCGAGGTGATCAGCCTGCAGCTCCGGTCGGTCACGCCGGGGCGCGACAGCGTGGGGCAGGTCTTCCTGCAGGCCCGGGTGGACGGCAAGTCGCTGAGCGGACAGGGCGCGTCCACCGACATCGTGGAAGCAAGCGCCCGCGCGCTGATCCACGCGCTGAACAAGTCCCGGCATGCCGAGAGCCTCGAGGCGGCCGCGCACAACGCGAACTACCTGTGGGGGGTGTGAACTGCAGTGAGCAGTGAGCAGTAAGCAGTGAGCAGTGAGCAGTGAGCAGTGAGCAGTAAGCGGTAAGCGGGGCCGCCTGAGCTCGCTGCTCTCTGCTCACTCACCCAGGAGTGATGATGCCCGAAACGCTGACCGGTGCCCAGATCATCTGCCGCGTCCTGCTCGAGGAGGCGGTGGACGTGCTCTTCGGCTACCCGGGCGGGGCGATCATGCCGTTCTACCACGCCCTGCCGGAGTATCCGGGGCTGCGCCACATCCTGGTGCGCCACGAGCAGGCCGCCGCGCATGCGGCCGACGGTTACGCCCGCGCCGGCGGGCGCCCCGGCGTGTGCGTGGCGACCTCGGGGCCGGGCGCGACCAATCTGGTCACCGGGCTGGCCACGGCGCACATGGACAACTCCCCGGTCGTGGCGATCACGGGGCAGGTGGCCCGCCCGATGATCGGCCGCGACGCCTTCCAGGAGACCGACGTCATCGGGATCACCCAGCCGATCACCAAGCACAACGTGCTGGTCCGCGACGTCGCCGAGCTCGCCGACCGGTTGCACGAGGCGTTCGCCATCGCTCGGGAGGGGCGGCCGGGGCCGGTGCTGGTGGACGTGCCGAAGGACGTGCAGAACCAGAAGGCGGAGTATCGGCCGGCCGGCCGGTCGGCCGGTCGGACGGTGAGCAAGCCGGTGCCCGAGCGCTGGCTGCCGGAATCCCGCGACGCGGCGGTGCGGCGGGCCGCGCGGTTCATCGCCGAGGCGAAGCGGCCGCTGATCATGGCCGGCCACGGGGTGCTGCTGAGCGGCGCCTGCGAGGAGCTCCGGGCGCTCGCCGAGCGCACCGGGATCCCGGTGATCACCACGTTGCTCGGCATCAGCGGGTTCTCCGAGGCGCATCCGCTGCACCTCGGCATGCCCGGGATGCACGGCGAGGTGCACGTCAACCGGGCCATCCAGCACGCCGACCTGCTCGTCGGCGTGGGCCTCCGCTTCGACGACCGGGTCACGGGCAACACGGCCCAGTTCGCTCCCCGCGCGCGGATCATCCACATCGAGTTCGACCCGGCCGAGATCGGCAGGAACGTTCCGGTCGCGGTGGGCCTCGTGGGGGATGCCCGGGCCACGCTGCTCGAGCTGCTCGAGGAGGTCCGCCCGCGCGACTGCGACGCCTGGCGCGCGGAGATCAACGGATGGGTGCGCACGCGGGTGGAGCAGTACCGCGGCGGGCTCTCGCCTGCTTCGATCCTGCGCAGCCTGCACGAAGTCACGGGCGGCCGCTGCACGATCGTGTCCGACGTGGGGCAGCACCAGATGTGGATCGCCAAGCTCTATCCCTATCGCCGCGAGAACACGCACATCACGTCCGGCGGGCTGGGCGCGATGGGCTTCGCCGTGCCGGCGGCCATCGGCGTGCAGTTCGCGCGGCCGGATGAGCCGGTCTGGGCCCTCTCCGGCGACGGCGGGTTCCAGATGAACATGCAGGAGATCGCCACCATGGTGCAGGAGCGGATCCCGGTGAAGATGGCGATCTTCAACAACGGCTATCTCGGGATGGTGCGGCAATGGCAGCAGTTCTTCCATGGCCGCCGTTACTCCGCTACCCCGATCTGGAGCCCCGATTACGTCAAGCTGGCGGCGGCGTACGGCATCGCCGGCTGGCGGGTGGAAGATGCGGCGCGCACCGAGGAGGTGCTCCGTGCCGCGATGGGCACCGACGGGCCCACGCTGGTGGAATTCATCATCGAGCAGGAGGCCAACGTGTTCCCGATGATCCCGCCGGGCGCGTCGCTCTCCGAGCCGATCGAGGGCGAGCCCGCGCCGGCGCCGCTGGCACCCGCATGACCGATGCGCACGCGCTGTCGGTCCTGCTCGACGAGGAGCTGGTCACGCTCACGCGCGCGATCGGGATCCTCCGGCGGCGCAATCTTCCCATCAGGAGCATCGCGGTGGGCCCCAGCGGCACCCCGGGATGCGCGAGGTTGACGATCATGTTACAGGCCGATGCCGACACCGCCGACCGCGTGGCGCGCCAGCTGCACAACGTGACGGGCGTGCGGGACGCGGCCGCCTTTCCCGCGTGCGAGGGGGTGGCGCGCGAGCTCGCGCTGGTCAAGGTACGGGCGGATCACGACCGCTACGGCGAGCTGCTCGACGTCGCGCTGCTGTACAAGGCGACCATCGTGGACGAATCCCCGGACGGCGTCATCCTGGAGGTGAGCGGCTCCGAGGCGTTCGTCCTGTCCTTCCTCCGCGCGCTGGAGCGCTTCGAGGTCCTCGACGTCGCCCGGACCGGGACGGTGGCGCTCGAGCGGACCGGCGGTGCCGGCGCCGTGCTCACCCTCACGTCGGAGACGGTTCCATGACCGCCCCACGAGTCCGCATGTACTACGACCGCGACGCCGATCGCGACCGGCTGGCCGGGCGCACGTTCGCCATCGTGGGCTTCGGCAGCCAGGGCCACGCGCACGCCCTCAACCTCAGGGACAGCGGTGCGCGCGTGATCGTCGGCCTGCGCCCGGGCGGGGGGTCGTGGGCCCGCGCAAAGGCGGCGGGGCTCGATGTCCGGCCGGCCGCCGAAGCGGCGAGCGCCGCCGACACCGTCATGCTGCTGGTACCGGATCAGGATGGGCGCGCCGTGTACGAGAGCGCAGTGGCGCCGGGCCTGGCGCCGGGCAAGACCCTCATGTTCGCGCACGGGTTCAACGTCCACTACGGCGAGATCGTCGCGCCCGAAGGGGTGGACGTGTCCATGGTGGCGCCGAAGTCACCGGGCCACCTGGTGCGGAGCGAGTTCGAGGCCGGCCGCGGCGTCCCCGGGCTGGTCGCGGTGCACCAGGACGCGAGCGGCGAAGCGCTCGCGAACGCGCTCGCCTACGCGGCTGGAATCGGCTGTACCCGGGCGGGAGTCCTCGAGACGACCTTCCGCGAGGAGACCGAGACCGACCTCTTCGGCGAGCAGGCAGTGCTCTGCGGCGGCACGAGCGCCCTGATCAAGGCCGGGTTCGAGACTCTCGTGGCGGCGGGGTACTCGCCGGAGATGGCCTACTTCGAGTGCCTCCACGAGCTCAAGCTGATCGTGGACCTGATCAATCGCGGCGGGCTGCAGTTCATGCGCTACTCGATCAGCGACACCGCGGAGTACGGGGATTATACCCGGGGGCCTCGCATCGTCACGGAAGAGACCCGGGCGGAGATGCGGCGGATCCTCGCGGAGATCCAGGACGGGCGCTTCGCGCGGGAGTGGCTGGCGGAGAACCGCGTGGGGCGGCCGAACTTCGACCGGATGCGCCAGGCCGACAAGGACCACCCGATCGAGGTGGTGGGCCGCAGACTCCGGGCGATGATGCCGTGGTCGGAGGAGGGGCGGACGGCCCGACGGTCGGACGGACAGACGGTCGGACGGACAGATGGCCAGACGGATAGTTCGGCCGCGCCGGCCCCGGCGGCGCGGCCGGGCACGGAACCGCCGGCCGTC
>DASUAH010000109.1:0-2679 GCA_035763885.1 Gemmatimonadales bacterium
CCGCCGAGCGCCGACGCTGAGCATCCACGCCGCCCGGCGCCGCCGCTCCGGGGACTCGAGGCGGAGGGACGCGTAGCCCTCGAGGGATTGGCGAACGCTCGGCCAGCGGCCGGCCGCGGCGGAGTCGCCGTCGAGGAACGCCAGGACCGCGTCGAGCTCCGCCGCGAACAACCCGAGGCCAGGATCGCGGTACCGATCGGCGAGCCGGCGCAGGACCCAGCGCGCCGAGTCCGACCGGCCGACGCCCACATACCCGAGCGCTTGAGCCGTCAAGGCCGAGCGCTGAAAGCTCGGCCGCTCTTCGAGCAGCCGGCCGAATTCGATCGCGCCACGGGCATCGCCGAAATAGGGTAGAAAACGCGCGCCGGCGTCGAGATCCTTGAAGCCGGAAGCCTCGACCTGCCCCAGGAGTATGTTGAGGAGCTCGCGCGCTTCCCGCTCCGATTGGAAGCGGAACGCAAACGCCAACTCCAGGAGCGCACGCACTCCGGCCGTGCGGGCATCCGACGACTCGCTGCTCGCCCGGTACTGATCCATCGCGCTCGCGGCATCCGCGGAATCCCCCTCCGCGATGTGAATCCACGCGAGATGCTCCCAGGCCGGTCCGAAACGCGGCCGCAGACGCAGCACCTCCTGGTACGGGCCAATCGCCTCGGCACGAGCGTGCCCGATCAGCGGTCCGCGATGCATGAGCTCGTCGGCCCGGCGGAACTGTCCAAACAGGAAGTCCGGCCACCGCTCGGTGATGCGCGTGAGCGTGTCCAGGCGAGCGGCGAACGGCATCGTGTCGGCGCGGATCAGGCTCTGGTAAGGCGGCGGAAAAGCACTGATGGGCCCCAGATGTGGGTCGATGACGGAGCGGTCTTGTGACAGCGCCAGCCAGCGACCGACCTCCGCCTGCCGCCAGAAGCAGAGCTTGCATCCGGTATCGGCCGCCGCAGCCCTCCCGTAGGCGGCGTAAGCGTCACCCCAGCGAGCCTGGACGAAGAGCTGCTCAGCCCGCAAGAACGCGGCTCGGCCGCCGGGAGTCTTCGGGCGCACGGCGGAGTCGATCGGGCTCAGCCCCACGAGCTCGGCGAACAGATCGTCCGCCAAGCTGTCGACGACCAGCGGTAGGCGGCCCAACGAGCCGCTCCTGGCGACGAGCAGCGGGGGCCGGCCCGGCCCACGGACCGTGACGTACAGCGATTCCCGAGTGGACGCAACCGTCCCGCCGAGCACGGTGCGCCGCCGCAAGCGCGCCCCCAGGACGGCGGGCCTCACCACGACATCAGGGTACCGCCCGAGACTTACGATCAGCGCGCGCGTCACCGAGTCTGGGAGCCAAGGCGGCGCTGCACCGCTCGTCTCGAAGCGGTCGAGCTGCACCTCGAGTGTCGGCCCGGCTCTGGACACCGGCCCAAACAGCATGACCAGCATCGCGCCCGCGGCGAGACCGCCGGTCGTGAGCCAGAAGGTGCGCCACTGGTAGGTGCGCACGCGCGTGTGCCAGAGCGCGCGCCGGAACGAAGCCGCGTCGGACCAACGATCTGGTGGCGCCCATTCCAGTCCACGCCGCAGCACGCGCGCCACTCGGTGCGGCACACCCGCCCAGGTGCGGAGCGGCCCCGACCGCGCGGCATCGTTCCAGTGACGGCCCGTGTAGGCTTCGTAGATCACCATCGCGGCCGAGTAGAGATCGCTGGTCTCGGTCGCGTCGCCGCCGGCGAGCTGCTCGGGCGCCATGTAATCGAGCGTGCCGGGAACCGCGGCTGGATCGGTGACCCGCGGCCCGTCGGGAGTATCCACGTCGCCCTGGTCGGTCCGGCGCTTCGCGATCCCGAAGTCGACCAGGATGGCCGACCCGCCGATGAAGAAGACGTTGTTGGGCTTGACGTCACGGTGGACCACGCCGTGGTTGTGCGCCGCCTCCAGCGCAGCCAGCAGATCGCGGCCGAGCTTGAGCGCCAGGTTCCGGTCGAGGGGGCCGCTCACCAAGTGATCGGCGACGGTCTTTCCCTCGAGGTATTCCATCACGTAGAAGGGAATCCCTGCCGCTTCACCAGAGTCGAACACTCGCACGATGTTGGGGTGCGCGAGTAGGGCCAGCGCCTGTGCCTCGCGCAGAAAGCGCTCCGCCGCGTGTGCGGTGTGGTGCTCCGGACGGATGACCTTGATCGCGACGAGGCGGTCGAGGCCGATCTGCCGCGCCAAGAAGACCGTGCCCATGCCGCCGCTGGCGAGCTCGCGCACGACTTCGTAACCCCGCGGTGCCAGGCCGTCGCGCACCTGGTCGAAGAACGAGGACATGGATGGGGCCCCGGCCTCAGAACATCCGGGCGGGGCATGGGAAAGTCAAACGGTCGCGGTTGACTCCCGTCGCAGGGCCATGCTTCTCAGGGGCGCTCCTTCTCCGGCATGCGCACGGTATTCGTGCAGAGAAAACCGAACGGCCCCGATCGGAGACCGGGGCCGCCGGGCTTCGAGGCGGACGTTCCGCCTTACTTCACCGTGATCGTTAGGAACATCCCGAGCGCCACGTGCGGCATGCAGTACCCGCGGTACTTCCCGGTCGGCGCACCGGCGAACGACACTTCGTACTTCTCGTTCGGCTGCGTGAGGAACGGACCGATGAGGTCAGCCATCGCATTCGGCATGCCTTTCTTCAGCACGTCCGCCGCGCCCTTGGGGATCGAATCG
>DASUAH010000110.1:0-23504 GCA_035763885.1 Gemmatimonadales bacterium
CCGATCGAGCGCCGAGGCTACGTCAATCCGGACGTACTGGTCTCGACCGCTTGGGTGGCGGAGCGTCTGAAGGACCCGAAGGTGCGCCTGGTCGAATCGGACGAGGACGTGCTTCTCTACGAGACCGGGCACGTCCCGGGGGCGGTGAAGATCGACTGGGTGGCGGATCTGAACGACCCGCTGGTGCGGGACTACGTGGGGCGGGAGCCGATGCAGGCGCTGCTCCGCTCCAGGGGGATCGAGCGGGACACGACCATCGTCTTCTACGGCGACAAGAACAACTGGTGGGCCTGCTACTCGTTCTGGGTCTTCCGGCTGTTCGGGCTGGAGAACCTGAAGGTGATGGACGGCGGGCGGCAGCGCTGGGCGCAGGAAGGCCGCCGGTTGGAGACCCAGGTGCCGACGTATCCCGAGGGGAACGTCGTCGTCGGTGAGCGGAACGACGCGGCGATCCGCGCCTTCCGCGACGAAGTGTTGGAGCACGTCCGGGCTCGGCGTCCTCTGGTGGACGTCCGGAGCCCGGAGGAGTTCCGGGGTGAGCGACTCCACATGCCGGAGTACCCGAGCGAGGGCGCCCTCCGGGGCGGCCACATCCCGGGGGCGCGCAGCATTCCGTGGGCCCGCGCGGTGAACCCGGAGACCTACACGTTCCGGCCGGCGAGCGAGCTCCGGATGCTCTACGAGCAGGAGAACGGGCTTTCTCGCGACGTGGACACGGTGGTCTACTGCCGCATCGGCGAGCGCTCCTCGCACACCTGGTTCGCCCTCACGTATCTGCTCGGCTTCGAGAAGGTGCGCAATTACGACGGGTCGTGGACCGAGTGGGGGAACGCGGTGAGGTTGCCGATCGAGAAGCCGTGAGGTGTGGGCTATCAGCTATGAGCTATGAGCTATGAGCTATGAGCCCATAGCTGATAGCTCATAGCTCATAGCTGATAGCTCACTCACCGCTCACAGCCGTTAGCTTCCTTCCATGCCCGCCGACCGCCAGGCCCTCATCGACCGCCTCGTCCATCACTACCAGCACCCTCGGCACAAGGGGGCGCTCGAGGGTGCCGACGTGGTCATGCCCGGCGGCAACCCCGGCTGCGGCGACTTGGTCACCATGCATGTCAGGACCGAGCCCGGGTCGGACCGGATCGAGGCGGTGCGCTTCGAGGGTGAGGGGTGCACGATCAGCCAGGCGGCGGCGTCCATCCTCGCCGACCGGATCAACCGGACCCGGCCGACGCTCGACCAAATCGCCGAGTTTCCGTACGACGAGATGATCGACTCGCTCGGCCGGGAGGTGGTCGGGTTTCGGGAGCGGTGCGCGACCCTGGCGCTCGGCACGCTGAAGATGGCGGCGCGCAGCATCCAGAGCCGGCGGCGCCTCCGGGCCGCCGGCCGCACCGACGAGGAGATCCGCGAGCTGGAGCGCGCGCTGATGAACGCGCGGAGCGAGGCGGGGCTCGTGTTCGGGCGGGCCGCGGAGGAGCAGAAGCAGGAGGGCGGGGCGGAAGCCTAGACGGCCAGACGGCCAGACGGTCAGACGGCCAGACGGCCAGCGCGCAGCGTCCCGGTGACCCGGCCCTCCGCAGCAGCGCCCTCCGACCGTCCGGCCGTCTGGCCGTCCGACCGTCCGGCCGCCCGACCGTCTATTATCCGGCATGCTCTCACCAGTCCGAGCTTTCTCGCTGGCCCTCGCGATCGGGCTCCTGCCCGTCTGCCCGCCCGTCCATCTCGCCGCCCAAAGCCAGCCGTACCGGCCGTTCGGAACGCTCCGCGAGCAGGCCGAGCGCGAGCAACGCTGGCTGCAGGAGCGGCTCGACAGTGTGCTGCCCGGCCTCATGCGCCGGTACGGCATCGACATGTGGGTCGTGCCGATGCGCGAGTACAACGAGGACCCGGTCTTCCGAGCGCTGGTGTCGCCCACGACGTTCGCGGCGCGGCGGCGCACGATCTACCTCTTCTGGGACCGCGGCCCCGCGAAGGGCGTCGAGCGGATCGCGCTCGGCGGCAGCTCGCAGGGCGGCGTTTACCGGGCCGTGCGGTCCACCAGGCGGGTCGAGGCCGCCGTCGCGGGGCCGCAGGCGGAGCTCTGGGGCGACCAGCAGTGGCAGGTCCTGAAGCAAGCCATCGAGGCCCGCCGGCCGAAGGTCATCGGGATCAACATCTCCCGCACGTTCGCGTTCGCCGACGGGCTCACGGCGGGGGAGTACGAGGGATTGCGGCGCGCGCTCGGTCCCGTGTGGACCAAGCGGTTCAGGCGCGCCGAGGGACTACCGGTGGACCTCCTCGCCGCCCGCCTCCCGGACGAGCAGCAGCTCTATCACGAGCTCGTGAAGCTCACCTGGGCGGTGATCGACACGATGTTCTCGGAGCGGGTCGTGAAGCCCGGCGTCTCGCGCACCAGCGATCTGGTCTGGTATTTCCGTCAGACGGTCAACGACCTGGGCCTCGGCACCTGGTTCCAGCCGTCGGTCGACGTGCAGCGCCGCGGGACTGCGGACGATGAGCTGGGCGAGGACCCGGTCATTCAGCGCGGCGACGTGCTGCATTGCGACGTGGGGATCACCGCGCTGCGCCTCAACACCGACGTCCAGCATCTCGCCTACGTGCTGCGCGACGGCGAGGAGGACGCCCCGGAAGGTATCCGGCGCGCGCTCGCCCGCTCGAACCGCTTGCAGGACATTCTCATGGAGGAGATCCGTCCCGGTCGCAGCGGCAACGAGATCCTGGCGACGGCCCGGGCCCGCATGCATGCCGAGGCGATCGAGGGAACGATCTACTCCCACCCGATCGGACTGCACGGGCACGGCGCGGGCCCGCTCATCGGCCTGTGGGACTACCAGGAAGGGGTGCCCGGCCGCGGCGATCACAAGGTGATCCCGACCCTGTGGTACTCGGTCGAGCTGCAGGCCACCTCGCCCATTCCCGAGTGGGGAGGCCAGCGGATCCGGATGCCGCAGGAGGAGGACATGGTGATGGGCCCGGATGGCGTGCCGCGCTGGGCGTTCCGGCGGCAGACGGAGCTGCACCTGATCAAGTGAGCGGTGAGCGGTAAGGAGGCGAGCTCCGATTTGCGCGGGAGCCCCTGCTCACTGCTTAATGCTCACTGCTTACTGCTCACTGCTCACTGTCATGTCTATCGCCGATTTGCGCCGCGAATACGCTCTCGAGCGCCTCGACGAGCGGGACGTGAATCCCGACCCGCTCCGGCAGTTCGCCCGGTGGTTCGACGAGGCGCAGCGGGCGGAGATCCTGGAGCCCAACGCGATGACGCTCGCGACCGCCACGCCGGAGGGCGCGCCGTCCGCCCGCGTCGTGCTGCTCAAGGGAGTCGACGAGCGCGGGTTCACGTTCTTCACCGATTACCGCAGCCAGAAGGGTCGCGAGCTGGAGACCAACCCGCACGCCGCGCTCCTGTTCTTCTGGGGCGAGCTCGAGCGGCAGGTGCGGGTTACCGGGACGGCGAGGCGGCTGTCGCGCGAGGAGAGCGAGGCCTACTTCCTGACCCGGCCGCGGGGCAGCCGGCTCGGTGCCTGGACCTCGCACCAGAGCCTGGTGATCCCGAGCCGCGCGGCGCTGGAGGAGCGCCTGCTCGACGTGGAGTCCCACTTCGCGGACCAGGAGATCCCGCTGCCGCCCGACTGGGGCGGCTACGTCGTGCGGCCGGAGACGTTCGAGTTCTGGCAGGGGCGGGAGAGCCGCCTGCATGACCGGGTGCGGTACGTGCGCGAGCACGGGAGGTGGCGGATCGAGCGGCTGTCGCCATAGGCGGCCAGACCAGACGGCCGCCCGACGGCTCACCGCTCACTTCGCCCGCCGCTTCGGTAGGCTCAGGGTCTCCCAGCGCCCGCCGCTCAGGTGCTTTGCGAGGAGCACGATCTGCCCGACGTGGTAGGCGTAGTGCGCGATCTGGCGGTCGATCGCCTCGAGGACGCTGAGCGGCTTGCCGCGGATGCTGACGGTGCGCAGCAGGTCCGCCGGGCCGAGCGGCTCGACCGCCGCGAACACGGCGCGCCAGCCCTCCTCCCACCAGCGCCGCACGTCTTCCCCCGTAGTGCCCGACTCCGTCTCGAACTCGGCGTCGCGGTTCCGGTCCGGCTTCTCGCCGTCGCTGGTGAGGAAATCGGTCCAGCGCGACCGCATGTTGCCCGCCAGGTGCTTGACGAGGACCGCGATGCTGTTGGACTCGGGATCGAGGGTGTGGAACCACCCCTCCTGCGGCACCTGGGCCATGGCGCGCTCGCCGAGGTCCTTGTACTGCCGGAGGACCCGCAGGGCGTCCGCCAGATAGGCTGCACCGATCTCATCACGCATGTGGAGCCCTCGAAGGGCCGGACCACGAAGGCACAAAGGATACGAAGCAATGTACGCCATCGCCATCCTGCGGTATCGTCGCCCCCTCGAGGAGATCCTCACCGTCGTGGACGTGCACCGCGCGTATCTCCGGACGCTGAAGGAGCAGGGGATCCTGCTCGCGTCCGGGCCGTTCCTGCCCCGCACCGGGGCGGCGCTGCTGCTCCGGGTCCCCGACCAGGATGCGCCGGCCGCGCTCGACCGCATCCGGGACGCGGACCCGTTCACCCGCGAGGGGATGGTGCAGTACGAGGTCTGGCCCTGGGCGCCCGCCATCGGGAAGGAGGATCTCGACCGGCTCTGAAGGAATCTTCACGACCGGTTCACGGCGGGGCGCAAGGGCATCGGCTAGACTCGCCTTGATGACCGATCCGTCCGACGCCGCCGTCGTCCTCCAGGCCCTCGCGATCACCAAGACCTATCAGATGGGTGAGGTGGCGGTGCGCGCGCTGCGGGGAGTGGATCTCGCGCTCTACGAGGGAGAGTTCATGGTGATCCTCGGCCCCTCGGGCAGCGGCAAGTCCACGCTGCTGAACATTCTCGGCGGGCTGGATGTGCCGACCGAGGGGCGTGTCCTCTACCGCGGGACCGAGCTCACTACCGCCACGGAGACGGAGCTGACGCGTTACCGGCGCTACCACGTCGGGTTCGTCTTCCAGTTCTACAACCTGATCCCGAGCCTCACCGCGCGGGAGAACGTGGCGCTCGTCACCGAGATCGTGCCGGATCCGTTTCCGGCCGAGGAGGTGCTGGAGCTGGTCGGGCTGGGCGACCGGCTCGACCATTTCCCGGCGCAGCTGTCCGGCGGGGAGCAGCAGCGCGTGGCGATCGCGCGGGCGGTGGCCAAGCGCCCCGAGGTGCTGCTGTGTGACGAGCCGACCGGCGCGCTGGACTTCGAGACCGGGAAGCTGGTGCTCGCCGCGATCGAAACCGTCAACCGGGAGCTCGGGACGACGACGGCGATCATCACCCACAACGTGCCGATCGCGGCGATCGGCGACCGCGTGGTGGTGATGGGTGACGGCAGGATCGTGCGTGAGGTGCGGAACCGCTTGAGGGCGCCCCTGGAGAGCGTGCGGTGGTGAAGACGCTCGATCGCAAGCTGCTGCGCGACCTGCGGCACCTGCTGGGACAGGTGGTGACGATCGCGCTGGTCGTCGCCTGCGGGATCGCGTCGTACGTGACCCTGCAGAGCACCTGGGAGTCGCTCGAGACCTCGAAGGTCGCCTACTACGAGCGCTGGCGGTTCGGGCATGTCTTCGCCCACCTCGAGCGTGCGCCGGAATCGGTGGCCCAGCGGCTGGAGGCGATCCCGGGTGTCGCCCGCGTCTCCACCCGCGTCGTCGAGAGCGTCCGCCTGCCGATCGAGAGCGCCGCGCAGCCGCCGCTCGCGGAGGTGGTGTCCCTCCCCGAGACGGGTCAGCCCCCGCTCAATCAGCTGGTGCTCCAGGCCGGCCGCATGGTGGAGCGCGGGCGGGCCGACGAGGCCGTGCTGCTCACGTCGTTCGCCCAGCGGCGCCGCCTCACGCCGGGCGACACGCTGCCGGCGGTGATCAATGGCGAGCGGCGGGAGCTGGTGATCGTCGGGCTCGCCAGCTCGCCCGAGTTCGTGTATCCGATGCCGCGCGGCGGCGCCATCGGCGTGGACGACGAGCGCTTTGCCGTGCTGTGGATGGACCGGGCCGTCGTGGCCGCCGCGTTCCGCATGGAAGGCGCGTTCAACGACGTCGTGCTCGCGCTGCAGCCCGGGGCGTCGGAGCCCGCGGTGCTCGGCGCCGTGGATCGGGTGCTGGACCCGTACGGGGGGCGGAGCGCGGTCGGACGGAGCCGGCAGCCCTCGAACGACGTGCTCGAGGAGGAGATGGAGCAGCTGCGGGTCTGGGCGACCGTGGTGCCGCTCATCTTCCTCGGCGTGTCGGTATTCCTGGTGAACGTGGTGCTGTCGAGGCTGGTGCACCTGCAGCGTCCCGAGATCGCGGCGCTCAAGGCGCTGGGCTACGGCGACCTCGCGATCGGTCTGCACTATCTCAAGCTGGTGACCGTCGTCGTGCTGCTCGGCACCGTCATTGGCATCGTGATCGGAGCCTGGCTGGGGGGCGCGCTCACCGGGGTGTACGCCGACGTGTTCCGCTTCCCGTTCGCCGCCTACCGCCTGGGACCCGGCGTCGTGCTCGCCGGCGCCGCGGCCAGTTTCGTGACCGCCGCCGCCGGTGCCCTCGCGGCCGTGCGGCGGATCGCGCTCCTCCCGCCCGCGGAGGCGATGCGGCCGCCCGCGCCCGCGGTGTACCGCCCGCTGCTGGTGGAGCGCCTCGGGATCCAGCGGCTCGTGCCGCCGGCGGTGCGGATGATCCTCCGCGAGCTGGAGCGGCAACCGCTCCGCACCGTGCTTTCGGTGCTCGGCATCGCCACCGCCCTCGCCACGCTCGTGGTCGGCCGGTTCGCGGACGATGCCTTCGACTACCTGATCGATATGCAGTTCTCGCGCATCACCCGCGAAGACCTCACGGTGGCGTTCGAGCGCCCGGTCCCCCCGCGCGCCGTCCGCGCGCTGGCCCACCTGCCGGCGGTCACGCGAGCGGAAGGAGTACGCGTGGCGCCGGCTCGCCTGCAGGCGGGCCATCGGTACCGCGAGGTGCCGATCTACGGCTACGACGATGCCTCCGAGCTGCGGCACGTGGTGGGGCGCCGCTACCGCGAGCCGGTGCCGCTGCCGGCCGACGGCGTGCTGCTCACCCGGACCCTCGCCGAGCTGCTGGGCGTCGAGCCCGGAGATTCCGTCGCGGCCAGGATCCTCGAGGGTGACTGGGAGACCCATCACCTGGCCGTCGCGGGCGTAGTAGACGAGCTGATGGGCCTCCAGGGCTACATGCGCCTGCCGGCGCTCAACCGGCTGCTCGACGAGGCGCCGAGCGTCTCGATGGCGCTGCTGGCGGTCGACCGCCGGAGTGAGGCCGAGGTCATCCGGCGCCTCAACGACATGCCGGCCGTGGCCAGCGTCACCAGCCGGGCCGCCGTGATAGCGGCGCTCCGGGAGCAGAGCGGCGAGTCGATGGCCGTGGTCACGCTCGTGCTCACGATCTTCGCCGCCACCATCGCGGTCGGCGTGGTGTACAACAACGCGAGGGTGGCACTCTCGACCCGGGAACGGGACTTCGCCAGCCTGCGGGTGCTCGGGTTCACCCGGGCCGAGATCTCCCGCATCCTTCTCGGCGAGCTCGGCGTGCAGGTGGCGGCGGCGATCCCGTTCGGCCTGCTGCTCGGGACCTGGCTCACCCAGCTCGTGCTGCAGACCGCCCACCCGGAGCGGTTCCGGTTTCCGGTGGTGATCTCCGCGCGGACCTACGCGTTCGCGGCGCTCGTGGTGGTGGCATCCTCCGCCGTGAGCGGACTGCTGGTTCGCCGCCGGGTGGACCGGCTGGACCTGATCGGTGTGCTGAAGACGCGCGAATAGGAAGGCGGCAGCGATGGCGACAGACCCCGATCCGCGGATAATCCCGGCCGTCCCCCCGACGGATGTCTCGGAGCAGGCCGTGGTACCGTCCGCGCAGACCGGCGTGGAACCGGTGCGCACGGCGCCGGCGCCCAGCTTGAGGCGGCAACGGGTGCCGTCACGGCGGGCGGCCACTGCCAGGCGGGTGAACTGGGTGATCGGCGCCGTGGTTGTCCTCGCGATCGGCGCGGGGATCGCGCGGGCCCTGCGGCCGAATCCGGTTCCCGTGGAGGTGGCCGAGGTTGCGCGTGGGCCGCTCCGGGTGACGGTGGACGAGGACGGGATGACCCGGGTGAAGGACCGGTTCGTGGTGTCGGCGCCGCTGGCGGGAATGCTCACCCGGATCGAGCTGCATCCCGGCGACTCGGTGGAGCGCGGGACTGCGGTGGCGCGTCTGCTCCCGGCAGTCTCCCCGATGCTCGACCCCCGCTCCCGCTCGGCGGCGGAGGCCCGGGTGGCGGCGGCGCAGGCGGCGCTGCGGCAGGCCGAGACCGCGGTGAGGCGGGCCCGGGCAGCGGCTGACTTCGCCGGGCGGGAGGCGGAGCGACAGCGCAAGCTGTTCGCGGCCGGCGCCACGGCGGCCCAGACTCTGGAAGCGGCGGAGCTGGCCGAGCGGATGCGGGATGAGGAGCGCGCCAGCGCGGAGTTCGGCCTTCGCGTGGCCGAGTCGGAGCTCCGGGTCGCCCGGGCCGCGCTCCGGCGCCTCGATGCCGACGTGCCCGCCGGCGAGCAGTTCGTGGTGCCCGCGCCGGTGGACGGCCGGGTGCTCCGCGTGCTGCAGGAGAGCGAAACGGTCGTGGCCGCGGGCGCGCCGTTGCTCGAGATCGGCGACGCGGCCGCCCTGGAGATCGTCGTGGACGTGCTGACCACCGACGCGGTCGACATCCGTCCGGGCGCGCTCGCGCTGATCGAGGGCTGGGGTGGCGGCGATACCCTCCGCGGCCACGTTCACCGGGTGGAGCCGGCGGCATTCACCCGGGTGTCCTCGCTCGGCGTCGAGGAGCAGCGGGTGAACGTGCTCATCGACCTGGAGGATCGGCGGGAGCGCTGGGGCGGGCTGGGTGACGGGTACCGGGTCGAGGCACGGATTGTAGTCTGGGAGGCTGCCGACGTGTTGCAGGTGCCGGCGGGGGCGGTCTTCCGGCAGGGAGACGGATGGGCGGTGTACGCGGTCGAGGGCGGACGGGCACGGCTCCGCCCGGTGGAGATCGGGCGGCGCACGGCCGCGGCGGCCCAGGTGCTGAAGGGGGTGGAGGCGGGCGAGCCGGTGGTGGTCTATCCCAGCGACAACGTGCGGGATGGAGTGCGGGTCACCGGCTGAGCCGGGTTGCGCAACCGGTCCCGGGTCCGATATTGGACCTAGGCGCAGGCACGCTTCCCCCTCCATGCCGCCCGGACGCCTGTGCTCCGCTTGTCGCGCCGGCCGGCAGGGTCGTCGATGAAGGTCGTAGGTCGTATGTCGCCCCGAGCCGAGTCCAACCCGCAATCGACCGCGATTGTCATCGACGAAGATCCCTCCGTGCGTCAGCTGGTCCGGCGGACCCTCGACGGGGTCGGCTACGGCGTGCTCGATGCGGCCGACGCCGACCGAGGTCTGCGTCTGGTCGAAGAACACGCCGACCAACTCGAGGTGGTGCTGGTCGATGCCGAGAGCGAGCGGATCGGTGGGCGGGAGATGGCTGCCGTGTTCGGCCACTACGGGCCCGGGCTGGCGGTGGTTGGGATGTCCGGTCGGCGCACCCCTTCCGAGCGCGCGGCCCCCGGCACCGCCGCTCCGTTCACCTCCGTACTCCGCAAGCCGTTCGCGGACGCGGAGTTGCTCACCGCGGTCGAGGCCGCGGTCGCTCGAGCCGGCCGGCCCGTCCAGCTGCTCAGCCGCCGCGCGGACCTGACCGCGGCAGCTCGCGCGCTGCGCGCGATCCGCGGCGGATCCCTTCAGTCGCGCTCGGGGCCACCCCAGCCCCCGGCCTGCCCGGTGTGCGGGTCCGGCACGGTGGTCCCGATCTGGTACGGACCTGCGCGATTGGAGGTCATGCAGGCGTACGCCGCCGGGCGGATCAGTCTCGGCGGCGTGCCCGAGCGGCCCGGAGCGCCACACTGGTACTGTCGCGCGTGCGACTACCGGTGGAGGGCGGAGCGCTCCGGGTGACGTGGAGGATGGCCGCCGCGCTCAGCGGCGGCGGCGGCGCTGCTGCCGATAGAGGTCGAGAATCTCGCGTTCGGACGTGGCGTCGGCGGGCGCCTTGTCCGCCCGGATCCCGCTGACCATCCTGGGGAAGCGGAGGGCGTACCCCGGCTCATCTCCCGACTTGCCGCAGGTGTGCGACGGCGACCGGGTAATCTCGTCGGCCAGCACCTCCACCACGTACTTCGGCTCGACCCACACGTCGGGCGTGATGAGCGCGTCGACGCGCGCCGGCCTGGCCCGCACGACGTGCCGATCCAGCCGCGCGCGGAGGTCCTTCCACCCCGCCTCCGAGAGACCCGACCCGATCTTCGCCACCGTCCGGAAGCGGTCCTGCTCCGGATCGTAGACGGCGCCGAGCAGCGAGCCGATCCCCAGCACGGCGCGCCTGCCGCGGCCGCGCAGGTATCCCACGAGGACCAGGTCCACCGTGTCCCGCAGCTTCGATTGATACGCCCGCTTGAGCTTCACCCACTGATAGCCGCGTACCCCCGCCTGGTACGGCGCGTCGGGCCGCTTGGCCAGGATCCCCTCCAGCCCCCGCTCGATCATCTCGTCGAAGCAGGTCTCGAGCTCGTCCACGCTGCGCACGATCCGGGTTTCGCTGACCGCGATGCGGTCGGACGGCGAGAACGGGAGCAGCGCGCGCAGCCGCCGGGATCGCTCACGCTGCGGCCGCGGGATGTAGTTCCGGTTCCCCGCGTAGAGCAGATCGAACGCGAACAGCCGCACGGGGTATCGCTCGGCGGCCTCGGCGACGCCGGTCTTGCGCTTGCGGGTCATCGTGAGCTGGAAGGGAAGGAACTCGCCGGTCTCGGGGTTGTAGCCGACCGCTTCCCCCTCGATGATGGCGCGCGTGGCCTTGAGCTGCCGGCGAACCCCGTCGGCGAGCTCGGGGAACATCGCCGTCACGTTCTCCAGCCGGCGGCTGAACGCCCAGACCTGCCTCCCGTCGCGATGCATCTGGAGCCGGAACCCGTCGTACTTGGGCTCGACCTGCACCGCGCCGAGCCGTGCGATGATGGCGGCGGCCGACGGCAGGCGCTGCGCCAGCGCGGGGCGCACGGGCACCCCGATCCGGGGCTCGATGGCGGCCAGACCGCGCTCCCCGGTCTCGAACGCCACGCGCAGCACGCCCGCCAGGTCGGAGCGCACGTTGAAGGCGTGCTCGAGCCGCTTCTTCGCGGCCCTGTTGCCCAGCGCGGCGAGCGCGCCGGCCTCCAGAATCGTCTGGTCGCCCACCCCGAGACGGAGCCGGCCCTGCGCGGCGCGCACCAGGAACTTCGCCTCGAGGGGACCGACCCGGCTCAGCGCGGCGGCCAGCAGCGCGGTCTTGCGGCCCAGCGAGCCCGCGCCGGTGGCGCCGGCGACGTCGAGCAGTCCCTGATAGGCCTGGCGGAGGGAGAGCCGCCGGCGCGGCGCGGCGGGCGCCAGGGCCTCGGCCACGAGGCCGAGGTCTCCCGCCCGCTTGAAACGACGCACGACCGTGGCCTCGCTGACGCCGTAGGCGGCGGCCAGCGCCGCGGTGAGCAGCTTCTCGCCGACTCCGGCTTCGACCCCTTCGTAGGGCGGCCGAAGCTGGCCGAGCAGCAGGTACACCGCCGGCTCGATCTCCGTGGGCCGCAGGCGACGGAACAGATCGGCGAGCAGCTCGATGATCCGGAGGCGGGAGCTGGTCTCCTCCAGCCGGGCGAAGGTCTCGGCAAGGGTCTGAAATCGCATCATGCTGTCCCCCGATAGAAGCGCCGCTTCAGCAGCTCGGTCGCGATCACATAGAGCCCGGTGATGCCCGCGAGCGCGGCGAGGAGCGCCGCGGGCAGGTGAACGAAGCCGAGGAGGCCGACGAACGGCAGGTAGGGGATCGCGAACGTCACCGCGACCAGCGCGAGCGTCGAGGTCAGGAGCAGCGTGCCGGGCCGACTCCGGAAGAACGGCCGGCGGGTACGGACGACCAGCGCGATCACCAGCTCGGTGAGCAGGGACTCGACGAACCAGCCGGTGCGGAAGAGCGCGGGGGCGGCCCGGAAAACGCCGAGCAGCAGCCCGAAGGTGACCAGGTCGAAGGCGGAGCTCAGCACCCCGAACTCGGCCATGAAACGGCCGATGAATCCCATGTCCCAGCGGCGCGGCCGGTTCACCAGCTCGGGATCGACGTGGTCGTCGGCCAGGCCGACCGCCGGCACGTCGGACAGGAAGTTGTTGAGCAGGATCTGCCCGGCGAGGAGCGGCAGAAAGGGGAGAAACAGCGAAGCCACGGCCATGCTGAGCATGTTGCCCAGGTTCGCGCTGGTCGTCGTCAGCACGTACTTGAGCGTATTGGCGAAGGTTCTCCGGCCCTCCTCGATCCCGCGCCGGATCACGTCGAGGTCGCGCTCGAGGAGCACGAAATCGGCCGCCTCCCGCGCCACATCGACGGCGTGCTCGACCGACAGGCTGGTGTCCGCCGCGTGCATCGCCGGTGCGTCGTTCACCCCGTCTCCCAGGAAGCCGACGACGTGTCCGGTCTTCTTGAGCGAGAGGATGATGCGCTCCTTCTGGTTGGGGTCGACCTCGACGAAGAGGTCGGTGCGCTCCGCGGCGTGCCAGAGCGCCTCGTCGTGCAGCTCGTCGAGATCATCCCCTGTCAGGAGGCGATCGGTGCGCATCCCGACGAGCGCCGCGACGTGCCGGGCGACGAGCCGGTTGTCCCCCGTGATCAGCTTGACCGCAACGCCGAGCCCCGCCAGCTCGGCGACGGCCTGCGACGCGTCCTCCTTGGGCCGGTCCAGGAACGTCAGGAACCCGACGAAGGAGGCGTCGCGCTCGTCGTCCCGGTCGTAGGACGATTTCCGCTCGATCGCCCGCGCCGCGACCGCGAGGACCCGGATCCCGCGGCCGCTCCACTCCTCGTAGCGCCGGGCCAGCTCGTCCCGTCCGGCGGCATCCAGCGGCGTGGCGTCCGCGAGCGTGGTGCAGGCCTCCAGCACGTGGTCGAATGCCCCCTTCATCAGCAGGCGGGCGCCGTCCGGTCCCTCCACCACGACGCTGACGCGCTTGCGAACGAAGTCGAAGGGGATCTCGGCGAGCTTGCGCAACCGGGAGACGTCCGGTCGCCGGGCCTCGAGAATCGCGTCGTCCAGCGGATTCGCCAGGCCGGTCTCGAGCGCGGCGTTGCAGGCGCCGATCTCCAGCGCCTCGGCCGATGCCGCGCCGGCAAAGGTGTAGGCGCCCTCCAGCCGCACGACGCCCTCGGTGAGCGTCCCCGTCTTGTCGGTGCACAGGACGTCGATGCTGCCGAGGTTCTCGATCGCGTTGAGCCGCCGGACGAGCACGCCGCGCTGGGCCATGAGCTGCGCGCCCCGGGCCAGATTCACGCTGAGAATGGCCGGCAGCAGCTCGGGGCTCAGCCCCACCGCGAGCGCCACCGAGAAGAGCAGGGTCTCCACCGGGGGGCGCCCGCGGAACATGTGGGCCACGAACACGAGGAGCACCATCACCAGCATCGCGCTGGTCAGCAGGTAGCCGAACCGCCGGACCCCGCGATCGAACTCGGTCTCGGGCGGTCGCAGCACCAGCCGGCCGGCGATGGCGCCGAAGTGCGTGGCCGATCCGGTGCGGACGACCAGGCAGCGCGCCGTCCCGCTCCGCACGTTGGTGCCGAGGAACACGCAATTCGTGCGCTCGGGGAGGTTGGCGGACGGCGCCACGGAACCGGGCCGTTTCTCCACGGGGAAGCTCTCGCCCGTCAGGACCGCCTCGCTCACGAAGAAGTCGGCCGCCTCGAGGATGACCGCGTCGGCCGGCACCAGGCTCCCCGCCGAGAGGAGAACGACGTCGCCGGGCACGACTTCTTCCACGGGGATGGTCGTGGGCTGCCGGTCGCGCAGCACCTGCGCCCGCGCGCGGATCCTCGCGCGGAGCGCCGCGGTGGCGGCCCGGGCGCTGTACTCCCGGCTGTACCCGACACCGACGGTCGCGACGACGATCGTGAGCACGATGAGTGCATCGAGCCACGCGCCCGTGAGTGCCGCGGCGCCCGCCGCGAAGACGAGGAGGAGCAGCAGGGGGCTCCGCAGCTGGCTCAGGAGCACGGTGAGCCGCGAGAGCGGCCGCTGCTCGCGGATCTCGTTGGGGCCGTACAGGCGCAGCCGCCGCGCGGCTTCCGCCGACGACAGTCCCTCGGCGCTCGAGCCGAGGTGCCGCGCGGTCGCTCCCGGGGCGAGCGCCCAGTAGCTGTCGAGCTCCACAGGGCTCGCCGGGGCGGAGCGCGGACCGACCGCATGCCGGGAAAACCAGAGTCCCGGGAGCATCGGAAGCCAGAAGCTGAGCGCACGGAACAGGAGCGTGGCGGAGAGCGCAACGGGCAGGGCCACTCCGGCCATCCGCAATGTCAGGACCGATGCGGCCTCGAATGCGCCGAGCCCGCCGGGCACGATCGCGACGGTGCGGAACAGGCTGGAGAACAGGAAGCTCGCGAACACGCCGCTCGGCGAGGCGGCGGCCCCCAGCGAGCGGATGAGCGTCCAGATCGTCGCCGCGTCCAGGAGGATGATGGTGAGGTGCCGGACCGTGGCTCCAACGAGCAGGCGGGGGCTGCGGGCGAGTCGCGGATCCGCCTGCGCCACCGAGTCCAGCACCGCGCGCAGCGGCCGGACTCCTGCGAGTCGCCGGGTCGCCGTTCCGCGGCGGCGGCCTGACAGCGCGAGCAACGCCGCCGCGAGCGCGCAGCCGTACAGGGCGAAGAGGGTGGACACCGCGACGATGAGGCCGCTCGCCTGGCGCTGGGTCACGGCGATGAGGAGCGCGGCCCCCAGGCTCAGCACGTAGGCCGCATGAAACGAGGCGGTGGTGACGACCACCCCGGCCATCACGGCTCTGCGCGGGAGGCCGCGCTGCTCGAAGGCCCGGGCGGCGAGCACGGCCCCGCCGATACCGACGGAGGGGACGGCCTCGTCGACGAAGAGCTTGGCGAAGCCGATCTCGTAGGCGGTTCGGCGGGAGAGGGCGTGACCGGCCGCGCGCCCGATCGCCCACCAGATCTCGCCTTCCAGGAAATACGTTGTCGCCTGCAGCGCGAGCGCCAGAACCATCCACCAGGGCTCCGCCTGCTCGGTCAGCCGGACGAACTCGCGCGCTTCCGACAGGTGGAGGACGGCCGCGACCACCGCTGCGAGGAGCAGCGGGCCGATGAGGCGGAAGAGCCAACGCGATCGCTTCAACGCGGGACCGGCCCGGCCGCCGGACTGCCGCGGGAGGCGCGGCGGCCGATCACCGCGCCCGGCGCGGGGAAGCAAGGGCGAGACCGGTCACGCATGGGCACCTCCTGCGGCAGCGCCCAAGATGCGGGTCGAGTCGTGAAGCCAGCGTGAAGCCGGGCCGAAAAGCTCCTGAACCGGCTGGCCGCCCGCCTATCCCTGCCGCAGCGGTGCCGCCGGCGCCCCGCACCCGAACAGCCGGAACCGCACCAGCGCCTTCTCCAGCGGGCAGAACCCGGTGAAGGACGACTGGAACAGGTTCAGCCCCACGAACGCGGTGAACAGGAACCAGCCGGGGTGCACCCAGTACCCCAGGGCGAGCGAGCCCAGCACGAACACGCCCGCGAACCGCCGCACGATCATCTCACTCCGGGTACCCATGTCGCGTCTCCTGTTGCCTGTGCGTGTGCCGGCGTTTTGCGCCGCCGGCGGAGCTCCCAGTAGAGCAGGGGCACGACGACCATGGTGAGCAGCGTCGCGATCACCGCCCCGCTCATCAGCGCCACCGCGAGCCCCTGGAAGATCGGGTCCAGCACCATCACAGCGCCGCCCACCACCACCGCCGCCGCGGTGAGGGCGATCGGACGGAACCGCACCCGGCCGGACTCGATGACGGCGTCGGCCAGCGGCTGGCCCCGTTCCTCCGCGAGCTGAATGAAGTCCACGAGCAGGATCGAGTTGCGCACGATGATCCCCGCGAGCGCGATCATGCCGATCATGGAGGTCGCCGTGAAGAACGCCCCCGACGCGGCATGACCGGGCAGGATGCCGATCAGCGTGAGCGGGATCGGCGCCATGATGACGAGCGGGATCGTGAACGACTGGAACCAGCCGACCACGAGCACGTAGATCAGCACCAGCACCGCCGCGAACGCCAGGCCCAGATCGCGGAAGACCTCGATGGTGATCTGCCACTCGCCGTCCCACTTCATCGCGACTTCGTCGAGCGTCGCCGGCTGCACGGCGTTGTACCGCCGCACCTCCGCTCCCGCCACGCGCGCCTGATCCAGCTGCCGGTTCATCGCGAGGATGGCGTACACCGGCGACTCCAGCCCCCCGGCGACGTCGCCGGTCACGTAGATCACGGGCCGCAGGTCGCGCCGGTGCCGGCTCGGCTCCCGCGTCGTCGAGTCCACCCGGACGAACCGGGCGAGCGGCTGCGAGCCGCCGGCCGCGGGTACGGGAAGCGCGAGCAGGGCCTCGACCGATGCCCGTCGCTCCAGCGGCAGCCGCGGCACGATCGCCACGCCCTCGAGCGCGGCCGGCTGGCTCGCGATGCCCGCCACGCCGCCCGCCTCGGCGAGCGCCACGGTGCGCGCGATCTGCTCCACACTGGCGCCGGCCGCCGCGGCGCGCTCCCGGTCCACCCGGAAGACCAGCCGCTCCTGCGGTGCCTCCACGGTCCAGTCCACGTCCACCACGCCCGGCGTGGCCTCGAAGACCTCCTTCACCCGCCGGGCGGTCTCCAGCCGCACGCTGTCGCTCGGCCCGTAGATCTCGGCCACCAGGGTCGAGAGCACCGGCGGGCCGGGCGGAATCTCCGCCACCTTCGCGCTCGCCCCGTACGCCCGCGCAATCGAGTCGATCGCGGGCCGCACCGAGAGCGCGATCGCGTGGCTCTGGCGGTCGCGGTCGTCCTTCGGAACCAGATTCACCTGCAGGTCCACGACGTTCGCCCCGCGACGCAGGAAGTAGTGGCGGACGAGACCGTTGAAGTTGAACGGGGCCGCAACGCCGGCGTACACCTCGGTGCCCCGCACTTCCGGCACCGTGCGCAGGTAGCCGGCGAGCTCGGCGCCGAGCGCGGCGCTCCGCTCGAGCGTCGTGCCCTCCGGGAGATCGACGATGACCTGGAACTCGCTCTTGTTGTCGAACGGGAGCATCTTCACCGCCACCAGCTTCGCGGCGAGCAGCCCCGTGGAGCCGAGGAGCAGCACCGCCACCCCGCCGTAGAACAGTCGCCGGCGGGCCGGATTCTCCATCAGCGACGTCATCGCGCGACGGTAGGTGTCTGCCAGCCGGCCGCTCACGCGTCCCCTGGCGGCTTCGGGTTCCTTCGTGCCTTCGTGCTGCGTCGCGCCCACATGGCCCCGAAGCAGCCGCAGCGCCAGCCACGGCGTGACCGCGAACGCCACGCCGAGGGACGCGAGCATCGCGACCGACGCCCCCACCGGGATGGGCCGCATGTACGGGCCCATCAGTCCCGAGACGAACGCCATCGGGAGGATCGCCGCGATCACCGCGACCGTGGCGAGGATCGTCGGGTTCCCGACCTCGTCCACCCCCTCGAGCGCGGCGGCGCGCGGATCCTTTCCGCCCAGCTGGAGATGGCGGTAGATGTTCTCGACCACCACGATCGCGTCGTCCACCAGGATGCCGATCGAGAAGATCAGGGCGAAGAGGGTGATCCGGTTGAGCGAGTAGCCGAACGCGTAGTACACGAAGAGAGTGAGCGCGAGGGTCACCGGCACCGCGACCAGCACGACCAGCGCCTCGCGCCAGCCGAGGAAGAGGCCGATGAGGATGGTGACCGAGAGGGTCGCCATCCCCAGGTGGAGGATGAGCTCGGCCGCCTTGTCGGTGGCGGTCTCGCCGTAATTCCGGGTGACCTCCATCCCCACGCCGGCCGGAAGCACGCGGCCGCGGGCCTGGTCCACGCGCCGGAGCACGGCATCCGCCACGTGCGCCGCGTTGGCGCCCTTCCGCTTGGCGACGCTGATCGTGACCGCGCTGGCGGACTCCTCGCCCCGCGCCGCGTGGCTCACGTAGTTCGTGGGCTCGGCGTGCTCCTCCGCCACGCGCGCCACGTCGCGCAGGTACACCGGCGCGCCGTTGCGCGACGCCACCACGACACTCCCCGCGTCGGCCGCGCTCTCCAGCGGCGCGCCCACCTGGATCAGCCGCACCGCGTCCGCCGACGGGAACTCGCCCGCCGGCAGGCGCGAGTTGGCCGCCGACAGCGCGGCCGCCACCTCGCCCGGCGTCACGCCCGCCGCCCCGAGCCGGACGGGATCGAGGTCCACCCGGATCTGGCGGGGCTCGCCTCCGGTGACGAACGTCTCGGCCACGTCCGGCAGCGCCCGGATCTCGGCCTCGAGATGCATCGCGATCTCGCGCAGCCGGCTGGAGCCGTAGCCCCGGGAGTGCAGCGTGAGCGTGAGAATCGGGACGTCGTCGATCGAGTGCGGCTTCACCAGGGGCGGCAGCGCGCCCGGCGGCACCCGGTCCATCCCGGAGAGGAGCTTCGCGTGCACCTTGACGACGCTCCGCTCCTGGTCCTCGCCCACCTTGAACCGCACGGTCACCAGCGCCTGCCCCTCGCCCGCCATCGAGTAGACGTGCTCGACCGCCGGGATCTCCCACATCAGCCGCTCGACCGGCCGCACCAGCAGGTTCTCGGTCTCCCGCGGCGACGCGCCCGGCATGGCCAGCAGCACGTCGATCATCGGGACCGAGATCTGCGGCTCCTCTTCGCGCGGGGTGGCGAGCACGGCCATGAGGCCGAGGCCCAGGGCCGCCAAGGTGAGGAGCGGCGTGAGGCGGGACTCGAGGAACCCGCCGGCGATGCGGCCCGCCAGACCCATCGTTACTCCGTCTCCTCGACCGCCGGCAACAGCACCTGCTCGCCGGCGCGGAGCCCGGCCAGCACTTCGACCCGGTCGTCGAGGCGGCGCCCGATGCGCACCCACCGCAGCTCGAACCCCGATGCCCCCTTCACCCGCACCCCGGTCAGATCGCCCTCGCGCACCAGCGCGCCCTCCGGCACCAGCAGGGCGCGGCGCTCGCCTTCGGGGATCGCGAGCGTCGCCGCGCTCCCGGCGAGGTACTTCCCCGCCGCGTTGTCCACCAGCGCGTTGACCGTGTAGAGCGCAGTCGCGGACGGGACCACACCCTCGACCACCGCGCTGGCTGGCACGCCCTCGATCGTCGCCCGGATGCTGTCGCCGGGCTCGAGCCGCCGCGCCAGCAGGGGAGCCACGGTCACCGAGATGCGGAGTCGGGACGCGTCCTCGACCGTCGCGATCGGCTGCCCCGGCGCCACGAACGCCCCCGGGTCCACCGAGCGCTGCACGACCGCGCCCGCGAAGGGTGCCCGGATCTCCGCGTAGGCGCCGACCGCCTCGAGCTCGGCCTCGCCGGCGCGCGCCGCCCGGAGCCCCGCCTCGGCCCGTGCGAGCCCGGTCTCGGCGGCCTCGAGCTGCGCCTTGGTGGCGGCCTCGTCGGCGTAGAGCGCGCGGAACCGCTCCGCCTGCGTCACCGCGTCGCGGTGGATCGCTTCGGCCTCGGTGATCCGCGCCCGGACCTGGGCGCGCCGGGCCTCGATGTCGCTCGCGTCCACGCGGGCCAGGACCTGGCCGCGACGGACCCGCTCACCCTCGCGCACCCGGACCGACACCACCGAGCCCGTGAGCCTGGTTGCGAGGACGGCCCGCTGCAGCGGCCCGGCCACTCCGGCCGCCTCGACCACGGCCGAGATCGTCGTATCCGCCACCGTGAACGTCTCCTCCGCCGCCGGAGCGGCCGCGCCCAGCTCGGCCGCGGGCGCCTCCTCCCGGCCGCCGCACGCCGCCGCGAGGCTCAGCCCCGCGAGCAGCAGGAAGCGCTTCGTCGTTGCTCTCATTGGTCGAGGTCCTCCAGCAGTGCGAGATCCAGGCCCAGTGCCTGGCGCCGCGCCGCCGCGGCGGCAATCGCGTCGAAGCGCCCCTGCTCGAAGGCGAGGCGCGATCCGGTTTCCGCCGCGACGGCATCGAACAGCTCCACCACGCTCGCCACGCCGCCGGCGTACTTCCGGCTCACGATCCGGTGCGCTTCGGCGCTCTGCTCCACGGCGCGCTCGGCGATGTCGAGCCGCTGGAGCGCGGCGCGGAGCTGCTCGTGCGCCTGGGCCGCCTCGAGCGCGGCCTGCGCGACGGCGGCCTCGGCCGACGCGGCGGCCGACGCGCGGCGCCCGGCCGCCGCTCGCCGCTCGCCCAGCTCCGACCCGCCGCCGAACGGCGTCCAGGAGACGGCGAGGCCGACGGTCCAGGCTTCCTTCCCGCCGTAGGGTGTGGAGCCCGAGTTCCAGTCGAGCCGGCCGAACGAGTTGATGCGGGGCAGGAGGAGCGAGCCCGCGCGGCGCGCATCGGCCTCCGCGGCCGAGAGTGCCAGGCTCGCGGCCCGGACGTCGGCCCGCGCCGCGGGAGAGGCCGAGTCCGCCGCGACCCCCGCCGCGAGCTGGCGGACCCGCGCGGCATCGGGAAGGGAGGAAGGCAGCGCGAACCCGGTGTCCTCGGGCGTGCCCATCGTGACCGCGAGGCGGCGCGCGGCGAGCGCGGCGTCACCTCGCGCCGAGGCCAGCCGGGCGGAGATCTCGCCGGCCCGCACCGACGCGAGGAGCGCGTCCGACCGGGTCGCGAGGCCGTTCCGCACCAGCGATTCCGCCTGGCGCACGTGCGCCTCGGCGGCCCGGCGGGCGGTGTCGAGCGTCGCCACCTGCGCGGACGCGAGGACCGCGCCGTAGTAGGCGCGGACGACGTCGGTCCGCGTGGTGGTCCGGGTCCAGGCCGCCGAGGCTTCGCTCGCCTCGCGGGCGCGGAGCGCGGCGCGGCGACCGAAGAAGCCATCGAGGTTGATCAGCGGCTGCTCGAGCACCAGGCCCGCGCCGAAGTTGCTGATCGGGTCCGGAGCGTTGAGCCGGTCGGGCGCGAACGAGGCCTGGGTCACCGTGCGCTGGCGAAGGATGAAGCCGAACGAGCCGAGCGGGTCGGTTGTCCGGGTCCACAGGTTCTCGATCCGGACGGTGGGGAGGAAGGTTCGGAGCGTGCCGCTGGCCTGGCCCGCCCGCGCCCGGATCTCGCCTGCGGCGATGCGGTTGGCGTAGGCCGACCGATCGGCGCGGCGGAGCGCCTCGCCCAGGGTAAGGGGAGCCTGCGCCGCCGCGCCCGGCGGGAGCGCCAGCAGCAGCGCCGCGGCGAGGGGCGGCAGGATGCGGGCGGGCGGGGGTATCCTGGCAGCGGGCATCGACCCTCCATCCTATAACCATATAGTTATAGACGCGAACAGCCAGCCTTGGCGCCGGGTTCCCCGGCGGCTCAGGTTGGCCCCGCTCTCGCGAGCCGCGGTGCGGGCCCGAGACGGCTGCAAATCTCGGCGGTGGCGGGTAAAGCGGCTGTGAACGGCGCGGTAAGAAAGCATGAACCTCCGCCCCTCAGGGGGCCACGGCGAGCTCCGGTCGCCGGCTCCAGTCGATGAACGACCCGTGGTACATCCGCGGCGCGTAGCCCAGGTGGCGCCCGGTCCGCACCTCGAGCGCCCCGTCGTACGCCACCTGCTGCGCCGCGAGGCGCGGCCCGAGGGCCGCGCCCAGCGCAAGCGCAGCGAGCCCCCGGGCCGTCGCGATCATCGCTGGCCGATCGCTTTCCGCAGCGCATCGTGCGCCTGCTCCATCTGGCGCTCCATGTCATGCAGCCGGTCCCGCAGCCGATCCATCTCGCGGAGCCGGTCCCGGTCCTTCGCGAGCGCCGGGTCCTGCTGCAGGCGGTCCATCTCGCGGAGCATCTCGCGGAGCCGCTCCCCGGCCTGCTCCATCTGGCGACCCATGGCCCGGAATCCCTTCTGCGGCTGCCGCTGGGCCATCCACTGGTTGGTCTCGTGGATGCGCTCCATGAGCCGGTCCATGCTGCGCATCATCTCCTGGTGCTGCTGCTGCATCTGTGCTCCCGGCGCCGGTGCGCCCGGGGGCTGCCGCTGGCCGCCCGGCTGGCCGCCGGGCTGCTGGCCCGGTTGCTGCCCCTGCTGCGGGCGGGGCTGCTGCCCGCCCGCCTGCTGCGCGGCGAGGGGTGCGGCGGCGGCGAGCGCGACGAGCGCGAATGCGGCCAGAGTACGGCTCCTTCGCATCGGTGGTTCCTCCAAGTGGTTCCTGGCGACGCCGGGCTCTGGACGTGCCACTGTATCGTTATATAGTTATATGAGCCGTCCTCAACCTAGCCGCCGCCGCCTGAAGCGGCCATGAAAGCCGGGCGAAGAATGCGTGAACCCCGCGAAGCCCCGGGGGGGCTGTGACCCGACGCCAGCTCACCCCGCGCCAGGTCGAGCTCGTCGCCGAGCGCTTCAAGGCGCTCGCCGAGCCGTCGCGCCTCCGGATCCTGCAGGCGCTCCGGGGCGGCGAGCGGACCGTCACCGAGCTGATGGAGGCCACCGGCTTCGGCCAGGCGAACCTGTCCAAGCACCTCCAGGTCCTGCACGCGACCGGGTTCGTTGCCCGGCGCAAGGCGGGGGTCAGCGTCTACTACAGCCTCGCCGACGACGACGTGCTGGCGCTGTGCGATCTGGTTTGCGGCCGGATCGAGCGCGAGCTGGCCGACCGGCGGCGGGCGCTCGCCCGCTGAGCGGCTGCGCGCTCGCCCGGCTCCGGCCGGTCAGCGTCGACCGATGGCCGTCAGAAGCGCGGCATGCGTCTGCTCCAGCTGGCGCTCCAGCTCCTGCAGGCTCTGCCGCACCCGCTCGAGGTTCCGCAGTCCGGCCGGATCCCGGGTGGCCTCCGGATCCCGGTACACCGCGTCCAGCTCCACGATCATCTGCTGCATGTGTTCGCCGAGGTGTGCCATCTCGGTGCCCACGCCGTGATAGCCCTCGGGCGTGCCCTGCACGATCATCCACCGGTTCGTCTCGTGAATCAGCTCCCGCAAGCGCTTCAGGTTACGCGCCAGCTCGCGGTTGTGCGCCGAAACCGGCTGCGCGGCCGGATCCTCGTGGCCGTGCTCCTCGAGAGATGGCGGCTGCTGCTCGGGCTGTTGAGCGGCGAGCGGCCCGCCCGCGGTCATGGCGAGGAGCGCGAGCACGCTGAAACCGAAAGTCGTGCGCATGGGCCTGTCCTCCGTTTCCGACCCGACCCGCCCGCGGACGGGGGACCGGATCCTGAACCCAAGCTAGGCTCCCGGGATGAAGCGGCCGTGAACGCAGGTGTAAGGGGCTGCAGTCGGGCGGGGCTGCAGTCGGGCGCGCCGCATGAATGATCCTTCAGAGCCGGCTCAGTGTTCCTCATCCGGCCCCGGCGGCGGTGCGCGCAGCGCGGAGACCAGCCGCAGCGTCTCGCGCGCGATCGGTAGCTCCTCGTCGGTGCGGATCACATAGGCGGCGAGAGTCGAGCCGTCGGTCGAGATCCGCCCCTCGCCGATCGCGTTGCGGTCGAGGTCCAGCGTGAGCCCGGCCCAGGCGAACCCCGCGCACACACGGCGGCGGATCTCCGGCGCGCCCTCGCCTATGGCTCCGG
>DASUAH010000111.1:0-4038 GCA_035763885.1 Gemmatimonadales bacterium
TCTGCCCCGTAGCTCACGACCGCCTCGTGGAGATGCTCGGTGAGCGTGTGCAGGCGCGCGTCGAGCTCGGCGCGCTCACGCTCCGCCAGGCGACGCCGGCGGCGCTCGGTGCGGACGCGGAGCGCGACGGCGCCCGCGCCCAGAACGGCGCCGGCGGCGCCGGCGCCCAGGAGGGCGAGGAGACCAGGATCGGTCACGGCGACGGTACCTCTATCTGACACAGCGCGCCGCGGACGCGCGCCGGTGGATTCCGGCCTTCGGTAGGGTGAAGCTAAGACCGGGCCAGCGGGGCGTCCAGCACCTTGCGCACCTTCTGCAGGAGCTGGGCGAGGGGGAACGGCTTCTGCAGGAACTCGGTGCCGGGGGCGAGCACCAGGTGCCGCGCGATGGCGTCGTCCGTGGTCCCCGAGATGTAGAGGACCTTGATCGCCGGCCGGTGGATGGAGAGCTGGGCCGCGAGCTCGCGACCGCTCAGCCCCGGCAGGAACATGTCCACCACCAGCAGGTGGATCGGGCCGGCGTGGCGGTTGGCCAGCGCCACCGCGGTCCCGGCGTCGCCCGCGGGGACCACCCGGTAGCCGGCGCGCTCCAGCACCCGCTGCGCGAGCTTTCTCACCTGCTCTTCGTCCTCGACCAGCAGGATGGTCTCCCCGCCCTCGGCGGGCTCGGCCGGCGCCTCCGGCGGATGCTCCATCGTCGCCAGCAGAATCGTGAACGCCGTGCCCCGGCCCGGCGCGCTTTCGGCGGAGACGTAGCCGCCGCTCTGCCGCACCACCCCGTGCACCGACGCGAGTCCCAGACCGGCGTCCCCGGTGCCCGCCGCGAACGGCTCGAAGATGCGGTCCAGCGTGTTGCGCTCCAGCGCCGGTCCGCTGTCGCGGATCTCCAGCGCGGCGTATCGGCCGGCCCCGAGGCCGGGCCGGCCCCGCGCCCGCTCGGCATCGATGGTGACGGGGGCGGTCGCGAGACGGAGGCGACCGCCGCCCGGCATGGCGTCGCGCGCGCGCAACGCGAGGTCCACGATCGCCCGCTCCAGCTGGCCGAGGTCGGCCAGGACGGGATCGAGCGCGGGCGCGAGCTCCACCTCGACCTCGAACCCGTCGCCGAGGAGCCGGCGCAGCAGCCGTCCCATGTCCTCGACCAGGGCGTTGAGATCGAGCAGCCGCGGCTGGAGCACCTGCCGGCGACTGAACGCCAGCAGCTGGTGGGTGAGGTGGGCCGCGCGGGTGGCCGCCTTCTTGATCTGTTCCACGTCCGCGCGCGCGTCGGCCGCCAGCGCCTCGTCCTCCAGCAGGAGCTCGGCCGAGCCCAGGATGGCGGTCAGCAGGTTGTTGAAGTCGTGCGCGATCCCGCCGGCCAGCTGCACCACAGCCTCGATCCGCTGGGCGTGGCGGAGCTGGGCCTCGCGCGCGCGCTCGGACCCGCGCCGGAGGGCGTCGGCGGCGACGACGGCGAGCTCGGCGAGGCGCTCGAGCTCCGCGGGGGTCCACCCGCGCGGCTGGGGCGCGGCGATGCAAAGCGCGGCCCCCTTGCCGTCCGACCATTCGATCGGGACCGAGGCCCAGGCGCGCACTCCGGCCGCGGTAGCCGCGGTGCGCTCCGCGCCACCGGCGGCGGCGGCATCGTGCACCGCGCGCGGACCGGTGTCCGCCTCGGTGGCGTCGAGCAGCCCGGCGAGGGGGGCCCTCCCGCCGCGCACGGGCCCGGCCCCGTGGGCGGCCGCGAGCCTGAAACCGGCCCCCTCCCGCAACGCGATCGCGGCCACCGGCGCCTCGAGGACGCGCGCGACGAGGCGGGCGAGCCGGTCGAGCGGCTCGTCGGACGAGGCGGGGGCGGTCTGGTCGGGGGCGCGCACGGGGTCGGCTCTAGTCTGGCCGGGCGGCGGGCGCAGGGCAAGGCTGGGGCGGCGCGCCGCGCGCTGGCGCCGCCTTTCCGGGGGGCGTACACTTTTGCGATGCCTTTCCTCGACACCCGGCAGCAGCGCGCCGTGTTCGTCATTCTCCTGCTCGGCGTGGGACTGGGCGTCGCGCTCTGGCCGTTCATCACCGGTCTCATAGCGGCCCCGGTCCTGTACGTGGTGTTCGCGCCGGTGCACAAGCTGCTCGCGCGCCGGGTGCGGCCATCGGTGGCCGCGGGGATCACGCTCGCCTTCGCGCTCGCGGTGATCGTGATTCCGGGTGGGGCGCTGATCGGGCTCATCGCGACGGAAGCGCGGGAGATGGCCGCCGGTGTCATCGACAGTCCGTTGCTCGACCGGATCCGGGACCTGCGCATCGGGCCGTACAACGTCGGCGTGGAGCTGCGTGAGATCGGCTCCCGTATCATTTCGTTCGTCGGGGCCAGCCTGCTCGGCCTGGTCGGGACGGCGACCCGCGTCGCGCTCCAGCTCACGGTCGCGTTCTTCGGGCTGTTCTACCTGCTGGTCGCGCCGGAACAGGCCTGGCTCACCGTGCGGCCGTTCATCCCGTTCTCCGCCGAGAACGCGGAGAAGCTCCGCCAGCGCTTCAAGGACGTAGCGACGTCCACCCTGATCGGCACCGGCGCCACCGCACTGGTGCAGGGCACCTTCGTGGGGCTCGCGTTCGTGGCGACCGGGCTGCCCAACGCGCTCTTCTGGGGCGTCGTGACGGTGATCGTGGCGATCCTGCCGGTCGTCGGTAGCGGCCTGGTCTGGGGGCCTGGGGTGGTGGCGCTCGCGCTGGAGAGGCGCTACGGCTGGGCCATCGCACTCGCCGTGTGGGGGGTCGTGGTCGTGAGCAACGTCGATAACGTCATCCGCCCGGTGGTGTTCCGGCGCTGGGCGCGGATCCATCCCTTCGTCACCGTCATCGGGGCGTTCGCCGGGCTGCGCTACTTCGGCCTGCTGGGCCTGCTCATCGGGCCGCTGGCGATCTCGTACTTCTTCGAGCTGATCCGGATGTACAAGCAGGAATATCTGGACGGGCGCACCGGCGGCTGAGCGCGCGGCTAGTGCGCCGCGCGGCGCTCGACCGCGGTCTCCTGCACCAGACGGCGGAGCGCGGGCGCGAGGCCGGGGCCCTTGCCCAGGATCGCGACGGCCGCGCGCTCCAGCCGGGCCCGCTCCACCGGGTCGAGCTCGCGCGCCGTCACCACCGCCACGGGCAGCCGCTCGTACCGCGCGTCGTTGCGCAACATCTCCAGCAGGCGCTCGCCGCTCAGCTCCGGCAGGACGAGAGGGACAGATCGACCGACCGGCAGCGACGGTCGCGACGGCAGTCGTGGCCGACCCGGCCTTCCCCACCGGGGGTCAGGCCCTGCTCGGACAGGTGGCGGCGGCGGCCGATGCCGCCGGCACCAGCTCGGAGATGAACATCGCAGCGGCGGAGCACGCCCTGCTGGGGCGATGATCACCCCTCCGGACGCGGGCCGCGGACGCGGCGGGCACATCTCCAGGTGGCCCGCCGCGTCTCGCTCCGGCCTCAGAAATCGAGCCGCATTCTCCGGAGCAGATCGCGACCCCTCGGATCGTCGCGCACGCGATCCCAGAGAGGCTCAGCCCTGAGAAACACCAGCCACCCGGACCGCTGGCTGACGGCGAGGTCGTAGAGCGCGAACGCCTCGTCTCTTTCACCCAAGCCGTCGAGGATCTGGGCGCGGTAGATGGCGGGCACGTAGCCCTGCTCGCCGGCGCGGCGGAGCTCCTCCAGCACGGCGAACGCCTCGCGGCGCCGGCCGAGTGCTGCGTACACACAGCCGACGAAGCTCAACAGCACCGGCAGGCGGCCGAAGAAGCGCATCCCGCGCTCGAGCTCGGCCAGCGCCTCGTGGAACATCTGGTTTGCCAGGTAGGCCCGCGCGATGGCAGTGTAGGCCAGGGGAAACCGCGGCTCGAGGTCCAGACAGGAGCGGAACACGGCGATCGCCGCGTCGAACCTGCGCTCGAGGTAGTGGCAGCGCCCGACGCTCAGATGGTTGATCAGGGAGAGCGGATCGACCGCCTGCGCCCGGGTGATGACTTCCAGCGCCTCCCGGTGGCGGCCCATCAGCGACAGGAAGATCGAATGCCAGCTGCTGGTG
>DASUAH010000112.1:0-22585 GCA_035763885.1 Gemmatimonadales bacterium
GCCGACCCTGGGGGGCGGACGTCATGACCACCGTAATGATCACAAATGCTTCAGCCACCGTTTTCGTCGCTCGCGCCCGGGATCGGACTGTGCTGGAGAGCGCCGCCACCGCCCCGGCGGGGTCCTGGATGACCGCATACCACCCGAACTCCGCGGAGCCCCGGCGCTGGACGACCACCGTATGGAGCCCGGAGCCGGAGGTGGCGAGGCGCTCATGGCATGCTCGGGTCGGAGAGGTGGGAGACGATATGGCGCCCGACGCGGCTCCGCCACCGGTGAGTAGCTTCCTGTATGCCGCTTTGCCCCCTGTGCCGGGAGGTCATCGGCCCCGCCGAGGACCGCGTGGTGACCCCGGACTTCCTGGCGGACGAGAGCGACCCCTTCTGGCCTTTCGCCAACGCGGCGATCCACCGCCCCTGCTTCCTGGTCTGGGAGCACCGGAAGGCGTTCGTGGCCCGCTACAACCGCGTGGCGCGACAGCTGGTGCGGGAGGACGGGCGCTTTCCGTTCATGACCAGCGAGGGCGAGATCGTCTACCGGCTACCGGGCGGCCCCTAGCCGCTCCTGCAGCGCATCGCCCAGCAGCGTGCACGCGATCACCACCAGCACGAGTGCCACTCCCGGTGCGGCGGCGACCCAGGGCGCGTTCACCAGGGCGTCGCGACCCGAGGCGATCATGTTGCCCCACGACGGCGCCGGCGGCTGTACTCCCATTCCGAGGAACGACAGCCCGGCTTCCAGCAGGATCGCGTTGCCCACTCCCAGCGCCGCGGCCACGATGACCGGCGTGACCACGTTGGGAACGAGGTGGCGCAGCAGCAGCCGGCGGGGGGTGGCGCCGAGGGCGAGCGCGGCCTCGACGAACGGGCGTGCGAGGAGGGCGCGCACCTCGGCGTGCACCAGCCGCGCGATCGTCATCCAGCCCGTCGCGCCAAGCACGAGGATCACGAGCGCCATGCTGGGGGACCAGAGCGCCGCGAGGAGCAGGAGCAACACGACCCGGGGCAGCGCGAGGGCAAAGTCGGTGATGCCCAGCAGCAGCGTGGCGATCGGGCGGCGGGCGAGGCCGGCGACCGTGCCGACCCCGACCCCGATGAGCACCGACAGCAGGACGGCCAGCGCGCCCACGCCCAGCGACACCCGGGCCCCGTAGGCGAGGCGGCTCCAGACGTCGCGGCCCAGCCGGTCGGTGCCCAGCAGGTGGAACACCCCGTGGACATCGGTCGCGAAGGGTCGGAGGAACCGGGTAGCCACGACGTCGTGCTGCGCCGCGGGGTGGACCGGCGCGACCACCGGTGCGAGCGCGGCGACCAGCACCGCGACCCCGAGCAGCACGGCTCCGGCCACCACCCGCGGGTCGGCCGCGCGGCGCATGGCCTCAGGGGGCATGGGCATCGCGCACCCGCGGGTCGGCCCACGCGACGAGGGCGTCGGCAACCAGCCCGCCGGCCACGACCAGCACGGCGCTTACGGCCGTGGCGGCGAGCACCACCGGGTAGTCGCGCGCGAGCACCGCCTCGACCAGCACCCGTCCGACGCCCGGCCAGGCGAAGATCGCCTCGACGAACACCGCACCCGAGAAGAGGGCGGGGAGTGAGAGGCCGAGCAGCGTGAGCACGGGGACGAGCGCGTTGCGGAGCGCGTGGCGGAGCAGGACCGTGCGGGTCGCCAACCCCTTCGCGCGGGCGACGGTGAGAAACAGGCTGCCGGCCACGTCGGTCATGGCCCCTCGCACGAACCGCGCGATGCCACCCAGGCCGATCAGCGTGAGCGTGGCGGCCGGCAGCACCAGGTGGCGGAGCGCATCGGCGAGGCGCCCGGGGGGCGGGAGGAACTCGGCATCGAGGCCCGCGGCGCCGAATGCGGGGAGCAGTCGCAGCTCGTAGGTGAAGAGCAGCACCAGCATCAGCCCGAGCCAGTAGGCCGGGAGCGCGAACAGCGTCACGCTCAGGATGGAGACGGCGGTATCCGTCCGCGAGCCGCGCCGGGCGGCTTGCAGCACGCCCAGCGCCAGCCCGAGCGCGTAGCTGAGCGCCAGCGACAGGGCGACCAGGCGCGCCGTGGCAGGCCAGGCATCGCCGAGCATGGCGCGGACCGGGCGGCCCGTGGCGATGCTCGCCCCCCAGTCGCCGCGTGCGAAGCGTCCGAGCCAGGCCGCGTACTGCACGGCCGGCGGGCGATCGAGCCCGAGCGCACGCCGCTGCTCTACGATCTGCTCGGCGGTCGCGGCGGGGCCGAGCAGGAGCACGGCGGGGTCTCCGGGTGCCGCGCGGAGGAGAATGAACACGAGGGTGACGACGCCCCAGACCACGGCGAGGCCGGCGAGGGCGCGGGCGGCGAGGGGCCGGAGCATGCCGCAATGTCATGCGGATCGCGCCGCCCGGCAAACCGACGTAGAATGCGCGGGTGACGCGACGCCTGGCTCCCTCCGCGCTCCTCGCGCTGCTCGCGGGCTGTGCGGCCGCGCGAGGCGAGGAGCGCGGCGCCACCGTGATGTTCGCCTCGGGCGCCGACCTCCAGAGCATCAATCCCCTGGTGACGCTGCACCCCCTCGCGCGGCAGGTGCAGCGCTACGTCCTGCTCACCACGCTCGCCCGGTACGACGACTCGCTCGTGGCGCGGCCGTATCTGGCACGCTCGTGGTCGTGGACGCCCGACCGCCGGCGCCTGACGTTCGTCCTCCAGCGGGGGGTCCGCTGGCACGACGGTCGTCCGACCACGGCGCGGGACGCCGCGTGGACCCTCGAGGCGGCCCGCGACCCCACTGTCGGCTACCCGCGCGCGACCGAGCTCCGCGATGTCGCGGCGGTCGACGCCCCGGACGACAGCACACTGCTGGTCCGGTTCGCATCGCCGCAGGCCGGACTGCCCGACGTGCTCACCGATCTCGCGATTCTTCCCGCGCATCTGCTCGGTACCGAGCGACGCGGGCGGATGCGCGCGGCGGCCTGGAACGCGCATCCGGTCGGCAACGGACCGTTCCGCTTCGTCCGCCACGAGCCCAATCGCCGCTGGGTGTTCGCCGCGAACCCCGAGTTCCCTGCCGCGCTCGGGGGGCCGCCGTCGCTGGAGCGCCTGGTGATCGCGGTGGTGGACGAGCCTGTCACCAAGCTCGCCGCTCTGGTCTCGGGCGAGCTCGACTTCGCCGGAATCCAGCCCGCGCACGCCGAATTCGTGCGCCGCGACCCCGGCCTCCGCGTGCTCGACTACCCGCTCCTCTTCACCTACGGCGTGGTGCTGAACACCAGGCGGCCGCCGTTCGACCGGCTCGACGTGCGGCGCGCGATCGCCGCGGCGCTCGACCGGCGCGAGATCGTCGACGCCCACGTGTACGGATTCGGCGAGCCGGCCTACGGGCCGGTACCGCCGGGCCTTCCCGGGGCGGTGACGGTCCAACCCGCTTCGGTGGTGACCGGCCGCGCTCGATCTCTCCCGCGCCGCTCCCGTGGCTCCTTCGAGCTGCTGACGGCGGGGAGCGGCGAGGGGACGCTCGAGCAGCTGATCCAGGCCCAGCTGGCCGCGGCGGGCTTCGAGGTGCGCATCCGCCAGCTCGAGCTCTCCACCTTCCTCAGCCGGCTGTACGGTCCAGCCCACGATTTCGACGCGGCGGTCCTCGGCATTCCCGGCGATCCGGGGCTCGGCTATCTTGGCCCCCTCGCCGCACTGGCGGGTGCGCCCGCGCTCGCCGATCCGGCCGCGGCGCAGCGGATGTTCGGGGATTCGGCGCCGGTCGCCTTCCTGTATCACGCGCGCGGTGTGCAGGGGATGAACCGGCGGGTGCTTGGCGTCACCATGGACCTGCGCGGAGAGCTCGCGACGGTGCACGACTGGCGGGTGGGACGATGATGCGGCGCGCCTGCGCCGCCGCGCCGGTGCGGCTGGACTTCGCCGGCGGCTGGACCGACGTGCCGCCGTTCTCGGCCCGCGAGGGTGGCGCGGTGGTGAACGCCGCGATCGCGCTGTACGTGCGCGCCGAGGTGCAGCCGGGCGGCGCCGGAATCCGGCTCCGGTCGGAGGATCTCGGGCAACGGCTCGAGCTGTCCGGTCCGGCGCAGCTCGCCGCCGACGGCTGTCTCGATCTGCCCAAGGCCGCGCTCCGCATGTTCGGTGTCGCGGAGCCGCTCGCGCTGGTGACCAGTGCCGACGTACCCAAGGGGGCCGGACTGGGCAGCTCGGGCGCGCTGGACGTCGCCATGGTGGCCGCGCTATCGGCTGCCCGGGGCGCTGCGCCGCCGCCGCTCGAGATGGCCAACCTGGGATGGCGGCTCGAGGCGGTAGAGGCTCGGGTGCCGGGTGGGCGCCAGGACCAGTGCGCCGCGGCGCTCGGCGGGTTCAATCTGCTTCGCTTCCGCGATCCCGATCTCACGGTCGAGCGGCTCGAGCTCGACCCGGGATTCGCGGCCGAGCTCGCCCGCCGGATCGTCCTCTGCTATACCGGGGCGTCGCGGGTCTCGGGCGACACGATCGCGCGCGTCATGGGTGCGTACGACCGGGGAGAGCCGCGGGTGGCCGCCGCGCTGCGCAGTCTGCGCCACCTCGCCGAGGAGATGGCCGGGGCGCTCCGCGCCACCGACGTCGCGCGGGTCGGATGCCTGCTCTCGGAGAACTGGCGCGAGCAGTGCGCGCTCGATGACCGGATGCGCACTCCGGCCATGGCCAGGCTGGAGACCGCGATGGGACACGCGGGCGCGCTGGGAGGCAAGGCAGCGGGTGCGGGCGCCGGCGGCTGCATGTTCTTCCTGGCCGGGGACGACGTCGGGGCGGCCCGGCGTGCGGCGGCCGGGTGCGGCTGCGAGCTGCTGCCGGTGGAGTGGGAGCCGCGCGGGGTGCGCGCGTGCTGACCGGCGAGGGGCTCGCGGCCCGCCGCGAAGAGATCGCAGGCGCTCCCGAGCTCGGGCGGCTGCTCGAGCGGCTGCGCGGGCGGGCCCGGCCGGTCCTCGAGCGCGAACCGCCGTTCCCCGAGGTCAAGGCGCTCCTCTCCACCGACGGCGGCGTGTGTCCGCGGGACGGAGCGGCACTGATCTACGACCCGTGGAGTCCCCAGGCGCACCGCTGCCCCCGCTGCGGCGAGCAACAGTCGGGCGAGCGCCATCACCGGTGGTGGGCGCGATTCCAGCACCTGTGGCTGGCGGAACGTGCCGCGCATCTCGCAGCCCTCGCCGCGTTCGGCGACGACGATGACGCCGCGGACCGAGGCCGCGCGCTGCTTCGCCGCTACGGCGAGCGCTACGCCGGCTATCCGAATCGCGACAACGTCCTCGGTCCGAGCCGGCTCTTCTTCTCGACCTATCTGGAGTCGATCTGGCTCACGAACCTGCTCGCGGCGGCGGTGCTGCTCCGCGAGGCGGGGGCGCTGGATCCGGAAACTGCGCAGGGAGTCGACACCGTCGCGGACGAGGCGGCGGCGCTGATCGGCGACTTCAATGAGGGCTTCTCCAACCGCCAGACCTGGCACGATGCCGCGCTCGCCGCCGTCGCGGTGTGGTTCGAGGACGAGGAACTGCTGCGGGGCGCGGTCGAAGGCCCGACCGGGCTCGTCGCGCACGCGATGCAGGGATTCGGGCCCGACGGCATGTGGTACGAAGGCGAGAACTACCACCTGTTCGCGCTGCGCGGATTGCTGGTCGGCCTCGACTGGGTGCGCGCGGCGGGATTCGACCCCCTGGAAGAGGCGGGCCTGGCCGACCGGCTCCAGCGCGCGCTGCTCGCGCCGGCGCTGACCGCGCTCCCGGACGGCACCTTCCCGGCGCGCAAGGACTCCCGGTTCGGGATGTCGCTGGCGCAGCCGATGTACCTGGAGTTGTGGGAACGGGGCAGAGCCGCTGCGTTTGAGGGTGAGAGCCCTCTCGGGGACTGGCTCGCCGCCCTGTACGGGCTTCCAGCGCCGCCCGCCGAGACGTTCGACTCCTATCTCCACGAGGCCGGTGAGCCTCCGCCGGATCGCCGCGGGCGAGCGGATCTGTCCTGGTGGATGCTGCTCGCGATGCCCGCGCTGGGCCCCGGCGCCGCCGACCGGTGGCGCCCCGGCAGCGTGCTGCTCGACTCCCAGGGCCTGGCCGTGCTGCGCACGGGGGGGCGTTATGCGAGCCTCGAATGCGGTGCGTACGGGGGCGGGCACGGCCATCCGGACCGGCTGCACCTGAGCCTGCACGAGGCGGGCGTCCACTGGCTGCCGGACCCCGGCACCGGCAGCTACGTCGCGCGCGACCTGTTCTGGTATCGCTCGACGCTCGCGCACAACGCGCCCCGACTCGACGGGGTCTCGCAGGCCCCGGGCGACGCGGTCTGCGAGCACTTCGACGTGGCCGACGGGTGGAGCTGGGTGCAGGGCAGCTTCGGGCCGCTCTGCCGCACGATCGTCGCGGGTCCCGCGTACCTCGTCGACATCGTCGAGCTCTCGAGTGACACGGATCGTCTGCTCGAGGTGCCGTGGCACGTCGCGGGCGCGATGGCATTGCGCTCGCCAGGGCAGTGGGAGCCGGCGATGCTCGAGGACGAATTCACCCGGGATGCGGAGCGTTTCCTCCCGGCGGCCGGCGGCCCGATCGAGCTCGAGGCACGGGCGCCCGGCGCGAGGCTTGCGGTCGCCCTGGCCGGCCCGGGGGAGCTGCTCCGCGCGGTGGGGCCCGGAGTCCCGGGCGAGGCCGCGGCGAGCTTTCTGCTGCGGCGCGCGCGGGGCGATGTACTCCGGCTCGTCTCGGTGGTCTCGACAGCCGATCCCGCGCCGCGCCTCCGGATCGATGAGGGATATGTGGAGGTCATCACGCCCGCGGGCGGCGATCGGCACCGCGCGGTCGCGGGGGGCTGGGAAGTCGAGGGGCCGGGCGGTACGGTGCGTCTCGGCGGCCGGCGCCCCGCCGCGGCGACGATGGTCGAGCGGATCCTCACCGTCCCGCGCTCCCTTCGCCAGCACGGCGTCGCCGTGCGGGTGGCCCGTCCGCCGGCGCTGGACGGCACCCTCGACGGCTTCGACCTGTCGTACCCGCTCTCGCTGGACCACGAGGATCAGTACCGTCGCAGCGAGGAGCCGTACGCCGGCGCGGAGGTGTTCGGTGCCACCGCCTACGCGAACTGGGACGATGACACGCTGTACCTGGCGGTCGAGGTGACCAAGCCCGAGGTGGTGCTGCGGCCGGCCGACGCCCCGCCGCTCCTGCTCGACAACGAGCCCGACGACATCCACTCGGACGGCCTGCAGCTGTACGTCCGGGCCCAGCCCGAGGCTGCGACCTGCGGCGCGGTCGTCGTTCCCGCGCAGGGCGGAACCGGCGTTCACGCCCGGCCGGTGCAAGGCCCGGGTGACGAGCTGGTGGTCGCGGGCAGCTGGTCGGCCACCGAGACGGGCTACCGTCTGACGGTGGCGCTCCGTCCGGCTGGCTGGGGCGAGCAGGTGGCCGGCGACCGCGTACGCTTCGATCTGCTCGTGAACGAGATGCGGTCCGGGCGCGAGCGTCGCGCCGGGCAGCTCGTGTGGAGCGGGGGAGGGGGGTGGGTCTGGCTTCGGGGAGACCGGCAGGGCCCCGACCAGCTCGGCGAGCTGGAGCTGGTGTGAGCGACTGGCCGATCGCGGGGTTCACCTCGACGGGCAGCAAGCGGCCGGAGGCGCTGTTCGGCCCGCCCGAGGGGGGAGACTGGCAGCCGCCGAGCCGCATGGTGGCGGCAACGGGCTGCCGGGTGCGCGACGAGGCCGGGCGCGAATACGTGGATTACGTGATGGCCCTCGGCGCGGTGGCGCTCGGCTACGGGCATGACGACGTGACCCGTGCCGCGGTCAGCGCGGTGCGGGCGGGTGTGGTCGGGCCGCTGGCCCCCGTGCTCGAGGCGGAGGTGGCGGAGGAGCTCCGCCGGCTGATGCCGGCGCTGGAGCAGCTGCGCTTCCTCAAGACCGGCGCCGAGGCGTGCGCCGCCGCGGTCCGGCTCGCGCGAGCGGCAACCGGTCGCGAGCTGGTCCTCGGCTGCGGCTATCACGGGTGGCTCGACTGGTGTCAGGGCGGGGGCGGGGCGGGCATCCCCGCCTCGACCCGCGCGCTCTTTGCCGAGCTGCCGTTCAACGACCCGGAGGGGACCCGCCGGCTGATCCGCGGCGCCGGCGACCGGTTGGCGTGCGTGGTGACCGAGCCGATCCTGGTGACGGAGCCCGCGCGCGAATGGCTGGACGCGGTGCGCGCGGAGACCGACCGCGTCGGCGCACTGCTGGTGGTAGACGAAATCAAGACGGCGGGACGCATCGCGATCGGCGGGGGCACCGAGCGTTACGGGCTCCGGCCCGACCTCGTGGTACTCGGCAAGGCGATCGCAAACGGGTTCCCGCTCGCGGTGGTCGGCGGACGCCGGGAGGTGATGGCGGCCGCGAGCCAGACCTGGATCTCCTCCACCCTCGCGACGGAATTCGTCTCCCTCTCGGCGGCACGCGCCACGCTGGCGGTGCTGGAGCGCGACGGCGTGCCTGCGCGGCTCGGGCGCGCCGGTGCGCGCCTCATGGACGGCCTGCGAATCCTCGGGACCCGCCACGAGGACGTGGTGTCCGCCGTCGCCGGGGTGCCGGAGATGTGCTTCCTCCAGTTCCGCGACGACCGCTGCTCGCGCGCGGTCGCGCGGGGGTGCGCCCGCCGCGGTCTGCTGTTCAAGCGGTCGGCCTACGACTTCGTGTCGCTGGCCCACGACGATGCGACCGTCGATTGGACGCTCGGCGTGGTGGCGGAGGTGTTGGACGAGGTCGCGCGGATGTGATCCGGGACCCGGGAGACAAGGCCCGACGCGCGGCTGTGGCAGGACACGGGCTGCCCCGGGCGGGCCGTCTCCTGCTACAATAGTCTGGTGCTGATCGACGTCCACGCGCACTTTCTCAGCGATCGCACCCCGCGGGCCGACTGGCGCGACCGCAACGCCAGCCGGCTCTCTGCGGGCGAGCGGGTCGGCATCACGGTCCATGTGGCGTCCATCCTCGGAAGCTGGGGCTGCAGCTCGCCGACCTACTTTCCTGCCCCCGCCGACCTCGAGTACGCCAACGATTTCATGCTCGCCCTGCAGCGGGCGGAGCCTCAGCGGGTCCGGGGGTACGTCGCGGTCAATCCGAACTACGGCGCCCACGCCGAGCGGGAGATCCGGCGCGGGCTCGCCGCGGGCCTGATCGGGATCAAGCTCGCGGCGAGCCGGCGCGCCGACGATCCGCTGCTCGACCCGATCGCCCGGCTGGCGCTGGAGCACGGAGCGCCCGTGCTTCACCACATCTGGCAGCACCGCCGGCGCGACGTCGCGGGGCAGGACGCGTCCGATGCGGTGGAGCTGTGCGCCCTCGCCCGCCGGCACCCCGGCGTCGCGTTCATCCTGGCGCACATCGGTGGTGGCGGGGACTGGCTCCACTCGCTGCGCGCGGTGCGCGACGTTCCCAACGTGCTGGTGGATCTCTCGGGCAGCGGCGTGGACGGCGGCATGCTCGAGGCCTGCCTCGGTGCCGTGGGCGCGGCCCGCCTGCTGTGGGGCTGCGACCTCACCATCGAGACCGGCTGGGCCAAGCTCCGCTACCTGTCGCACATCCTGTCGCCGGAAGAGCTCGAGCTGGTCGGCTGGCGGAACGCGGCCCGGGTGTTTCCGCCCGACGCGTTTCCCCGCTGCTGATGCGCACCGACATCAACGTCTTCCTGGGCGCGTACCCGTGGCGCCGGGTGCCCGGCACCTCGCCCGACGCCGTGCTCCGGGCCATGGACCGTGCCGGCATCGGGCGCGCCTGGGTGACGCATCTGCCGGGCCTGTTCTGGCGCGATCCTGCGGAAGGGAACGGATGGCTGCTCGAGGCGGTCGCGCGCGAGCCGCGGTTCCGCGCGGTCGCGGCGGTGCACCCCGGCCTGCCGGGGTGGGAAGCCGATCTGGCGCGGGCAGGGAGCGCGGGCGCCGTCGGGGTGCGCTGCGATCCCACCCTCTTCGCGCTCGACCCGGCGGGGTCCCAGATGCGCCACCTTGCCGCCGCGTGCGGCGAGGCGGGGCTGCCGCTCGTCATGGCCGTTCGGCTGGAGGATGCTCGCCAGCGGCACCCGAACGATCGCGCTCCCGAGCTTCCCGCGGCCGCGGTGCGCGCGCTGGTACGCTCCGATGCGCGCGTGCGCCTCGTGGTGACCCACGCCGACCGGGGATTCATCGAGGAGGTGCACTTCGGTTCCACGCCGGCGGAGGCGGCGCGCGTCTGGTGGGACATCTGCTGGCTCTGGGGCCCTCCGGAGGACCACCTGGAGACGCTGCTGGCGACGATCGGGACGGAGCGATTCGTCTTCGGCACCGGCCTCCCGCTCCGGATTCCCGAGAGTGCGGTGGCCAAGCTCGATCTCCTCGACCTCGACCCGGACCGCCGCGCCGCGATCGAGGAGGGCAACGCCCGGGCGGCGTCGGGATGAGCCGGCCCTGGCGGCACGAACGGGAGCACTACCGGATCGAGTATCCCACGGCCGCGCGGCCGCGGCTCGTCGTGGGCGGGCACGTGTGCGAGGTCATCGACCTGTCGGAGCGGGGGATCCGGTACCGGGCTGCGGCGGGCGTCCTCCCTGGCGTCGTGCTGCGCCTCACGGGAGACCAGGTGTCCTGCCGGCTCGACGCGGGTGTTCCATTCAAGCAGATCGTGGACGAGCAGCGGTACCTGCGGGACCGTCACCGGGGGATGGCCTGGTAGGCATGCGTGAGCGCGCCGGCGCAGTGCGCGCGCGGCTCGATTTCGGGCTGGTGCCGGCGGTGCCCGTCCCCTTCCGCGGCCGGGCCGTCCACTCCGAGGCGCTGGGGGCGTATACCCGCTGGATGGCGGCCCAGCCGGTGGCAGGCGTCGCGGTGAACGTGCACACCGGGCGGGGGCGCCTGCTGGCGCCGGGAGACCGGCGCGCGGTGCTGGCCGCGTGGCGGGACGCGCTGCCGGACCGGGTGCTGGTCGCGGGGGCCTGGGACCGGCGGAGCGCCGCCGAGGCGCGCGACCTGGGCGCCGACGCCGTGCTCGCGTTCGCCGGTGCGGCCGAGCCGGTGGCGTACCACGCCGAGCTGGCGCGCGAGCTGCCGGTCATCGCCTTCTACCTCTACGAGGCGGCCGGCGGCGTGAGCTACGACGATGCCGCGATCCGGGCAGTGCTCGGGCTTCCGGGGGTCGTGGGCATCAAGGTCGCGACGCTCGATTCCGTGATGACCTTCCAGCGCATCGCGGCGCTCTGCCGCACGATTCCCGATACTTTGCTCGTCACCGGCGAGGACCGGTTCCTCGGCTACTCGCTCCTGCTCGGCGCGCGGGCGGCTCTCGCCGGCCTGGGCGCTGCACTGACCGATCTCCAGCTCGCCCTCCTGCGCGCTCGGCGGGGCGAGGATTGGCCCGGGTTCATCCGCCTCGCCGCGCTGTGCGATCGCTTCGGCGAGGCCACCTTCACGCCGCCCATCGAAGGCTACGTGCGGCGGATGCTCTGGGCCGCCGCCGCCGACGGCGTGATCCCCGACGACGCGTGCGACGACCCGTGGGGTCCCGCCCTGCCCGACGCCGACCGGGAGCAGGTGCGGCGCGCCGTGCGTGATGCGCGCGCGACTCGCGGCTGATTTCGAGCGCTTCGGCCGGGGGCTGCCGCGGACCTTCGCCGCCCACGTGCGCGAGAGATACGGGATCGATCTCACCGCCCGCTTTCTCGGCCGCGAGCTGCCGCATCCCGTCGGCAAGGGATCCGGGCAGCTCTCGCTCAACCTGGAGCAGCTCGAGACCGACCGTGCCGCCGGACTCGCCTTCGTGGTGCTCAAGACCCTCATCGCGGAAGATGCCGCCGGGGGCCGCGCGATGGAGGCCTGGGCCGTCCACGAGACGCGCATGCGGGTGGAGCGGCGCCGGGCCGCGGACGGGCGCGACGGGTGGACGGTCACCTGGAAGGGGCGCGGGTGGGATCGGGGTTTCGACGACTATCTCGCGCTGGTGCGAGCGGCGCGCGATCTCGACGTCGCGGGCGACGACGGGATCCTGGCCGTGCCGTCGGTCAAGTACCACCTGCCGCGCCTGGACGAGTCGTTCCGCGCCGGCGAGTACCGGCATACCACCGGGGCGCTCGCCCGCGCCTGGGGCGCGGGGCCGCTGCTGGTGGAAAAGGACTTCAGCCCCACGCTCGCGGGCGACCGGCTGGCGGACGAGCCGGGGCGAATTCTGCGGTGGATCAGGGAGGTTCCGGGACTGGTGCGCCGGAGCGCGCCGGCGGGTGCGAGGGTGCAGCTCAAGCTCATGAACGCGCGGTTCGACGACGCGTTCCAGGCGGAGATGCTGGCCGCAGCGGCCGCGGCCGACGGGGTCACGGCGTTCAACCGTCTGTTCGATCCCGCGCGCGGCGTGGCGTACGGCGGCTGGGACCTGAGTGATCGCAACCTCCGCGCGCTCGATCTGGCGCGGGCGCGCGGGGTGCGTCCCGCCGGGCTCTCCGGCACGGGCAACGTCTGCTCCGGCCGGATGATCCTCGAATACGCGCGCCGGGGGTGTGAGAGCGTGCAGCTCCACACCTTCTTCCAGCTGCCGCTCGGCGTGTATCCGGCGACGCACGGGAGCCGCACTGCTCGCGCGCTGCACATGCTGGTGTTCGATCCGGCCGACGGCCTGGTGGCGGGGATGCTGGCGCTGGAGGAGCAGGGGCTGCTCGCCCGGCGCGCCGGCGAGCTCAGGTTCCTGGACCTCTGTTCGTCCTGAACGACCCCCTCGAGCATGCGCATCGAACGCATCGAGCTGTACGAACTGACCCTCCCTCTCCGTGAGCCGTTCATCATCTCGGGCGGGGTGATGCGGGAGCGCCGCTCGCTGATCGTCGCGCTGCACGACGATCAGGGACACACCGGCTGGGGCGAGGCGCCGCCGTTCGAGCTGCCTTTTTATTCGGAGGAGACGCTGGCCGGTGCGCGCGACCTGCTGGAGCGCGTACTGCTCCCGCGGGTCGAGGGCCGGACCTTCGACGATCCCGAGGCGCTCGATGCCGCCCTCCGCGTGGGGGTGCGCGGCAACAACTTCGCACGGGCCGGCCTCGAGACTGCCGCGTGGGACCTCGAGGCGAGCCGGCGCGGCACCGGGCTCGCGGCGCTGCTCGCGGAGCGGGTCGGGGAGGCGCCTGCGCCGGCGATCCCCTGCGGCGTCGCCCTCGGGATTCCCGGCGACCGGGATCCGGCGACCCTGGCCCGGTCGATCGAAGCGGCGCTCCCGCACGGGTACCGGCGGGTGAAGATCAAGGTGGCGCCCGGCTGGGACGAGGTGCCGGTCCGGGCCGCCCGCTCGGCGCTGGCGGGCACCGGCATCCCGTTGACCGTGGACGCCAACGGGGCCTACGAGTGGCCGCAGCACGAGCCCGAGCTCCGTGCCCTCGACGTGCAGGAGCTGTTGTACATCGAGCAACCGCTCGCGCCCGACGAGCTGGTCGGACACGCGCGGCTCGCGCGCGAGCTGCACACCCCCGTGTGTCTCGACGAGACGCTGCGTGACGCGCGGGCGGCGCGGCAGATTGCCGCCCTCGCGGGGCCGCAGGTCTGGAACCTCAAAGTGCATCGCGTCGGCGGTCTCGCCGAGGCGCTCCGGGTCCGTGCCGAGGCGTTGCGCTACGGCGCGGCGCTATGGGCGGGCACCATGCCGGAGTCCGGGCTCGGCAGCCAGGCGGCCCTTGCGGTCGCGGCGCTGCCGGGCTTCGTCTACCCCTCCGACCTGGAGCCGAGCACGCGGTGGTTCGAGCGCAACACGGATGTCATCAAGCTCACCATGGGGAAGGACGGGCTGATGCAGGTGCCCGGCGTGTCGATCGACCGGATGCTCGACCGGCGCCGGTTCGGGGCCGCCGCGCGGCGCATTCGCTGACTGCGGGGCGGCGTTGACCGCGGGGGGCCGCCGCGCTAACCTGCCGAGACGCCCCCGGGAGACTCTCGTGGTCGAGTACGCGCTCCTGAACGGCTTCATCGCGCTGAAAACCGTGTTCATCGCCGTCGGCAACTTCGTGGAGGGGGTGAACTGGCCGCTGGTCGGCGCATTCGCCCTTGGCGCCATGCTGGTGTGGTGGTCGATGAAGCCGCGCGGCCCCATGCGCTGATGGCGCTCACCCGCGATGCCGTCCGCGCCGCAGTGGAGCGCGCGGGCGAGGACCACTGGCGTTCGCTCGTCCGGCATCACGAGGAGGCCTATCCCGCGAGCCGTCCCACTCCGGGCGACATCTGCCGCGCGGAAGCCGAACGGCTCAATGCGATGGGACTCGGCACGGGTGAGGACTTCGAGCTGGTCGAGAGCCGGGTGGAGCGGGTGGATGACGAGCGCGTGCGCCTCACCCACGTGTTCCGGTACCGACCCCTCGGCGTCCGCCTGCTGACCGAGCCGTTCGTCGGTTACGAGTGAGCCTTCGCCACCCCCGCCCAGCCGCACACCCGGGTGTGCCCCTCACGTTCCATCTGATTTTTCACACCCACTGGGACCGCGAATGGTATCTCCCCGAGGCCGCATTGCGCGTGCGGCTGCTCGGGGCGATCGACGAGCTGATCGGGCAGCTGGAGCGCGAGCCGGCGTTCCGGACCTTTCTGCTCGACGGCCAGACGATCCTGCTGGGGGACTACCTGGGGGCGCGGCCCGACCGCACCGAGGTCGTCCGCGCGCTGGTGCGAGCGGGACGGATCCAGATCGGGCCCTGGTACGTGCTCGCCGACGAGCAGATCCCCTCGGCCGAGTCGCTGGTCCGCAACCTGCTGGCGGGGCAGGCCGACTGCGAGCGGTGGGGCGGACGGCTCGACGTGCTCTATGCGCCCGACGCGTTCGGGCACCCCGCGATGCTGCCCGACCTCGCGCGCGAGCTGGGGCTCGCCCACGGCGTGGTCTGGCGCGGGCTCGGCGACCAGGCCGAAGGCCGGGACCTCGTGCGCTGGCGTGGCCCGGGCGGGGGCTGCCTGCTCGTCCACCACCTTCCCCCGGCGGGTTACGACATCGGAGCCGCGCTGCGGTCCGACCCGGCCGCGCTCGCGGCCGGGTGGCCGGCCGTGCGCGCCGTGCTGGTCGCGCGGCGGACCACACCTCACGTCGCCGTGTTCGTGGGGGCCGATCACCATCGGGCACCGGCCGACCCGGCTCGGCTGCGCGACCTGCTCGCCGCGCTCGAGCCGGATCACGAGGTGAGGATCTCCCGACTGGACGAGTTTCTCCGCGCCGCCGAGGCGGCGGCGGGTGAGCCGCCGGAGGTCGCCGGTGAGCTGCGTTGGTCGTACGGCTACGCCTGGACGCTGCAGGGTCAGCACGGCACCCGCGCGCCGCTCAAGCGACGCAACGCCGCGCTGGAAGCGCGGCTGGAGCGCATCGCGGAGCCGCTGGTGGCGCTGGCGGGGCCGACCGCGGGCGATCTCCGTGCGGCCCTGGCCGCCGCGTGGCGCGCGCTGCTCGCGAACCACTTCCACGACTCGCTCTGCGGCACCGTGAGTGATGCCGTCGCGGGCGCGGTGGCCGCACGGTTCGCCGAGGTGGATGCGATCGTATCCGAGGTCACGCGGCGCGCGCTGCATCTGCGGGTCGGCTACCGGCCGGATGCCGCGCGCGACGCTCCAGCACGCGCCGCATCGCGGCTCGTGCTCTGGAACCCGGTGCCGCGGCGCCGCCGCGGCGTGGTGCTCGCCGACACGACCTGGTTCCGCCGCGACGTGCTGGTGGGCCCGGCCGGCGGGCGGGTTCCGGGTCGGGGCACAGGCGCGCGGGCGTTCGCCCTCGTGGATGCCGGGGGCCGGGTGCTCCCGGTGCAGGTCGTCGGGCGAAGAGTGGCGCAGGAGCGGCTCGACGCCGACCGGCACTATCCGGATCAGGACGAGGTGGACGTCGTGCGCATCGCCTTCGATCCGGGCGAGCTCTCCGGGCTCGGCACCGCGATCCTCGCCCCGGCCCCCGCCCCCGTCGCGGCGCCTCCCTCGGGGGGCGTGCGGGTTCGCGGGAGCGCCATGTCGAACGCGCACGTCGATCTGTCGATCGGTGACGGCGGCAGCCTGACGCTCACGGATTCACGGACGGGCGAGCGTTGGACCGGTCTGCTGAGACTCGAGAGCGAGCTGGATGCGGGCGACACCTATACCTGGTCACCCGCGCGCTGCGACCGCCCGCGCGCAAGCCGGGGGGCCGCCAGGGTCCGCGCCCTCGCGCGTGGCCCCCTGGTCGGAGTGCTCGAAGCCCGGTGGTCTCTCGCCGCCGGCCGTGCCCCGCGCGAGCGACGGCTGGGCCGGGTGGATGCCCGACTCGTGCTACGCCTGCACCAAGGGAGCGCGCTGGTGCACTGCGCGCTGGAGCTCGACAACGGGGCCACTGACCACCGGTTGCGCCTGCGGCTGCCCACCGGGTTGGCGGGAGCGCGCGTGACCACCGGCACCCAGTTCGGGGCGGCAGCCCGTGAGCCCGTCGCGGTCGACCCCACGCGCTTTCCCCAGGAGACCCCGGTGCGCACCGCGCCGGCGCACCGCTTCGCCGCGGCGGCCGACGGCGCGCGGGGGATCGCGGTGTTCATGCCCGGATTCTTCGAGCTGGAGTGGACCCCACGCAGTGACCTGGTGCTCACGCTCCTGCGCGCCGTGGGCCGGCTGTCGCGCGACGATCTGCCGGCGCGGCCGGGGCACGCGGGATGGCCGCTGGCCACTCCGCTGGCGCAGTGCCTGGGCCGGGAGCGGATCGAGTTCGCGCTGGCGCCGGTGTCGGCGGACGACATCGCGCGTGGTGACGCACTGCCGCGGCTCTGGGAAGACGCGTTCGCCCCGGTCGGGGCCTGGTGGCTCCGGCAGGCGGTCGGCTGCATGACGCCGACCGATGCGATCGAGCTGGAAGGAAACGGTCTTGTCTGCTCGGCCATCAAACCGGCGGAGAACGGGCAGGGGATCGTGCTCCGTTGCTACAACGTGAGCCCGCACCCGACCACCGGACGCTGGCGCTTCGCGGCGCCTCAGGCCCGCGCCCTGCGCGTGCGGGCCGACGAGCGCGGCGGAGAGGCAGCGCCGCTTGGGGACGGCGGCCGCACGCTGGCGTTCGCCGCCCGGGCGGGCGAGATCATGACGTATTTGGTTGGATAAGGGCTGGACGCGCAGCGGGCCGCCGCCGCCGCGCACTCGCTCAAGGGCAGCTCGTCCAACCTCGGCGCGCGGAACCTCGCGCCGCTGTGCGCCGCGGCGGAGCAGGCGGCGCGAGCCGGAGCGCTCGGGCGGGCCCGGGAGCTGCTGCCGCGGATCCGGCTGGAAGCCGAGCGCGTCCGCACGTACCTGGAGCGCGAGGTTCCGGCGGCCGACTGACGCTCCCGCGCACCGCGGCGCGCCCTTAAGTTGGCTCATGCCTCAGTCGATGGGTCGCGCGCGGTGCTTCCTCCGCCGCGCTGGCGTGACGCTCGCGCTGCTCGCCGCGGGCTGTGGCGCAGGGACCGGAGCCGTGAACACCACAGCCCCCGCCCCCGCCCCCGGGCGCCATCCCGGGAGCCCGCAGCTCGCGGTTCTCATCGCCGTCGATCAGCTCCGCCCCGACTATTTCTCCCGCTGGGATCCTCAGCTGACGGGCGGCCTCGCCCGCTTCTGGCGCGAGGGCGCGTTCTTCACCCGCGCCCGGCAGGACCACGCGCTCACCGAAACCGCGCCCGGGCATGCGACGATGCTCTCGGGACGGCTGCCCGCGCGGACCAACATCGTCAGCAACCTGCACGGCGTGGCCGATCCGGCATCGCCGCTGCTCGAGCTCAAGGACGCCGGGCTCGGCGCCTCGCCTCGCCGCTTCCGCGGCACCACGCTCTACGATTGGCTGCGGGCGGCCGATTCCTCCAGCCGGGTGCTATCGGTGTCGCGCAAGGACCGGGGTGCCATCCTGCCGGTGGGGCGGTCGCGCGGGCAGGTGTACTGGTACACGGGCGGCATTTTCACCACCAGCGCCTGGTACGCGGGGGCCGCGGACGACACGCTGCCGGGCTGGGTGCGGGAGTTCAATGCGGGTCAGCCCATCGTGAAGGTCGCCGGCACACCCTGGCCGCTGCTGCTTCCCGAATCCGCCTACTCCGAGCCGGACTCGCAGGTCTTCGAGAACGGAGGGCGCGACGTCGCGTTCCCGCATCAGCTGACGCCCAACATCGATGCCGCGGCGATCCTGGTGGTCGGCTACCCGGTCATGGATTCGCTCACGCTCGCCTTCGCGCTCCGGGGGGTCGAACGGCTGCGACTCGGCCAGGGCGGCGCCACCGACCTCCTGGTCGTCTCGCTCTCGACCACCGATGTCGTGGGGCACAACTACGGCCCCGACTCGCGCGAGGTGCACGATCAGGTGCTCCGGCTCGATCGATGGCTGGGCGGGTTCCTCGACTCTCTCGCGGTGCTCGTCCCTCGCGAGCGGACGCTGTTCGCGCTCACGGCCGATCACGGCGTGTCCTCGATGCCGGAGTACCTCGTGCACGTACGCAAGCAGACGGCGGGCCGGGTGTGGCTCGCCGACCTGGCGCAGGAGCTGAACGAGACCGTCGGCCGGGCGGCGGCGCTGCGCCAGCCGTTCGGGTTCGAGTACGGGCTGCTCTACGGCGACGTGGCGTCGTTGCACCGAGCCGGGGTGGACGTCGACAGCCTGGCCGAGGCCGTAGCGAAGAAGGCGCGCGCGCGCCCGGGGGTGGCGAAGGTGTTCACGCCCGCGTCGCTCCGGAAGGCGCCCGCCGGCGACGACGATGCGGCGCTCTGGCGGCGGACGCTGCCGGATGACTTCGGCTGGGTCGTCTGCGCCATGCCCCAGCGCGGCTGGGTGTGGTCACGGCTGGGGGTGATCGCCGAGCACGGCGCCGGGCACCTCGAGGACCAGCTGGTGCCGATGGCCTTTCTCGGTCCCGGCATTCCCACGCGCCGGTGGCAGGACTCGGTCAGCGCGACCGACCTCGCGCCCACGCTGGCCGCGCTCATCGGCGTGCGGCCCACGGAGCCGCTCGACGGCCGGGTCCTCACCCAGGTGCTGCCGGCGCGGACGGCCCGGTGAGCCCGGCGTTCGCTCCGCTCCCCTGCTACCCCTGTCCGCACCGCTCGGCCTGCTGTGCGTACGGCGTGACCCTGAGCGACGAGGAGGCCGCCGCGATCGCCGGGGCCCACGGCGCCGAAACGGTGTACCGGACCCGCTGGGGTGAATGGCGCACGCGCGTGCGCGGAGGGCGCTGCGTGTTCCTCCGGAACAACGTGTGCACCATTCACGGCGAGCGGTACTACCCCGCGGTGTGCCGGGGCTTCCCGTGGACCGATGCCGAAACCGGCGGGCCGTACGAGTTCGACCAGTCGATCTGCCCCGAGTTCGTCACGAGGCCGGAGCTGGTGCAACTCGGTAAAGTGAGCGGTGAGCGGTGAGCGGGGCTGCGCGCGCAGATCAGGAGCGCGCGTGAAGCCGCTCGGTCGCTCGATGGCCGCCTGGTCGGTCCTGGTCACTGCTCACTGCTCACCGCCACCGGCCCCGCGCCCGCCATCGCCGATGCCCGCCCCCAATGCAGCCCCCGACGCGGTCCTGGCCCACGCCCGCCGGCTTCTTCGAGAGAGCCCACTGGTCGACGGGCACAACGACCTTCCCTGGGCCATCCGGGAGGACACCGTCGCCGCGCGGGACGTGGAGGCGTACGACCTGCGCCGGCGGACCCGCGGCCATACCGATCTCGAGCGCCTGGCGCTGGGCCAGGTCGGCGCGCAGTTCTGGTCGGTCTATGTGCCGGGGGAGTATGCCGACAGCGGGTTCGCGCGGGTGCAGCTGGAGCAGATCGACATCGCGCGCCGGGTGATGGCACGCTATGCCGACCGGCTGGCCCCCGCGCGCACGGCCGACGACATCGAGCGCGAGTTCCGCCGCGGCCGGATCGCCTCCCTGCTCGGGGCGGAGGGAGGACACGTACTCGAGAATTCGCTGGGCGCGCTCCGCGCGTACTACGATCTCGGCGTCCGCTATCTCACGCTCACCCACAACGTCACGCTCGACTGGGCCGACGCCGCTCTGGACAGCGCCCGCCACGACGGACTGACGGCCTTCGGGCGCGAGGTCGTGCGGGAGATGAACCGGCTCGGGATGATGGTCGATCTGTCGCATGTGTCCCCCGCGGTGATGAGCCAGGCGCTCGACGTGACCGAGGCACCGGTGATCTTCTCCCACTCGTCGGCGCGCGCGCTGGTGGATCACCCCCGCAACGTGCCGGACTCCATTCTCGCCCGCATGGGGGCCAACGGCGGCGTGGTGATGGTGACGTTCGTGCCGGCGTTCGTGTCGCGGGAGGTCGCAGCGTGGGACGCGCGGCGTACGGCGCAGGAGAAGGCGCTCGAGGCCGAGCCAGCCGACCCGGCCGAGCGGCGGCGGGCGCTGGAGCGATGGGAGGGGGAGAACCCGCCGCCGCGGGCGACCCTCGCCCAGGTGGCCGACCACATCGAGCACGTCCGGCGGGTGGCGGGCTCCGACCACGTCGGCATTGGCAGCGACTTCGACGGCATCAGCCACGTGCCGGTAGGGCTCGAGGATGTCTCCACGTTCCCCGCCCTGTTCGCCGAGCTCATCCGGCGCGGGTGGAGCGACGACGACCTCCGCAAGCTCGCGGGGGCCAACCTGCTCCGGGTGCTGCGCGAGGCGGAGCGGGTGTCCGATCGGCTTCGGGCCGCCCGCCCGCCGTCCAATGTCACGATCGAGGCGGCCCCCCGGTAACGAGTCGCCCCCGGGCTTGCCGCCCACGGTCCCGCGACCCAGCTTAGCCCCTCCGACATCGACTCCGCCGCCGCCCCGCGCGCCGGCAACTCTGGTCACTCGCCCGGAGGTCTGGTGATGCGACACGTCGTATGGACGCTGGCGCGGCGAGGCGCGCCGGTACTGCTGCTCGCCCTCGCTGCCCGCCCGGTCGCCGCGCAGGGCGTCACCGGCGGCGCCATTCAGGGCCAGGTGACGGCGGAGGGCGGCGCCCCGCTCGAGAACGCGGTCGTCGCGGTCACCAGCGCGGCCACCGGCCAGCGCTACCAGGCCAACACCAGGGCCAACGGCCGGTACAACATCGAGAACATCGCGGTCGGCGGCGAGTTCAGGGTCGAGGCCCGCGCCATCGGCTACGAGCCCGCCACCCGGAGCGGGGTGACCCTGGCGCTCGGCCAGCGCTACAGCGCCGACTTCGAGCTGATCCAGCAGGCCGTGCAGCTGGAGGAGCTCACCGTGACCGCCACGGAGAACCCGCTCATCAACGCCGGCCGCACCGGCGCGGCGCAGACCATCGGCGAGCACGCCGTGCGGAACCTGCCGCTGCAGGGCCGGAACTTCACGGACCTCGTCATCACCACGCCCCAGGTGTCGCCCTCGGCGAGCTCCGACGGGGCGGTGTCGATTGCCGGGCAGAACAACCGGTACAACAACATCCAGATCGACGGCGGGGTGAACAACGACCTGTTCGGCATCGGGTCCACCGGCGCGCCGGGGGGCCAGGTGCTCGCCAAGCCGATCTCGCTCGAGGCGGCGCAGGAGTTCCAGGTCCTCATCGCGCCGTTCGACGTGCGGCAGGGCAACTTCGCCGGCGGGCTGATCAACGCGATCACCAAGTCGGGGACGAACCGGTTCAGCGGGTCGGTGTTCAGCTACTACCGCAACCAGGACCTCACGGGGGACGATCCGCTCGGGAACCCGGCCACCGAGTTCAAGCAGTGGCAGTACGGGCTCACCTTCGGCGGCCCGATCGTGCACGACCGGGTGCACTTCTTCGCCGCCCTCGACGTGCAGGAGCAGGATGCCCCGTGGGGCGGGCAGCAGATCGGCCCCGACCCGACCAACGGCGCCGACTCGCTGGGTATCGGGATCACCCAGGCGACGGCGACGCGAGTCCAGGAGATCGTGCAGCAGCAGTACGGCTTCGACCCGGGCGACTGGCGGCAGCCGACGCTGGGCCAGCCCGACCGGGACGTCTTCGGCAAGGTGACGGCGCAGCTCGCGACGAACAGCCAGCTCGAGGTCACCTACAACAACGTGGACGCGGATCGGGAGCGGATCACCCGGGACGCGCTGCGCGCCGCCGCGCAGGACCGCGACGGCTACCAGCTCAGCCTGAGCGGGTGGACCCAGGCGTCGAGCACCAACACGGTCCGCGGCAAGCTGCTCAACGTCTTCGGCGGGAAGTGGAACAACGAGCTGCTGGTGGGCTACCAGCGGATCCGCGACAAGCGCGACCAGGCCGTGAACGTCGGCCTCATCCGGGTGCAGGCGGATCGCCCGGGCGCGTACGTGGCGGCGGGGTCGGACGTGTTCACGCCGAACAACCTGCTCGAGCAGGACGTGTACGAGCTCACCGACAACCTCACGTTCGACCTTGGCAGCGCGCACCGCCTCACCGTCGGCACGCACAACGAGTTCTTCAGCTTCTTCAACAACTTCTTCCCCCGCTCGCTCGGCGTCTGGACCTTTGCCGACACGACGGCGCTCAAGACCAACACCCCGAACCGGTACACCATCGCACTGCCGCTTCGCGAGAGCGGGCCGGCGGCGGAGTTCTCGGTGCAGCAGATCGGGGGATACCTCCAGGACGCCTGGTCGCCCAGCGACCGCCTGACGGTCACGGCGGGGGTCCGGCTGGACGTACCGTTGATCGACGCTCCGCAGCAGAACCCCGTGCTGCTC
>DASUAH010000113.1:0-8768 GCA_035763885.1 Gemmatimonadales bacterium
CCGCCTCGCGGCCGGTCGCGCGCCCGGAGTGCGCCCGCTCGATCCGGCCCGGCGGCCCCGCCGCTGGGCGTTCTCCCTGCCGCAGCTCGCGGCCGCCGCGCTGGCGATCGCCGCCGGCGCCGGCGGCCTCGCGTGGTGGGCGGCCAGTCGGGCCGCGACCCCGCCGGCCGGGCCGATCGCGACGCCGTCGGGACCGCCGGCCACGCTCGCCGCGGCACCGGCGCAGCTGGATTACGACAACGCGGTCGCCGATCTCCAGCGGGTGCTCGCCGCGGGGCGCGGCGCGCTCGACACGACGACCGTACGGGTACTGGAGCGCAACCTCGCGGTGATCGACCGCGCCATCGCCGAGGCACGACGCGCGCTCGCGGCCGACCCGGGCAACGCGTACCTCAACGCGCATCTCGCCCACACGATGCGTCGCAAGCTCGACCTGCTGCGCCAGGCGGCCGCGCTGGCCGCCGCGCAGAGCTGAAAGGAGATCGCTCGTGTCAGCCACCCTCGCGTTGCTCGCCGCGCTGGTCGCCCAGCAGGCCGATACCACCATCGCGGTGGAGCGGGGCCAACGCCTGGAGGTGCAGAATCACGCCGGCGACATCGTGGTCCGGTCGTGGAACCGGAATGCGGTCCGGGTCCGTGCCGAGCTGGACGGCCGCTCGGAGCTGGCGATCGACCGATCCCCCGTGGTCGTGAGCCTGCACACCACCGGACGCCGCGGGCCCGGACGCGCGACCTACGATATCAGCGTGCCCGCCTGGATGCCGGTGAATCTGCACGGCGTGAACGCCGGCATGACGGTGGACGGCGTGCAGGCTGCCATCCGCGCCGAGACGGTGAACGGCGACATCGACGTGAAGGGGGGCGACGGATTGGTCTCGCTCCAGACCGTGGAGGGCAGCGTGACGCTCGAAGGCGCCAAGGGGCGGCTGGAGGTCGAGTCGGTCAACGCCGACGTGACCGTGCGCGGCTCCGCTGGCGAGCTCCACGCGGAAACGGTGAACGGGGACATCATCCTGGCCGGCCTGACCTCGGAAAGCGTGGACGCGAGCACGGTGAACGGCGACATCCTCTACGACGGCACGGTGCGCGACGGCGGGCGCTACCGACTCGTCACCCACAACGGCGACGTCACCGTCGCGGTGCCGGAGCAGGCGGACGCGCGGGTGTCGGTCTCGACCTTCCAGGGTGACTTCGAATCCGAGTTCCCGGTGACGCTCAAGGAGCGCCGCGGTCGCCGCTTCGATTTCACGCTCGGCAGCGGCAGCGCGGCGCTGGATCTGGAGAGCTTCCAGGGCACCATCCGGCTGGTGCGTCCGGGGAGCCACGCGTTGAGGGAGCGCCGCCCAGCCGACGAGTAGGGCTGCCGCATTTTGAGGGGAGCGGCCGATCAGCGGCTGACACGCGGCGCGCGCCTGTATTGATCCGATACGGTGATGCAATCCCGATCCCGGCGCAGGGTCGCCGCCGCCGTGCCGGCCTTGCCGCTCGGCCGGTCGCGCCGGGCGGACCAAGTCCCCGCCTACCGCCGTGTAACCGGCTTCAGCCCTGTGCGCTACGACATCGGCCGAGCGCGACTCGCACCGGCCGCAAGGCCAGTCTTCCCACCGGGGCCCTCCGGTCGGCGCCGGGCCCGTCAGCTCCGGGACACGGGACGATGCTGCCGTTCACTACTTCGACAGTTGCCCTGTAAGTGCCGTAAATGGCATGCTTCTTGTCCTTCCCGCGCCGCGGAGTGTACTGACCCGTTATCAGTATCGGCACCACGGGCACTTCCCTCAACGCGCGGAGATCAGCATGAGGCACTTGGTGAACGGGGCCCTGCTCGGGCTGGCGACGGTGCTGGCGGCGGGCACGGCGAACGCGCAGGTCGGGCTGCTCTCGAACACGGCGACCGTTTCGCTCAGCGCCACGAAGGCCAGCGCGCTGACCGTCGCGATCAACTCGGGCGCGACCCAGACGCTGGGTGCGCTGACCGACAACGCGACCAACAACTTCCCCTCGTCGGTGAACATCACCACCGCCTGGGACCTGAACGCCGGGACCAACGTCTACCTCGTCGGCTGGTTCGCCACGCCGGCGTCGGCGCTGGCGAGCGGCGGCAACTCGATTCCGTCGAGCTGGGTGAAGGGGTCGGTGAACAGCGGCGCGTTCAACGCGTTCAGCAACGGCCCGGTGGGCGGCGTCGGCGTCGCCGGCGGGAGCCTCACGCTGTTCAACGAGGTGCTCGCCAGCCTGAGCGGATCGCGGACCGACAACCTCGATCTGCAGATCGACCTCACGGGGCAGGCGCTGGTGCCAGGCACCTACACCGGTACGCTGAATCTTCGCGCAGTCGTGCAGTAACCCGCGGTTTCCCCTGCAATGGGCAGCTCCCGTTCCTGGCTCCGCCTGCTCCTTCCCGGCGTCCTCGCGACGGCCGGAACGGTGCAGGCGGCTGCCCAGGTCGGCAGCCTCTCGCCGACGCAGGTGATCTCGCTCGCCGCGACGCGCCCCACGCAGCTCACGCTGTCGATCCTGTCGGGATCCACCCAGACGCTGCCCGGCCTCACCGACAACGCGGCGAACAGCTTCCCCACTCCGGTGGTGCTGCAGACCTCCTGGGATCTGAACCCGGGACAGACCGGGAGCGTGCGGATCGTGGGCTGGTTCTCGAACCCGGCCCAGGCGCTGTTCAGCCCGACGGGCGGCCCGATTCCTTCGCTGCGGATGAAGGGGCGGGTCACCGGCACCGGCGCGGTGCCGCTCGCGTTCACGGCGTTCACGCAGAACCCGATCGGCGGGGTGGGGAGCGCCGGAGGCAGCCTGCAGCTGGTGAACGTCACCATCGCGGGGCCGAACAAGCAGGCGACGCAGACGAACAACCTGGATCTGCAGCTCGACCTCACGGGTGCGCCGGTGCTGCTGCCGGGCACGTACAGCGGCACCCTGAACATCCGGGCCGTCACCCAGTAGGCAGCCGGCTCACGACGGGACTTCGATCGGCCGATAATGGTCAGGAGGTAGACGGGACCGACAGGTAACCGATCCGGAGGCCGGCGCCGGTGGCTGCGCAGCGTGGCGGAAGTGCCCGCCAACCCCTACGTTGGGGCGTGACCACCTGCCGCCCCGCTCCGCTGCTCGCGGCGACGCTGCTGCTGGCGCCCCAGCTCCAGGCGCAGGCCGGGCTCTCCTCCGACCTCCGAACGGTTACGCTCGCGGCGACGAAGCCCGCCTCGGTCACCGTATCCCTCCCCTCGGGCGGATTCGCCCGGCTGCCTCGCGCGCTGGCGAGCGGCGCCAACGACTTCGCCCCGATCCCGGTCGTGACGTCGTGGGAGCTGGACCCCGGGCAGACCGCGACGGTCTCGCTGCTCGCGTACTTCGACCTGCCGGCGCGGGCGCTGGCCAGCGCCGCGGGCGCGATCCCCGCGAGCGCGGTGCACGGTGCCGTCGGGCAGGAGGTCCCCCGGAGCTTCACCGCGGGCGCGGTGGTGCTGTTCACCGAGCCGATCTCCACGGGGAACGCCCGCGGCGAGCGCAGCGACGAGTTGCGGGTGCGGATTCAGGTGACGGACTTCGGGGCGCTGCCGGCCGGCACCTACACCGGTACGCTCAATCTGGTGGCGGTCACGCAATGACGAGGCGCCATGCGCGGGTTCGGACCGAACGTCACGACATCGAGAGGCGACTCGCGTCGCGCTAGGCTCGCCCTGCTCCTGGGCGCGCTCGCGCTCGCGCCCGCCCTCGCCGCCCAGACCGTCAGCCCGCCGATCGCCGAATACCAGGAGCGCGCCCGCTCCAGCTTCCAGCTCGTCAACGGCTCGATCTTCCCCCTGAGCGTCGTGCTCGAGCTCAAGGGGCTCGACGTGTCCGAGCAGGGCGAGGTGATCGACGGCCCGTTCGACTCCAGCCGTGTGTCGGTCAAGCTTTCGGCGACGAGCTTCCGGATTCCGCCCCGCAGCACCTACACCGTCTTCTACCAAGCGACCGCCGACAGCACGCCCGCCTGGTTCCAGATCATCGCGGCGCTCAGCGGCGCACGGACCGACGAGGGGCTCAATCTGCGGATCATGCTGCCGCACGTGGTCTATCTCAACCAGCGGGAACCGCTGCGCAAGGACGATGTGAGAATCCGGCAGGTCCGGCTCGATCCCGGCGCGAAGAAGGCACGCATCGAGCTCGAGAACGCCGGCCCGCGGCTGGGCCGGGTCCAGGAGCTGGTGCTCTCGTCCCCCGGAGCCGAGGGACGCACCGGCGGGTTTCCCCTGCTGCCGCGGCGCCGGCGGTGGGCCGAGGTGGACTGGGCCCCGGCGGTGCCTCCCACCCGGCTGGTGGCGCGGTTCGCGAAGTTCACCCTGGACACCGCGGTCGCGGTGACCCCGCCGGCGCAGCAAATGGCGGACAGCGCCCGGGGCACGGATGCTCCTCCGACACCGGCCGGAGCGGCCGCGGCCCGCTGAGCGGGCCGCCGCGCTCGCTCTCCTCGCCCTCGTCCGGCTCGCCCCCGGGGCGGGAGCGCAGAGCGTCGTCGAGCTGACCGGCGGCGGCTCTTCGCTCCAGGGGGGGTACGGGGTCACCGCGAACGTGTGGCGGGATGGCGTCGAGGGGTGGATCGGACTCGGCTACCTCGACGGCCTTCGCGCCGGCGCTTTCGCGCGCAAGGGGATCGGGCGCGACACGCTCCGCCTGGGCAACGACGCGCTCACGCTGCGGTACCCCACCGACGTCTTCGGGACCGGCTACGTGGTCCTGGCGCAGGGCGCGAGCTGGCAGCACGCCGGAACCCGGACCTCGTTCCTCGCGTTCGGCGGGGCCGCATCGGCGGGGCTGTCCGCGCCGTCCTTCCTTGCGATGAAGGCCCGGGCGGCGATGGGCGCGCTCGCGATCCACCATCGGGCGTCGCCCTCGGTGAGTCTCACGGCCCACGCGGTCGGCGCCGAGCGACCCACGCTGGTCCCGGGGATCGAATGGCGGGCGTCACCGGATGCCACCGCCGCGCTCACCGTGGGTGTGGGCGCGGGGCGCCCCTATGCCGCTTCGAGCCTCCTGCTCCGCCGGGGCCCCGTCGCCGTGCGCGCCTCCTACGCGTGGAACCCCGACCGGTTCCGGCGCGCCGACGTCCCGGCTCCCAATCAGACGGAGCTCGACCGCGAGAACGTCGTTGTCACCTACCAGATCAGCCCCGACGTCCTGGTCGGAGCGGGGCGCCAGAACTACGTGCAGGACTCCGCCGACGCGGCGACCCGGCTCCGCGCGAGCGGAAACTCCGCGTTCGTGGGCGGGCGGTTCGGCGAGCTGCGGGTGAACGCTGGCGTCTACGATTCCCGCGCTAATGGGGTGAGCAACCTGAGCTCCTACGTCGCGCTGGGCCGCCGGATCACCGAATGGCTCGACGCGGAAGCCTTCGTGCTCCAGAGCCGGCCCGAGGGACTCCCGCCCACCACGACGCCGCTCGTCAACCTGCGCGAGCGGGTCTCGCCCCGCGTGGGCCTGATGCAGCAGCTGGTCTGGGAGAACGGCGGCCCCAGGATCCTGTTCGGCGGGAGCCTGCTGACCGCGCTGGGCGAGATCGGGGTGGACTACCAGATCGTGCACCAGCCGTTCGAGCCGTTCAACCCCTTCCGCAGCGCGCTGAGCCTGACCGCCCGACTTCAGTTGGGGCGTTACTCGACGAGCCTCGGCACCTACCTGCAGCCCGATGGGCGCGTCGAGTACGCCGCGAGCGCGGGGACGTTCCTCTACATGGGCGAGTTCGGGGTCCAGCCGCAGCGCATCGGCGGCGGGGCGATCGCGCGCTACGTGGTCCGCGGCCGGGTGGTCGACGAGCGCGGAGAGCCGGTCGAAGGGGCTGCGGTCGACATCGGCGGCGAGCTCGTGTTCACCGACTCGCGCGGCGAGTTCCTGCTCCGCGTGCGGCGGCCGGCGCGCTACACGCCGGTCGTGCAGCTCGATGAGTTCCTCCTGCCGGGCGCGTGGCGGGTGCGCGCCGCACCGGAGCGGGTCACCGCGGACACCGAAGCGCTGGCCCGCGCCGCCGTGATCGTGCTCGAGCGCATGCAACCCGCCCCCAGCTTTCCGGCACCGGAGCCCAGCGACACGCTGCGGCCGGTGCCGGAGAGCCGATGAGCCCTACGGCGTCGCCACCGTCTCGCCCGCGCCGCCCGCGTAATCGATCACGAGCGCCACTCGGCGATTGGGCAGGCCCTCGTCACCGGGCCCCCTGGCGCCGGGCACGATCTGCCGCTCCCGCGCCTCGCCGTAGCTGACGACCTTGAGCCGGTCCGGCGCCAGCTGGCCGGCGGACGCGAGGTGCTCGCGCACTGCTTCGGCCCGACGCCGGCCCAGGCGGCGGTTGTATGCGGCGCTCCCGGCGGGATCGGCGAATCCTTCCACCGTGATGACGGCGTCGGGGTAGTGCTCCCGCGCCACGGCGGCGAACCGATCCAACACCGGCCGGTCGCTCTCCCGGAGCTCCGCCCGATCGAACTCGAAGTGCACCGGCACGTTGAACTTGAGCATCCCCTCCATCCGCTCGATGCTCACGTTGTACTCCTGGCGGAGCGTCTGCAGCTCCTGCTCGAGCGCATCGAGCCGGCGCTGGTGGTCCGCGGCGAGCTGCGAGACCGAGTCGATCCGGGTGCCAAGCTGGCCGTCGGACGACTGCATCTCCTCGCGGATCTTCACCATCTCGGCGTCGAAGTCCTTCCGGGTCACCCTGGCCGCACAACCGCTCGCCACCAGCACGGCGCCCGTCATGCCGCCGGCGATCAGCCACCGCCGGGCGGGAACAGCTCGCACCATCGGCTTCCTCCTGGGAGTGAAGCTCAACGATCCGACTTGGATGGCCACCGGAGCGGTGATGCCCGTCACACGAGCTCCGCCTGGCGTTTGTTCGGGGCGCGGTCCGACGTTGCCGCCCTGCATCCGGACTGTTCGGCAAGGCGTGGGCGCGCGGGGGGGGGGCCGGCGCTGCGCTCCTAGAGCGACGGGGCCAGCGCGTGGCGGATGGTGCGGTCCAGCTCATCGAGGCCGAACGGTTTCTGCAGGAACCCGGGTCCCTCGACCCCGGCTTTCCCGCGGATCGCCGGGTGGTCGGTGTAGCCGGACATGTAGAGCACGCGGATGGACGAGCTTAGCTGCCGAGCGGCCTGGGCCAGCTCGACCCCGTTCATACCGGGCATGACGATGTCGGTGAGGAGCAGGTCGGGGGCGACGGTTCCCCCGGCCAGCAGGTCCAGCGCGTCCGAGCCGCTCGTCGCGGCGACGACGTCGTACCCCCGCCGCTTGAGGTACACGGCGAGCGGGCGCCGAACCGTCTCGTCGTCTGAGGCGGCGCAGCATCCCGTCGAGCCGCTGCACCACCGCATTGAGATCGAGAACCGCGGGCTGCAGCACCTGCTTGCGGCTGTACGCGAGAAGCTGACCGGTGAGCCCCGCCGCCCGCTCGGCCGCCTCGCGGATCCCCCGGGCGTACTCGCGCGCGTCGGGCGCCGCCGCGACCGCGTGACCGAGCAGGTCGCAGTAGCCGAGGATGCCGGTGAGCAGGTTGTTGAAGTCGTGCGCGACGCCGCCCGCGAGCCGGCCGACCGCCTCCATTTTCTGGGCGTGCCGGAGCTGGGCCTCGAGGTCGTGGACCTCCTGGCGTGCGCGGCGGCGCTCGAGGCCGTGGCGGATCGCGCGCACCAAGGCTCGCGCGTTGATGTCCGCCTTCAGGAGACAGTCCTCGGCCCCGTGGTTCACCGCGCTCAGCGCCTGCTGGTCGTCGACATGCCAGCTCAGCACGAGCACGGGCAGGTGCGGCACCGCACCACGCACGGCGTCCAGCGTCGCGAAGCCTTCGCTGTCGGGCAGGAAGAGGTCGAGCAACACGGCGTCGAACTGCTCAGCCGCGAGCACCCGCAACGCCGCGTCGAGCCGCTCCACCCGGATCACGTCAAACAGGCGCCGCGCCTGCCGGCGCAGCATCTGCTGCACCAGCAGCGCATCGATGGCGTTGTCCTCGACCAGCAGAATCCGCGAGCCCGGATTCTCTGCGGCCTCGATCTCCGAACACACGGCGAGCGTCATCCCACCTCCGCCGTCCGTTATCGGTCGCGCGACCGTGTGACTTGACCACAGGCGGCTCCGGCCGGAAAACGACGAGCGGCCGGTCTGATAGACCGGCCGCTCGGATCGGGACGGCGGGATTTGAACCCGCGACCCCTGCAACCCCATTGCAGTGCGCTACCGGACTGCGCCACGTCCCGTGCGGTGAGGGCGGAAGTGTAGCCCTGGGGTCAGGTGTATGGAAGGGGCGCGGTTGCACGCGACCCCCCCCGGCCCGGAGGCTGTGACTGTCCCCACCTCAGGGTTCGCCACCTCTCACCGATACTTAGGAACACCCCTGGAGTTATCCGCGTTCACATCACCGGGGCCCCCGAGGGCTCCCGGGTGCGGCCGACCGGAGCGGCATGGGGAGTGCGTCGGTCGTAGAAGTAGCCGGTCGGGTGCCGGCAGGGGGGGACGGACGTATGTACGACGACCAGCGGCAACCGTGGGAAACTGAAGGGGATGCGCCCTGGGCCTCGAGCGTCCCGGGCTGGGAGCCCGGGGCCGACGAGGAGTCCTGGCGTGGCGATCTGCACCAGGACGTCCAGATGCAGGAGTGGCCGGAGGACCTCGCGGGGCCGGAGTACTGGCTCTACAAGAAGCTGGGTGAGGACGAAGCCTGATCCGACCAGCCGGCGCCCGTTTCGCAGGGCCGGCTCCCCCGGCCCTTGATTGTTTCTAACACGTTGCTGTATTGGATC
>DASUAH010000114.1:0-9547 GCA_035763885.1 Gemmatimonadales bacterium
ACTGCTCACTGCCTACTGCGCCATCGTGGCGAAGAACTCCTTGTTGTTCTTCGTCCGCTTCATCCGCTCGAGCAGAAACTCCAGCGCCTCCACCGGCGGCATGTCGGCGAGGAAGTTGCGCAGCAGGTACACCCGGTTGAGCTCATCCTTGTCCATCAGGAGCTCCTCCTTGCGGGTGCTGGTGCGCTGGATGTCGATCGCGGGGTAGATGCGCCGGTCGGCCAGGCGGCGATCGAGCACCAGCTCCATGTTGCCGGTGCCCTTGAACTCCTCGAAGATCACCTCGTCCATCCGGCTCCCGGTGTCGATGAGCGCGGTGGCGATGATGGTGAGCGACCCTCCCTTGTCGATGTTGCGCGCGGCGCCGAAGAAGCGCTTGGGCTTCTGGAGCGCATTGGCGTCCACGCCGCCGGAGAGGATCTTGCCCGAGTGCGGCACCACCACGTTGTGCGCCCGGGCGAGGCGGGTGATCGAGTCGAGCAGGATCACCACGTCCCGCCCGTGCTCCACCAGCCGCTTCGCCTTCTCGATGACCATGTCGGCCACCTGCACGTGGCGGTCCGCCGGCTCATCGAAGGTGGAGGAGATCACCTCGGCCGCGACGTTCTCCTCCATGTCGGTCACTTCCTCCGGCCGCTCGTCGATCAGCAGGACGATGAGGATGACCTCCGGATGGTTCTCGGCGATGGCATTGGCGACCTTCTGCAGCAGGATCGTCTTGCCGGCCTTGGGCGGCGAGACGATGAGCCCCCGCTGCCCCATGCCGATGGGCGAGAGCAGATCGACCACCCGCATCGACAGGTCGCCGGTCTTGCGCTCGAGCCGGATCCGCCGGTCGGGGTAGCGGGGCTTCAGGTTGTCGAACGCGATCCGGTGCTTGGTCTTCTCCGGCTCCTCGAAGTTGACGCTTTCGACCTTGAGGAGCGCGAGGTATCGCTCGCCTTCCTTCGGCGGCCGCACCTGGCCCATCACCGTGTCGCCGGTGCGCAGATCGAACCGCTTGATCTGGCTCGGGCTCACGTAGATGTCGTCGGGCCCGTACAGGTAGTTCCAGTCCTGGCTGCGGAGAAAGCCGTACCCCTCGGGGAGGATCTCCAGCACCCCCTCACCGCGGATGACCGTGTCCTGCTCGAGGAGCGACTGCTCGATCCGGAAAATCAGGTCCTGCTTGCGGAGGCCGGAGTAGTTCGAGATGTTCAGTTTCTCGGCCAGCTGGTGCAGTTCCGCGACGGACTTCTGCTTCAGCTCAGCGATATCCACGGACAGAACTCCCGACAGGGGACGTCGAACGACGGGATGGCGGGCGCGACGGGTCGGCGCGATACAAGACGGGGTAGATAGGGATAGTGTCGGTGCTCGCGGCGGCGAAGCGGATCGAACGGGGTGGTCGGGAGAGAAACCGGTGTTCCTTGAAGCGACTTATCATAGACGGCACCTGAGGGAGCGTCAAGAGGCGGCGTGGAGGCGCTGACCCCGGCGTTCGAGGCCTGGCGGGTCTTCCGTCTCGGCGGCCGGGAGGTGGTCGAGGCACTCGTCCTGCCGGCCCACCGGGGGCCCTCGAGGGCGCTGGCCGAGGCCCTCGCCGGGTGGCCGGGCCGCTGGTACTGGGCGGATCCGGAGGGCGGGCACCTCGTGCTGGTGCGCCCGGTCGGCGCCCCCCTCCGGGAACGCTGGCTCTTCCACGCGCTGCTCTTCCTGCTGACCATCGTCTGCGCGCTCGGCGCCGGCGCGGCGCTCGCCGGGGTGCCCCTCCCGCAGAGCGCGCCGTTCACCGGAGCCGTGCGATTCGTCGAGCGCCTCGTGGCCGGCGGCTGGCGCGAGCTCGCGGCCGGCTGGCCCTTCGCCGTGCCGCTCCTCGCCATCCTCCTGGTGCACGAGCTGGGGCATTACCTGGCGGCGCGGCGGTATGGCATCGATGCCTCGCCGCCCTACTTCCTCCCGGTGCCCCCGACGCTCTCGCCGATCGGCAGCTTCGGCGCGTTCCTCCGGCTCCGCTCGCCGGTGCTGGATCGCCTGCAGCTGCTCGATGTGGGTGCCGCCGGCCCGCTCGCCGGGTTCGCCGTCACCCTCCTGGTGCTCGCGTTCGGCTATGCCGGCTCGGAGGTGATGGAACCCGGCCTGGACCCGGCCCGCACCTACATTGTGCTCGCGGGCGAGCGCGTGGTCCTGGGCGACTCCGTGCTCACCCTCGCGATGCGTGCGCTGTTCCGGCCCGGTGTCGCGAGCCTCCAGCTCAGTCTGCCGGCATTCGCCGGGTGGGTCGGCGCGTTCGTCACGGCGCTCAACCTCCTGCCGCTGAGTCAGCTCGACGGCGGGCACGTGGTCTACGCGCTGTTCGGCCGGCGGCAGGCCGGCGTCGGGCTGCTGACGCTCATCGGCCTGCTGGTGCTCGCACAGTACTCGTGGAACTGGTACGTGTGGGTCGCGTTCTCCCTGCTGGTGGGCGGCGGCGGGTGGGCCCACCCGGCGGTCGTGGATCCGGCCCGGCCGGTTCGTGGCAAACGGCGGCGCATCGGCTGGCTCGCCCTGCTGGTCTTTGGCCTGACTTTCGTGCCGATCCCGTTCGTCCAGTAGGCGGGAGCTGCGCGCCCGCCCATTGCCGAAATCCCTCGGAGGCCCATCTTTATCGAAACCACTCGGGGGACGCCCTGATGGCGCTGCAAACCGTGCATCCATTCACCCGGGATCCCCGGGAGCCCAGCCACCACGAGCTCGACCCCCTCCGGTTCGCCGGCCACACCGTCAATCTCTCGCTCACGATCCGCCAGGACGACGACGGTGCCTGGCGCGGCCGGCTCCGCTTCTTCGACCCGGACGCCCCGCGTGAGCTGGAGACGGCCGAGATCTTCTGCGGTGCCTCGGAGGAGGACCTCTGGCGCGCCGTGCACGACCTGCGCGACCACCATCTCCGCGATCTGTACCGCTCTCTCGCCTGACGGGAGCCGCGCATGACCGACGCGGAGCGCCTCAGCAAGCTGCGGCACGATATCTCCAATCCGCTCTCGGCCCTGCTGGCGGAGACCCAGCTGCTCCTGCTCAACGAGGGGCAGTACGACGCCGAGACCGCGCGGAGTCTGCGGGAGATCGAAGCGCTCGCCATCCGCATGCGGGCGATGCTGCGGGAGATCTAGGTCCGCCGCCTCGCCCCGTTGAGGAGGTAGGCCGCCAGGAAGGCCAGGCTGCCGGCCGCCGCGGCCGCCCGCGCGCCGATCCCGCCGCCCGCCGTGGAGAGGAATCCCTCGATCAGCCCGGCGATCCCGAGCAGCACCACCACCATTCCCATCATGCGGGCCGCGACCCGTCCGTTCAGCACCAGCGCGTCCGAGCGGCTCAGCTCTCCCGGAGCCACCACGCCCATACCGAGCAGGAGCCCCGCGGCGGTCGCAATCCAGATCGCGCTCAGCTCCAGCACCCCGTGGCCGACGACGAACTCCAGCAGGTACGCCAGCAGCCCCTGATTGGCGAAGTGTCCGGCGAAGGTGCCGAGCGCGACCCCGTTGAAGGCGAGCACGACCAGCGACCCGATGCCGAGGAAGATGCCACCGGCGAAGCAGGTGATGGCGACACGCACGTTGTTCGTGATGATGAACGAGGCGGCGAGCGGCCGCTCCGCCCACGCGACCTCGCCGTACTTGCGGCCTTCCCCGGTGCGCGCGGCGCCCTCCGCAGCGTGGCGCAGCATCTCCTCCGGCAGCAACTCCTCCGCCAGTGCCGGGCGATCGCGAATCATCCGGTACCCCACCGCCGAAGTGGCGGCGAACAGCGCGAACGCGAGGAGCACTGCGCGATACGCCTGCAGCACGGCCGCGGGAAACTCCCGGGACACGGCGACCCACACCGAGCGCCAGGTGCTCCGCTCGTCGCGGTACAAGGCGTTGTGGCCCGCGGCCACGAGCCGCTCCAGCCGGGCCACGGCATCGGGCGCTGCCTGGTAGGTCCGCGCGCGGGCGAGGTCGGCGGCCACCTCGCGGTAGCGGGCGGCGAACTCGGGCAGCTCGTCGGGCCGGAAGCTGTCGAGTCCCTCCCGCACCGCCCGTTCGGCCAGCGCGTGGAACTCCGCCCAGCGGGGGGCCTGCCGGGCGGCGAATCGATCGCTCGCGCCGCCCCGCCCGGCGATCGGCCCCCGTCGCCGCTCCCGCTCTCGCGCGTACAGCGCGTGCAGCGCCGACTCCGCGGCGGCATGCGGCGGCAGGTGGGCCGCGAGCCGCTCCGCGAGCCTGGTGCCGACCCGGTCGCGCACGGCCGGCTCGAGCTGGCTCGCACGCCCCACGAACCTCGCGAGCAGGCCGAACTCTTCGTCATCGAGCGCCGGCGCCATCAGGGTGGCGCCGGCCGGCTCCGCCGAAGGGGGCGCGGGCGCCGACTCGACCGGGCGGTCGCGAACCACCACCGTTCCCGCCGCCAGATCGCCCAGCCGCTTGCCGCGCGGGTGGAGCGCCGCCAGCAGCAGGCCGCCGAGATAGGGGGGCGGGAGGAAGTCGGCGAGCCGGAGCAGGTTGCGGGTCACCGCGTCGGTGACCGTCGCCGGATGGCCGGTGTCCCGCACCACCCGGAGCCCCATCCGGCGCTTGCCGGGCGTCCGGCCGCCGCGCAGCCCCTCGAAGAAGACGAAGTAGCCGGTCCAGATCACGAACGTCGCGCCGACGGCCACGGCGGCGAGCCAGGGACCGGTGGGGAGCAGATCGTAGGCCGCGAGAATGACGAGCAGCAGATTGCCGGCGAGGAGCACGCCGCCCAGGATGGCGGTGTCGATCAGCGCCGCGAGCATGCGTGACCCGATGCCGGCGATCTCCAGATCGAGCACGACGTGCTCCGGCGTCTCGATCTCGAGATGCTGGCGGAAATCGGCGAGCGGCGGCGCCGGGCGGGGCGATGGCATGGGTCGGTGAGTCTACTGCACGGGCCGGGCCACGTCCAATGCGCAGCCGGGGCTCCCGCGGGGCCGCACGGCCGGCCATCTTTCCGCCACACCCCCTTCACTTCGCACCAAGGGAGCCGCGCATGACCGCCGTGGCGCTGCGTCCGTTGTCGATCGGTGAGATGCTCGACACGTCGTTCCAGCTCTATCGCCGGCACTTCGGCGCGCTGGCGACGATCGTGCTGGTGTGCAACACGCTGCCGCTGGCGCTGAACGTCTACGTCGAGAGCGCGGGCGGGTTCGCAGCGCACCCGTTCCTGGCGCTCTCCGGCGGCCTGCTCGGGTTCGTGCTCAACGCGGTGGCGACCGGTGCGACGGTGTTCGTCGTGTCGGAGGGCTACCTCGGCCGCGTGGTCACGGCCGGCGACGCGCTCAACCGGGCCACGCCGTTCGTCGCCCGGCTGATCCTCGCCAGCATCATGTATTCCTTCCTCGTGTTGATCGGCTTCCTGCTGTTCATCGTGCCCGGGATCGTCGTCGCGGTCGGGCTCGCGCTGTACGCGCCCGCGCTGGTGGTGGAGGCCGTTCCGCGGGCCGGCGCGGCCCTCAGCCGGTCCTGGCAGCTCACCAAGGGCGCGCGCTGGCGGCTGATGGGCGTGTTCATCGCCCTCGCCCTGCTGCTCGCCCTGCCGATGATGGCGATGGCGTTCCTCGTCGGCGCCGCCGCCGCGGTCGCGGGCCTCGGCGACACCGAGGGATCAGCCGGGGTCGCCGCGTTGGCGGCGGCGTTCGCCGGCCTGGTGCAGCTGCTGTGGTATCCGATGTTCAACTGCGCCATGACGGTGGCGTACTACGACCAGCGGGTCCGCCGGGAAGGATTCGACCTGGAGCTGCTGGCGGCGGGGCTGCGCGCGGCCTGAGCCGGCCTTCGCGGGCGTGAGGGGAGAGCCGGGCGTGCCGCCGGACGACGCGTTGCGGGCCGCGCTGGACAGTGTCTTCGCGGCGCCGGAGTACCAGTGGGTCGAGCGGCCGCAGCCGCTTCGGCTCCTCCGGGAGTGGATCGGCCGGCTCACCGACTGGGTGCTGGCGCTCCGCGACGGCGACCCCCTGCTGTTCCGGCTGCTCGTCGCCGCGCTGGTCGTGGTGCTGCTCGCCGTGCTGGCCCACGCCGCGTGGGTCTTCTACCTCACCGTGCGCGGGGCGACCCACGCCGATGGCCCCGGCCGTCCGGCGCCGGCGGTCGCCGTGCGCGATGCCGACTGGTACCGGCGCAGCGCCGACGCCGCCGCGGGGGACGGCCGCTTCCCGGAGGCGCTCCGGCTCGCGTTCGGCGCCCTCGCCCTCCAGCTCGACGCCGCCGGCGCGCTGAGCTACGCACCGGGCAAGACCCCCGGCGACTACGCCCGGGAGGCACGGCTGGCGGCGACGGATCGGCGGCGCCTCGCGGAGCTGGTCGCGGCCCTCTATCGCCACGTGTACGGCGGCGTGCCCTGCGGCGTCGAGGACTACGAGCGCTGGCGCGGCGACGCGCGGCGGGAGTGGCATGCGGCCGCGGCTTGAGCTCGCCGTCGCGCTGACGCTGCTGCTGGCGATCCTGATCGCTGTCGCGCTGGTCGGCGGCCGGCAGAACCGGGAGCCGAGCGGCGACTGGCGGCGCTCGACCTACCTCACCGGGCCCGGCGGCGCGCGGGGGTTCGCCGAGAGCCTCGAGCGGCTGGGCGTCCGGGTGGTGCGGGTCCGCCAGCGCCTCGCCCGGCTGGACCCGACCGAGTTCGCGGACAGTGGCGCCGTCTTCGCCGTGCTCGGCCCGACCCGCTCCCTCGGTGCCGGCGACGGCGCCGTCCTCGCCTCCCTGCTCGAAGCCGGGACGGACCTGCTGCTGGCCGGGTCGGACGCCGAGGCCGGGATCCGCTGCTTCGGCTGGGGGGTGGATCTCCGCTACCGCACGCTCACCGCCGCGCCGGCGGAGCGTCCCGCGAGCTACGAGTTGCGGGTCAGCGCCGTGCTGAAACCGGCGACATCGGATACCATCCGCCGCTCCCACTCCCGCGCCGCGAGCGGCGCGGCCGAGGTCGAGTGCGGCGCTGCCGCGGTGACCGCGGTCGATTCGCTCCTGCGCACGGAGCAGGGCGAGCCGGCCGCGATTCGCGTCGGGCTGGCCGACGGCCGGCAGGTCACCCTCGTGGCCGACGACCGCCTGTTCTCCAATGCCGCGCTCCGCTCGACGAGCGCCGGCCCGTTCGCGCTGCGCCTCGTGGCCGGCCGCTATCGCACCGTGCTGGTGGACGAATACGTCCATGGATTCGGCCCCTCAGGCCGCCTGGACCGCGCGGTGCTCGCGTGGCTGGGGCGCTCGCCCTGGGGGTGGGCGGGCTGGCAGCTCGCCGGCGTCGGGCTCCTCGCGCTGCTCGCGTCCGGCGTGCGCTTCGGGCCGGCGCGGCGCGTGATCGACCGCCGGCGTCGCTCCCCGCTGGAGCACGTGCGCGCGCTCGCGACCGCGCTGGCCGCCGCGCGCGGCCACGCGGTGGCGGTACGCCTGCTGGTCCAGGGGCTGCGGCGCCGGTTCACGCGGGGGAGCCCGGCGGCGGCCGGCGGCCCGCTCCGCGGCGATCCTGACGCCTGGCTGGTCGCGGTGGCCCCACGCCTGCGCTCCGAGCGGGGCCGCGCGGCGGCGGCGCGGCTGCGCACGCTCATCGAGCGCCCGGCGCGCGCGGAGGACGTTCTGGAGGCGGCGGACCTCGTGGAGGATGTATGGAGCGACCTGACGGCGGGACCGCGGCCGGCGACGTGACCCAGCAGGCCGAGATCGCCCGCCAGCTGCTGGGGCGGATCGGCGGCGTGGTGCTCGGCCAGGAGCCGGCGATCCGCGACGCGGTGGCAGCGCTGGTCGCGCGGGGCCACGTGCTGCTCGAAGGCGTGCCCGGCACCGCCAAGACGCTGCTGGTTCGCGCGCTGAGTCTCGCCCTCGGGCTCGAGTTCCGGCGGATCCAGTTCACCCCGGATCTCATGCCGTCCGACGCGACCGGCGTGAACGTGCTCGCCCCCGGGGGCACCTTCACCTTCCGGCAGGGTCCGATCTTCGGCGACCTGGTCCTGGCGGACGAGATCAACCGCGCGCCGGCCAAGACCCAGGCGGCGCTGCTCGAGGCAATGCAGGAGCGGAGCGTCACGGTGGACGGCGTCACCCATCCCCTCTCCCCGGCCTTCACCGTCTTCGCGACCCAGAACCCGGTGGAGTTCGAGGGGACCTACCCGTTGCCGGAGGCGGAGCTCGATCGCTTTCTCGTGAAGGTGGTGATCGATTATCCGGCGGCCGAGAGCGAGCAGGCGATCCTCCAACGGGTGCTGGACGGGTTCGAGGCGGACGACCCCTCGAGCTACGGCATCGACCACCGGCTCGGCCGCAGCGCGCTCGAGCAGCTCCGCCGCACCACCCGCGCGATCCGGGTCGACCCCTCCATCGTCGCGTACATCGCCGCGGTGGTCCGCGCGACGCGGAGCGCGCCCGCGCTGACGCTTGGAGCGTCGCCCCGGGGCAGTGTGGCGCTCCTCAAGCTCGCACAAGCGGCGGCGCTGCTGGACGGGCGCGAGTATGTCATTCCCGACGACGCGAAGGGGATGGCGCTGGCGGCACTGCGGCACCGCGTGACGGTCGCGCCCGAGCTCGAGCTGGAGGGCGTCACCGCGGATGCGGCGCTCCGCGCGATTCTGGAGCAGGTGGAGGCGCCCAAGTGATCGCGGTGCCGTCGCGACGCTGGTTCGCGGTCGCCGCGGCGCTCGCGCTCGTGGCGGCCCTCGGCCTCGTTCGCCCCGATGCGCTCACGCTGATGCTGCTGGGCGACCTGCTGTGGCTGGCGGCGTTCGCGTTCGACGCCCGGCGCGCGGGCGACGCCCTGCCGCTCCACGTGGTCCGCGAGGCGCCGCCGGCGTTCTCGGTAGGGCGCGCGCTTCCGGTGCGCTACCGCTGGGCCCATCACGGAGCACGCGCCGTCACCGCGCTGGTGCGGGAAGCGCTGCCGCCGCCGCTCGGCACCACCACGCCGGTGCGGGGGCTACGCCTCGCGCCCGGGGCGGTCACGGTGGAAGACGTCGTGCTGACGCCCGCGCGCCGGGGGAAGGGATCCGGCGGAACGCTCTACGTCCGGCTGCTCGGCCCCTGGGGCCTGGCCTGGCGCCAGGTCACCATCCCGCTCGGCTGGGAGGCGACGGTGTTCCCGAGCCTCGCGTCGGCGTCCCTGCGCGCGCTGTCGCCCGCGGCGGCCCGGCGCCGGGAAGCGGGGCTCCGCAACGTGCGCCGGCGCGGCGAGGGGCGGCTGTTCGAGGGGTTCCGGGAATGGGTCCCCGGCGACGACACCCGCACGATCGACTGGAAGGCGACCGCCCGCCGCGGGAAGCCGATCGCCCGTCAGTTCGAGGACGAACGGCGGGAGCAGGTGCTGCTGGTGATCGATGCGGGCCGCATGCTCACGGCCGAGGTGGACGGCGTGGCCCGGCTCGAGTCGGTGCTCGAGGCCGCGCTGCGCCTGGCCTACGCGGCGGTGGAGCAGGATGACAACGTCGGCGCCATGGTCTTCGCCGACACGGTCCAGCGCTATGTCCCGCCCGCCCGCGGCCGCCGCGCGCTCCGCAACGTGCTGGAGGCGCTCGCGGCGGCCGAAGGGCGGGTGGTCGAATCGGATTATCCCGCCG
>DASUAH010000115.1:0-4002 GCA_035763885.1 Gemmatimonadales bacterium
ACGACGCCGAACACGAATCCGACGACCGACACGCCGGTCGGCGAGATCGCGGGACCGATCGCGTGCGCCGCGGGCGCGAGGAGGCGGTCCTTGAAGGCACGGAGGACGTCATCGAACATGCCAGACGGCCGGACGGCCGGACCGCTACCGCCGGGCCCGCCGCAAGTATCGCTCCGCGAGCTGTTCCAGCCGCTCGTCGCCCGACGCGCGCGCGTCGGCCAGGATGCGTTCGACTTCCGGCGCCAGCACCGGATCGCCGAAGACGTAGCCGGTCGCCGCCTCCGCCCCCACCGAGTCGCCGGCGTTCGCGCCCGCGAGGAGCGCGCGCGCCGCGGCGAGAGCGTAACCCGGATCGTGCCGTGCCGGCAGCGGGTAGCGCCACGCCGGATTGCCGTCGGCGGCGTCCTCGTTCACGAACGCTCGGGACATGTCTGACTCCGGCCCCAGGGTAGCGCGGGGCCCGCGCGACCGCCAGTACTCCGGCCGCCGGCTACCTTTCGTCCGGCTCCGGCTCTCCCGGCTCGTCCAGTCCCAGGCTCGCCGCCAGCTGGCGCAGCGACGGCTCGTCCATCCGCAACAGCCGCTCGGTCAGCGCGGTGACGCCACGCTCCTGGCCCTCCGTCGCGAAGGTGCGCCCGAGTACCGCGACGATCCGGGTCACCAGCTCCTCCTTGAGCGCATCGGCTTCGCGGGCAGCCGCCGACACGTGGCCGAGATGGTCATCCATTGCACGTTCTCCTCTCTTCTCGTGCGCCCGCCCATGCGCGCGCGTCCGCTCAAAGATAGGCGCGGACCTCGTCGTCATCGACCGGCAGGAACTCGTAGTAGAACTGGCTCACCGCCTCGAACCCGCTCGGCAGGTCGAGGCAGACCAGATCGTCCACCTCCCCCCGGAGCCGCGCCGCGCTGTCGGCCGCGGCCACGGGGACGGCCAGCACGATCGCGGCGGGATTCTGGGTTCGCACCGCCGCGATGGCCGCGCGTGCCGTAGCCCCGGTGGCGAGGCCGTCGTCGACCACGATGACGGTCCGGCCGGTGAGATCGGGCGGCGGACGGTCGCCCCGGTAGACGCGGTCGCGCCGCTCGAGCTCGCGGCGCTCCGCGGCCGTGATCCGCGCCAGATGGCCGGCCGGGACCCGGAGCTCGCGCACGACCGTCTCCTCCACGACCGTCACCCCGGGCGCGATGGCCCCGATGGCGAGCTCCGGCTGGCCGGGAGCGCCGAGCTTGCGCGCGACGATCACGTCGAGCGGAGCGCCGAGGCCGCGCGCGACGTAGTACCCGACCACGACGCCGCCGCGCGGGAGCCCCAGCACGATCGGGCGCGCGGCGGCGTACGGGGCGAGTGCCGCAGCCAGCCGGCGGCCTGCGTCCGCCCGGTCCCTGAACATCAGCCGCTCCGAGCCGCGCGGGCACTTGCGTCGTCAGCCACGTTCACACTCGCGCTACGAGGGCGCCAGGCTCCGCTCTTCCGACATCAGGACGGGATAGGGAATCGCGTCGGGCCACAGGTGAAGCCCGACGCGGTCGCCATCGACCCAGACGACCCGTGCGCGCACCGCGATCGGCAGCGACGCGCGGAGCTTCAGGGTTCCTTCCAGCCGGCTCCCCAGCTCGGGACGCGGCTTGTCCTCGCCGAGGGCGAACAGCAACCCCTCGGCCGAGAGGTCGAGCACCTCATGCTCACCCGAGACCAGCATGAGCGACGGCCGCCGCCCCGGCGGGTAGTGGATCCGAACGTGCGACCGCGTGTTGTCGCCCGCCATGGCCTCGGCCCCCCTCAGGATTGCAGGCCGCTTCGCGCCGCGGCCTCGAACTCACCCGAGCGCCGCCCCGCCCGGGCAGCGCCCTGCCGTACCGCGGCGAGACGCCGCGCCGCCTCGTGAAGGATGTCGTCGGTCTTGCAGAAGACGAAGCGCACCAGCGACCGGCCGTCCGCCGGGTCATGGTAGAAGCTCGAGCCGGGGACGGGCGTCACCCCGATCTCCCGCGACAGCCAGATCGCGAACTCGGTATCCGGAAGGTCGCTGATCCCCGAGAAATCGGCCAGAATGTAGTAGGCACCCTCAGGCGGCGTGCACTGGAACCCGGCCGCGACCAGCGCCGCGTGGAGGAGGTCGCGCCGGGCACGGTAGGCCGCAGCGAGCTCGTCGTAGAAGCGGCGGTCGAGGCGCCGGACCGCCACCGCTACGGCCTCCTGCAGCGGCGCCGGCGCGCCCACGGTCAGGAAATCGTGCACCTTGCGGATGGCATCGGTGAACGGCTCCGGCGCCAGCGCCCACCCGATCCGCCACCCGGTCACGCCGAACGTCTTGGACGCGCCGCTGATCGTGACCGTCCGGTCGCGCATGCCGTCCAGCGTCGCCAGGGGCACGTGCTCGCCGGCATACACCATGTGCTCGTAGATCTCGTCGGTGATGGCAAGGCAGTCGTGCCGCACGCACAGATCGCGAATCGCCTCGAGCTCGCTCCGGCGGAGCACCCGGCCGGCGGGGTTGCTCGGGGTGTTGACCACGATCGCGCGGGTCCGCGGCGTGAACGCGGCGGTGAGGCGGTCGACATCGAGCGAGCACCCCGGCTCCAGCGGCACGAACACCGGCCGGGCGTCCGACAGGATCGTGTCGGGACCGTAGTTCTCGTAGAACGGCTCGAACACGATCACCTCGTCGCCGGGGTCGACTACGGCGAGCAGGGTGGCGATCATCGCTTCGGTGGCCCCGCACGTGACCGTCATCTCCCGTTCGGGATCGACGTTCAACTCGTAGTGTTCGAGGTACTTGGACGCGAGGGCCTCACGTAGTTTCTGGGAGCCCCAGGTGATGGCGTACTGGTTGACGTCCGCGGCGATCGCCTCGGCCGCCGCGGTCTTGAGCAGCTCCGGAGCCGCGAAGTTGGGGAACCCCTGCGCGAGGTTGAGTGAGCCGTGCTCGCGGGCGAGGCGGGTCATGCCACGGATGACCGACTCGCGGAATCCGTGGGTCCGGCGGGCAGTGGTCATGCCTCCAAGCTAACGCGAGGCGGCCGGTTCGTCGCGGCAGCGGAACCGCCCCCCGCGTGTCAGAGACCCCGCGCAGCGGGCTCGGGGAACGCGGGAGCGGTCCCGGGTGAGGGATCCAGCCGCGACGGCGCCGGCTCGACCAGCTCGGCCGGCGGCGGAGGCGGATCGTGGTACTGGGCGGTGAGCTCGTCGCCCGCCACCCGCGCCTGTACCCGCTGCCTGACCATCTGCGCCACGCTATCGGGCAGGCTGAACTCGCGGAGATAGTGGTCGGTGGCGGCGCTCACCGGCATCACCCCCTTCAGCAGGTGGGTGAACCCGACGGCGTTCTGGACGTGCGTGGCGATGACCGCCTCCGCTGCGCGCGCGCCAACCATGCGGGCGAGCTCCAGCGTCTTCTCGTGGTAGCGGCGGCAGTGACGCCGGTGCTCGAGGACCAGGTCGATCCGGAGGCGCTGCCAGCCGCTCAGCGCCGGCAGCGGGATGAGGGGCGGGAGCGATTCGAGGTCCAGCGCGGTGAGGGTCCGGGAGCGGACGGCCTCCTGCATCGCCTCGGGCATCGCGGTGACGCGGAAGAAGAGCTCGATGCCCTCGAGCACCGGCAGGCGCGGCGCGAACTCGCACACGAACTGGAGCGCCTGGTTGGTGTGGGTGTCGATCAGCGCTTCCCAGCCGGCCGCGTGGGCGATGCGGACTCTCAGGCGCAACGCCTCGGGGATACGACGCAGCGACATCTGGCTGGGCGCCGTCATGCGAGCGACTCCGGCTGTGTTTCGGTGGCGCGCGCGGCCGCGCGCGTCGGTCGGACCTGGTGCGTCAGCGCAATATCCAGTCCCGACGGCGCGCGCGGGCGCGCCGGACGGCAGGTGGGGGCGGGCACCGCGGCGAATCTTCCTAAGCGGCTTGAGACAACGGGTTACGATATCGGCGAGGGGGCCCGGGCGGAGCGCCGCCCGCCGCGATAGTTCTTCCCACCTCGGCCCCGCGTGGCAAAACGCACAGGG
>DASUAH010000116.1:0-3054 GCA_035763885.1 Gemmatimonadales bacterium
CATCGCTCGGGAGCATTCCGTAGAGCTTGGCCACGTGGAGGTTCGCGTCGCCGATCAGGGGATAGGCGACGGCATGGCCCTGGCTCGTCTCGATGTCGCGCAGCCAGGCGGTGTGGCTGGCGATGGGATCCACGCTCAACCCGATGACCCGGCAGTCGCGGGCCTCGAACTCGGGATGCAGTGCGGCCATGTGGCCCAGCTCGGTGGTGCAGACCGGCGTGAAGTCCTTGGGATGGGAGAACAAGATCGCCCAGCGGGTCCCGATCCAGTCGTGGAACCGGATCGTGCCTTGAGTGGTGTCGGCGGTAAAATCGGGGGCCTCGTCTCCGATGCGCAGCGTCATACCGTGGATCCTCCAGCTCGAAAGGGTGAGGGGGTGTGGAGCCAACTCAGTCGGGCCGCGCGCCCGCCCGGCCCCGCTCCACGGGCAGCCCGGCCGCGGCCCATTCCACGAAGCCGTCGTCCAGCCGGGTGGCCCGGTATCCCTTGGCGGTGAGGAGCTGGACGGCCTCGAGCGACAGCACGCAGTAGGGTCCGTGACAGTAGGCCACCACCTCCTGGTCCCGGGGGACGGAGCGGAGCGCCTTCTTGAGCTCTCCGAGCGGCACGGAGCGGGCGCCGGGGATGTGGCCCGCGGCGAACTCGGACTTGTCCCGCAAGTCCAGGACGGTGACCTCACCGCTCCGGATCCGGGCCAGCAGCTGGCGCCGGTCCACCGGTGTCATCTGCCGCCGGCCGCCGAGGTAATGCAGCGATACCTCGCGGACCTCGGCCAGCCGCCGCTCGGCCAGGTCACGAAGGGCCAGGAAAAAAGCGGCGACGCCTTCCTCGGCGAGGCGGTAGTACACGTACTGCCCGTCCTTGCGCGGCTCGACCAGGCGGGCCTCCCGCAGCACGCGGAGGTGGGCACTGGCGTTCTTGACTGAGAGGTGGACCTCGGCGGCGAGCGCCTCGACCGGCTTCTCGCCGTTCGACAACCGGTCGAGGAGCGCAAGCCGCTGCGGGCTGGACACCGCCTTGCCGATCCGGGCCAGTTGCTGGTAAAGGGCGTCTTTGACGGTGCGGGACGAGGTGAGTGCGGACACGCTGGATCTCCTTGACAATAGTCTATTGATCTTTAGAATATGGCCACGTTCATAAACGCGCAACCCCGACCGGTGGAGGCGTAACTGTGACCACATCCGCCCGCGTACTGCCTTATCAGCTACGGCGGCCGGTTCTGCTCTATTCCGGCGGCTGAAGGTTCTGCCGTTGGGCGGCGCGGGTCGTCGCCACGCTTGACCGACGCGAAGAGCTCGCGCTGCTTCCGCTCGCCGACGAGCAGGCGGAACGGCTGCTCGCCTCGGTGCCAGGGCCAAAGCGCAGCGAATGTTGGTGGCTGGTGCTGCGAGACGGGACACCCGTCAGGGGGGATCAGGGCGGGGGCGTCATCCTCCTCGGCGAGCTCCGGGCCACTCGCCGGCTCGGCGACGTGCTAGGTTGGCTTCGGATGTCCCCAATCATTGACGCACTCGACAAGGTACTGGCTCGGCATCGCAAACGCCTTGGTCGGTTCGTACCCGAAGGTCCGGCGCCTCTTCGCTATCCCTGACCCAGATGGACATTCGATGTTTGTGTGCTGCAAGACGGTGACACGAAAGGGCAACTTCGGCTTCGCGTTCGACGATGCGCCCCGTCACTGGGGTCCCGTACGCCCGCCGGGCTCTCCCGCGCCGATGCGGCTCATGATGGCGAGCGCCGCCCGCTCCTCCATCGCCGCCTCGTCGCGGTCTCCCAGCGCCGAGTACGCTTGGGACAACAGGAGCCGGGTTTGGGCCAGCTCGAACGGCAGGTCGATCTCGCTCCAGATGCGTCGCGCGCGGCGGAGATGAGCCAGCGCACCCTCGGCCCCGCCGCGGGCGAGCTCCACCGTGCCGCAGGCGAGCGCTGCCGACGCCACCAGTCCCGGTGCGGTGTACGTCGTGGTGATCGCTTCGAGCTCCGACGCGCCTGCGGCGGCGGCGTCTACCGCTCCGCAGGCAACGCCGATCTGCACCAGTGCGGGCAACAGCTTTGCGCGGTCGAGCGCCGCCAGGCCGGGCTCACCTAGCGATCGCTCGATCATCGAGCGGACCGCCTCGCAGTTGCCCTGCGCCAGACGCAGCAGCGCGAGGCCGGGCTGCGGGTCCCGGCCCCGCGTATGCGCCTCGGCGAACATCGCCTCGGCCGCTGGGTGGTCGCCCATCCGCAGGCGAATCTCGCCCAGCTCGTAGAACGCCTCGCCCGCGGTATCGGTCAGGAAGTCCGCCAGCTCCTCGGCCGCGCGGCGCGCCTCCCGCTCCGCCTCCGGCAGCGCGCCCCGCAGCCGGAGAATGCCCGCCCGATGCACGCGGCAGATACCGGGAAAGCCGGAATCGGCGTGGGGCTCGGACCAGCGGTACGCCGCGTCGTGCCATTCCGCCGCGCGGCCGTAGTCACCCAGCCGCTCACAGGTGCTGATCATGTTGCAGTAGGTGCGCCCGGTCGTGCGCGGGGTGAGTTCGCCGGCGCTGGCGGCGGTCATCGCGTCGTCGATGAGCGCCATGCCATCCGCGACTCGGCCGAGCGCCACCAGAATGCGGCCGCGGTCCTGGATCGCTAGGGCTTCCAGATCGGTGTCGCCGAGCCGGCGGGCGATGTCGAGCGCCTGGTCCGCGTGCTCCATCGCTTCGCGCGGATTCCGCTCCATCTCCAGGGCGACCACCATGCGGAGTCGATGTAGCCAGCCGTGCTCGGAGACCTCCGGGAGACCGCCCAGATGTCGCTCGGCGCGGCGGAGCCACGCCTGGCCGACCGAGCGGGCGAGCCGGTGGAAGTGATCCTCCGCGAGGGCGAGCGCGACCGCCGCGGCGGCACGGGGTTCGCCCCGTTGCACGTAGCGGCGATACGCCTGTTCCCGCGCCCGCATACAGGTCTGCCCGTCCGCCAGCCACCACGCGGCTTCCGCCAGGCGCTCGAGGTCTTCGGCTTCGAGGGCGCCCGCGGCGTTCGCCGCGGTGAGGCCGGCATACGCGTCGCGCCACTCCGCGCGACTGA
>DASUAH010000117.1:0-3531 GCA_035763885.1 Gemmatimonadales bacterium
CGCCGGATCGGGCGCCGGGCCTGACGGTGCCGGCCATCGTGAAGACCATCGGCATCGGCGCGGCGGTGAAGGCGTTTGCGCCGGCGCTCAACAACTTCATCAACAGACTGGTGCAGGCCAAGGACCCGACCACGCTCCAGACCACGAAGGTGGTGCCGATCCTCAGCATCTCGATCGGCATCAGCAACCCGGGCCAGGCGGCGATCGGCGCGGCGCAGGTCTCAGGACCGAAGGCCGCGGTGGACAGGGTGCAGGCCGTGGCCGCGATCGACGCCAACTATCAGGACTCATTCACCGTCCGGGCCCTGGTGCCGGTGGACAGCCTGGAGCCCTGGAAGGCCGTGCGGCGCGTACCGGCGGTGGGCGTCTCCGCCATCATCGACCTGAAACTCTGATCGCTCAGGCACGACCGTTCGTCCTCCGGGGGCGCGGGGAACCTCGGCCCTGACGACCTGCTCCCACGGGTTAGGTTGCCCGCAGGGCGGCCAGGTCGGGCGCGGCGCCGAGCTCCTGGAACAGCGCTTCCGCTTCCCGCATGGCCTCTCCGGCCTCGTCCTTGCGCCCCTCGCGCCGGTGGACGGCGGCGAGGTCGGCGAGCGTCCGGGCCGCTTCCCATCGCGTGCCGAGCGCGCGGAATCCCATGAGGGCCTCGCTCAGCGCGAGGCGCGCCTCATCCAGCCGCCCGATGCGGAGATGCACGGCGCCGTCGATCCGCCGCAATTGGGCAGCAGGCTTGCGGGCCCCGGCTCGGGCCGCCAGCTCTCGCGCCTGCCGGTGCAGGGAGGCGAACCGCGGATCCGCCAGGGCCGCGGCGGCTTCCAGGCGCGCGCTCCAGACCGGAGGCTGCAGCCGCCCGCTCCCCGCGCACAGGACTTCCAGCGCCCGGCCGGCCGCTTCCGTCTCGCCCGACGCCATCAGCAGCAGCGGGGGGAGGTGCAGCGTCCCGGGCCGGAACGGATAGGCCTTGACCTCCTCGGCCCCGCGGGCCAGCTCGGCGGCGCGGTCGGCCTGCCCGCGCCGGGCGGCGACGATCGCCGCGATCACGAGCACCGCGCCCTTCCACGTGTTGTGCGGGCCGTACCGCTCCCCCGCGCGCACGAACTCATCGGCTGAGCGCGCGGCTTCATCCCACCGGTCCCACTCGAACAGCGCCAGCGTCCGCCACAACAGCGGGTGCAGATGCCACCCGGCGAGGCCGGCCTCTTCGCCGAGGCGCACCGCCCACTCCGCCGCGGCCACCCCTTCCTCGTAATCGCCCAGGGCCACCCGCGTCCCCGCCATCATGCACCCGATGTCCACAAGCTCGTCACGGTCGGCGATACGGGGACGCAGCGCCCAGCGCCGCAGGTTGGCCTGCAGTCCGGCGGGGTAATCGCCCAGCTCACGGCAGGCGCCCTGCACGGCGTCGAGCGCCGCGGAGAGGTCCCGCGCCGATCCGTGCTGTTCCATGATCCGGGCGGCCTCCAGAGAGTGCGCCAGCGCCTCGCGGATCTCCGTCTCGACCTCGCGTCCGGTGTAGTTGGGCATCAGACCTCGCGCGGCGTGCAGCCTTCCCCGCTCCACGGAGTCGGGGCGCCCTTCGAGCAGGCGGAGCCCTTCATCGATGTAGCGAAGGATCTCCTCCTCCGCGGGGGGTGAGCGGAACGCGCCGCGCCACCGGGTCGGGTGCTCGACCAGCTTGGCGCAGAGCCGCGCGCCTGCCACGGGGTCGGTCCCTCCGGACCGCCTCCACTCCTCATAGGCGCGCCGGTGGAACTCCCAGCCCGCCTCGGCCAGCCACTGCGCGGTCTGCAGATCGCCGAGGCGCTCGAGGACCGTCATCCGCTGCGGGCCCGATCCTGCCAGCGCCAACGCCGACTCGTAGGCCCGCTGGGCGGACGAGGTGGCGTACTTCCTTGCGGCCACGTCGCCGGCCAGCAGCAGGTGGGTCAACGCCTGCTCCCGGACGCCGGGGTCGCCGCTGAGCAGCGCGGCCTGATGGAAGTGGTACGCGACGAGATCCGCGAACTCGTCGATGCGCTCTCCGGCCACGTCCTGCAGCCACGCCGCGACCACGGCGTGCGGCTGGGCCCGCTGCGCCCGCAGCAGCGCGCCGTAGGCCACGTCCCGCACCAGCCCGTGCTTGAACGCGAACTCCCGCTCGCCCGCGAACGACGCGCCGTCGCGCTCCTCGATCAGCTCGCGGTGGGCCAGGCGGTCGACCAGCAGCGCCAGACGCTCGGGCGGACTCGCGGTCAGGCGCAGCAGGGGCGTCAGCCAGAAGAGGCGGCCGATCACGCTGGCCTGCTGGAGCACTTCCTTCTCTTCGAAGGGCAGCGCGTCGAGGCGCGCCGCAAGGACGCCCTGGACCGTTTCGGGCACCGCCACCTCGATCCGCTCCGCCCGCGCACGCCACCGGCCGTCCTCGCGCACCAGGACGGCGTCGTCGATCAGCATGCGGATGATCTCCTCGGTGAAGAACGGGTTGCCTTCGCTCCGAGCGAGGATGGTCTCACGCAGCGCGAAGGGGAGGGCGCCCGCGCCCAGGAGCTCGGCGATCAACCGGGCGCTCTTCTCGCCGCTCAGCGGCCCGAGCCGGACCACACTCCAGTTCGGCTTCCCTCCGCCCCAGGTGGGATGGCGGTCGAGGAACTCCGGACGGGCGAGGCACAGCAGCAGCACCGGCGCGGCGGCGTGGTCGGCGAGGTGCTCCACCACCGCCAGCAGACTGTCATCGGCCCAGTGCAGATCCTCGAAGACGAGCACGACAGGCCGGCGCCGGCCCCAGCTCTCCACGATGTCCTTCCAGGCGCGCAGCAGCGCTTCGCGCACGGCGCGGGGGTCCATCGAGGCCAGCTCGCTCTCCGGGAACCCGAGGCCTACCGCGAACCCGAGGGCTTCCGCTGTCCGCCGCGCCGCATCCGGATCGTCCACCCACGCCTCGGCGGCCGCTTCCAGCCGCCCGCGGGCCGCCTCCGCCGCGTCGCTGTCGAGGATGCAGCAGGCGTCCTTCAGGATCTCGGCCAGCGGCCAGAGGGTGATGGCCTCGCCGAACGGCAGGCAGCGCCCTTTGAGGATCAGCGGAGGATCGGGCATGCGCGCGAGAAGGGCGGTGAACTCTTCCTGCAGCCGGCTCTTGCCGATGCCGGCTGCGCCCACCACCGTGATCAGGCAGCTCCGGCGGTCTTCCACCGCCTTTGCGAAGTGAGCGGAGAGCAGCCCGATCTCGCGCTCGCGCCCGATCATCGCCGCGCGAAGACCGTGCAGTCCGCGCTTCCGCCGCTCCGGCAGGCACGCACCGATCCGCCACACCCGCAGGGGCACCTCGTGCCCCGCCGCCGCGATCGGCGAGCGCTCCACGCACTCGACGACACCGCGGACGTGCTGCCAGGTGCGCTCGCCGATCAGTACCTCGCCCGGATCGGCGGCCTGCTGCAGGCGCGCGGCCAGGTTCACGGCGTCGCCGGTGACGAGAAACTCGCCCTTCTCCGCGGCCCGCGGGTCGGCGACGACCTCGCCGGTGTTCACGCCCACGCGCATCTGCAGCGCGAC
>DASUAH010000118.1:0-10564 GCA_035763885.1 Gemmatimonadales bacterium
CAGCTGGCCCAGCAGGAACTCGAAGGCGGCGAGCGCGCCGAGGAAGATGACGAAGTTGGTGAGGTGAACCGCGGGGAACTCGCTGGCGCCGAGAGGCCCGGCGATCGCGAGCGCGGCGGCCAGCAGCGCCGGATACAGCGGGCTCCACAGCCTGTTGAACGCCATCGCCCAGTCGCCGCGCAGGAACGCGTCCGCGAGATCGAGGTAGGCGATGCCGTCGGGGGTCATCTCCATCCGCCCGGCCCACCCGTGGACGGCGCCGGCGGCGGCGAGAAGGATCCAGACCATCGCCCTCCACCGCATCCGCGGCACGGCGGCCTCGTCACGGCCGGGGAGCGCCGGCCACCGGGCGGTCGCCGTCATGCCGCCGCCCCGGCGGCGCGGCCGGTCTCGGCCGCGGACACCGCGTGGGCCGCGACGGCGAGCCCGATCAGCAGGTAGACGTACGGGAAGTACGCCCAGGGATAGAAGAGCGCGGCGAGGGCGAAGCCCAGGATCGAGATCCGCACGGCGTCGGCGAGGGCGGCCAGATCGGCGAGCTCGGGCGATCCGGCGCAGCGCGCGGAGGCGCGGGCGGCGCTGCGGACGGCGCTCCCCAGCAGGAGCAGGAACAGCACGGGCCCCGGCCACCCGAGATCCATGGCCAGCTGCAGGTAGACGTTGTGAACGGCCAGGCACGGAGGCAGCGCCTCGCCGGAACAGACCCGCCCGCAGTCCGCGGCGGGGATCCCCCGGCGCGCGCAGTCCGCCAGGACGCTCATCCCCAACCCGGCTCCGACAAACGGATGGCTCACCGCATAGCGCAGCCCTTGGCGCGTCAGCTCCCACCGCTCCTGCGCCGAGCCGGTCTCATCGGCCTGGATGTTGTTGATCGTGCCGAGACGCTCCAGGTAGCCCAGGGGCAGCAGCGGTGTGGCGGCGAGCACCAGCGCGGCCGCGGCCGCCGCCCACCGCCAGCTGCGGCGGCGCTGCAGGGTCCGCAGGTACAGCACGATGATCGCGGCGAGGGTGAGGAATCCTCCGCGCGAGAATGTGACCACGACCCCCGCGGCCTCCAACGCGATGAGGGCCCCAAGGCCGATCCGCACCGCCGGCCGCCGGCTGATGAGGAACAGCGCCACGGTGAGGGGGAGGATGAGGTTCAGCACCATGGCCAGGGCATTGGGATCGGCGGTGAGCGGCGCCTCGAAGCCGGCGACGCGGCCCCGGACCAGATGTCCGGAGAGGAAGTTCCGCACGCCCGTGGCGGCCAGCGGCAGCGCGGTCAGGCTGAGCACCCAGGCCGCGGTGCGCAGCCTGGCCCGCGTGACGAGGACGTGGCTGAGGAGCCAGAAGACCCCCAGTGTCTTGAGAAAGTCGCCGATGAGGATCTGCAGGCTCGCGCCCGGAAATCGCGACAGCGGCAGCGTGATGACGATCCAGGCGAGCAGGACGCCGATCACCCGCGATTCGGCGCTCGGCATGAGCAGCGGCAGGCCGGCGGAGAAGCGCGCCCACCCGTGCATCAGGACGGCCGCGGCCCCCACCAGGAGGGCCAGGCGGATGCGCCCGAGCTCGGGAACGGAGGCCTGCGGCGCAAGGACGAGGAGGATCATGAAGATCAGGAGCGCCCCGAACGCGAGGGCGCCGTCGGCGACCCTGACGGGCGGGAGATCGGCGGCGCGCCACCAGCCGGCCTGCGCGCCGGGGGTCATCGACGGGCTCAATACGCTCCCCTTCGCCCCAGGACCGAGGGCCCGGTGCGCAGCAGGATCCCCAGATCGAAGGCCAGCGAGCGCCGGCTGATGTACTCCATGTCCAGGCTGACGCGCCGCGGGTAATCCAGCTCTTCGTGCCGGAGGGCCTGCCACAGGCCCGTCAGCCCCGGCCTCACGGAGAGCAGCCGGTCCGCGCAGGGTCCGTACTTGGACAGCTCTTCCTCCACGATGGGGCGCGGGCCGACCAGCGTCATCTCTCCGGTGAGCACGTTCAACAGCTGGGGGAGCTCGTCCAGGCTCCAGGCGCGCAGCCACCGGCCGACCCGCGTGATGCGCGGATCATCGCGCAGCTTGTAGGCGTCCAGGAACTGCGCGCGCAGCTCCCGGTCTCCGGCGAGGCGCTGCTCGGCATCGGCCACCATCGTCCGGAACTTGATGATCATGAAGGTGGCTCCGCCCCTCCCCAGCCGCCGCTGCCGGTAGAAGATCGGCCGGCCGCTGTCGAGCCAGATGGCCAGGGGGATCCCCACCCACAGCAGCAGGAGCAGCGGGGACAGAACGACGTGGGCGCCGATGGTCAAGACGAGATCCAGCGCCCGCTTGTAGCGCGGCTCGCCGGCCGCTTCGGCGCGCGGCACATCCTGCTGCAAGACGCCCGTGGCCACCGGCGCTACCTCCTGTCCCGCCCGCGGCCGCCGTGGCGGTGGTAGTACCGGCCGTAGTACCGCGTGGTGGCGCCGTCGTCGCCGTTGAAGACGAGGCCGATCACCCTGGCGGGGTCCAGCGCGTTGAGCGCTTCTTCCAGGAGCGACCGCGGGGTGCGGTGGGCCGCGACCACCACGACGAGGCCGTCGACCGCCTCGGCGATCAGCCGGGCGTCGGGCACCGGGGCCACCGGGGGCGTGTCGACGATCACGTAGTCGTAGGCCTGCCGGAGCTCATGGAGCAGGTCGAGGAGGCGCGGCGACCGCAGCAGCTCGTACGGCGTCGCCACCGAGCGCCCGGCCGGCACCGCGGAGAGCGGCACGGCCGGATGCCGCCAGACCACGTCGGCCGGCGTGAGACCGGGATCGAGCAGGAGATCGACGAAGCCCGGGCCCTCCGGGGGCAGGCCGAGGCGCTCCCCGACCGAGGGCGTCCGCAGATCGAGGTCGACGACCACGACGTTCGCGCCCGGCGCCTCCGCCAGGACCGCGGCCAGGTTGAGGGCCGTCGTCGTCTTGCCGTCTCCCGCCGCGGCGCTGCTCACGCCGATCGTCCGCGCGGAGGATTGCCGTCGCTCCACGAGATGCCGCAGCGTGCGGTACCGGTCGGCCTCGAACGACGCCGGGTCGAGCAGCCCGACGAGATGGCCGTCGACGGCGTCGCCGCGCCAGAGGCGCGCCGCCGGGTCCTGCCGTTGGATGGTGACGACTCGCTGCATGGGGAGTGGGAGGATCAGAACCGGTCGGGCGTCAGGATGCGAACCAGCAGGTCGTTGCCGTGCGCGAGCGAGGCGACCCCCAGCCATGCCGCCGCCGCGGCCATCCCCACGGCCGCCGCGCCCGCCGCGAGCCGCGCCGTTCGGGCCCACCGGTCTGTGCGGGTGACGATCGGGGGGATCGTCGCCAGCACCGGGACGATCGTGAACGTGCGCAGGTCGTCCAGCGTGTGAAAGGAGGTGTCCCGGATGTCGGCCAGGACCGCGGCGCCGCCGGCCGTCCCCGCCGACAGCATGAGGCCCATCAGCAAGATCATGGCCCGGCGCGGCGCAACGGGACCGCGGGGAGGTACCGCCGGATCGAGCACGCGCAGCTGCGCGTCGCGCAGGCGGCCCTCCAGACGCTGGGCCAGAGCCGCGTCCTCGTAGCGCCGCAGGACGAGCTGGTACCGCTGGGCCGCGGCGTCGAGATCGCGCGGCCGCGCGGCCCCGGGATGGCGCTCGAGCTCCTCGAGCCGGCGCCGCGCCTCCTCGAGCTGCGCGGCCAGCAGCTCGACCGTCCCCGTGACGTACTCCTCACGCATCTTCGCGTTCTCCGCGACGAAGAGCTCGGCCAGCGCGTTCGCCACGGGGGCCACGACGTCCGGATCCCCGCTCCGGTAGCTGATGGCGAGGCCGATCGTCGTCGTCCGCCAGACGAACTGATCCTGCACTTCCTTGAAGTCCAGCCGGATGTCCCGGCGCAGGCGGCCCGTGAGGTCCTCGTCGCGGGTCTGCGGGGACCGATCCGCGTACAGATCGAAGCGGCGGACGAGGGCGGACAGGCGCGACCGGCTCAGCATCTGCTCGCTGATCATCCGCAGCCGGGTCTCCAGCTCGCTGATCGCCGGCGCGTCGAGACGGTCCGGATCCTGCGGGTGCGGCCCGACCATGACGGTGGCCGTCGCCTCGTAGACGTCCGGCAGGGCCTGCGCCGCCCCGAGAAACGCGGCGAACGGGATGAGGAAGATCGGCAGGGCCAGCCACTTCCGGCGCCGCCAGACGGCGAGCGCGGTTTCCAGGCTGGACCCCGGTCTAGAGGCCGGCACCGCGGCTCACCCGGATGTCGACGACGTCTTCCGGCGGGGTTCCCGTGTCGAAGCTCGCGCGCACCTGTCCGGTGGCAAGATCGAACCGGAAGATGTTGGCGTTGAAGACGCCGGACGGCAGGTAGTTGGCCGCCCAGAAGGTGCCGTCTCCGACGAGGTCGAGACCCGCCCAGTACTGGGCCTCGGCCGTGGGCAGGCTGTAGGTCTGCGTCACGGCGCCCGAGGCGTTCAGCCGGACGATCACCGCGCCGCTGCTGACGAGCACCCCGCCGTCGGGCAGGACGCGGAGGCCGTGGGTCTCGCCGCCCGGCAGGGGTGTCTGGTTGAAGTTGGGGAGCTGCGTGCTGGTGCAGACGTTGAACCGCTTCACGTTCGGCCCCCACGAGGTGTAGAAGAGGGTGCAGCCGTCCGGGGCGAGATCGATCCAGAACGAGCCGCGGTTCTCGGTGGCGACCGCGTAGGCGGTGGTCACGGCCCCTCCGCTGAGTTTCAGCACGATCCCGGCGCAGTCGGCCTGGCCGACGTAGGCATTCCCGGCGCCGTCGAAGTCGATCGCATGGGGAGAGCAGTACCCGCTCCCCCACCGGCCCTGCGAGACGCCGTTCGCGTTGAACTTCTCCACGGTGTCGCCGGTGTAGCAGAACGGCCCGCACCAGCGCGCGACGTACAGGTTGCCTGCGCTGTCGAAGTTCATCCCCTCGGCGGGACCGGGCACGGTGCTCACGAGCACCGACTTGATCCGGCCGGCCGGATCGCGCCACTGCACGGACCCGTTCTCGAACGAGAGGAGAAGGTCACCCGGGGCGAAGACCGCGGGCAGCGCCGGCCAGGCCGGCGTGAGCGGCGGAAAGATGATGAAGATCAACAGCAGGGTCACCCACACGGAGGCGTCAGTCCGTCTTGGCGTCATGGGCTTGATGGTTTCCTTTCTGGAGCTGGCCGGACACATCGAGAACGGTCGCGCCCGAGGCGTCCCGGATGACCAGCCGCACCGTGTCCGACGTCCCGGGCTCTCCCGCGTCGGTGAGTCTCCACGTGATCGTTGCCCCGTCGCGCCCGTCGTAGCGGCCGACCCCCCGCCCGCTGTGGGTGTCGAACGAGGCGCGCCGCGGGTCGGGGGTGATGGACGGGTCGTCGCCGCAGGACGCCGCTTCGACGCGGGCGAGGTGGAAGCGGTGCCCGTCCCCCCAGTTGACCTGCAGGGCGTCCTTGCGCCGCTGATCGACCGCGCAGCGCAGCACGAATCCATGCGTCACCTTCCGGCCGTCGACGGAGACCAGGCGCCCGCCGCCTGTCATCCGGCCCGGCCACCCGCCCTCGGGCGACTGCGCGGCGGCGGTGATCGACGCGCTCGTCAGCTCGAAGTGCTTGTTGCCCCGGAGATACGCCCCGGCCACCCGCTGCGCGGCGTACACGCCGGTCAGGCCCGACGGGAACCCGTTCCCGGCGTCGCCGATCGGATTTCCATCGGTCGACAGGAGGGGGTTGGGCATCGGTGAGTACCGGCGGATCCCCGATCCGCCGGCGGGGGATACCTGGTGGACGGTCGGCACGATCGCCGTCTGGAGGGACGGCACCAGCTCGTCGAAGGTCCGGGTCTGGAGCGAGACGGCCGGCACCGGGAAGACGGCCGGCGCCACCGTGGTGCAGGCGCGGGACGGGAACGGCGCCTGGTCGGCCTCAGCCGGGGTGAGGACGCTGACCGAGTTCCCCTCCCCCTCCGTGAAGAGCACCTGCAGACCCGCCCCGCTCCCCGCGGCCGCGATCTGCTGGGGGTTGAGCAGGCCCGGGGTGGTGTACTCGCAGATCTGATCGTCGCGCGTCCCCAGGGTGCCGTCCGGCCCGCCGCTGAGGCGCCCGACCTTGCCGGAGGCGGTCTCCGAGAACCAGACGCTGCCGGCCGCATCGACCGTGATGACGCCGTTGGGATTCTCCTGCGGATCGGTCAGGACCGCGGGGGGACTCCGGAACGCCGGCTGCGTGGGCAGCACCCAGAGCATGACCGCGTCGTCGGAGACCTGCGTGACCGGGTTGATCCCCAGCACGCCGTCGGCGCCGGGACTGAGACGGATGATCCCGTCGCCGCGCGCGGAGTTGACCGTCGTCGTGTAGGGGCGGCTGACCGCGTCCGCGGCCACGTACGTGGGGTTGCCGCAGCTGCCGGCGCAGGCGTCCTCCAGCCGCCAGATCGTCACGTTCGCGGTCGAGGGGATGAGCCGGAGGAGGCGGCGCTCCCCGGGCTGGGCGACGAAGACATTGCCCGTGACCTCGTCCACCTCGATGCCGAGAGCCTGCCCCGAGGGCGGGAGCGCCGGGTTGTCGGTCCCGTACGAGCGGAACCTGCCGGCGCCGGTCGCAGGATCGGTGCCGGCCATGAGCACGTAGAGGGGCTCGTTCTGATGGCCGCCGACCCAGATGTCGCCGGGGCCGAAGGAGGTGCCGAAGGGCCCGCCGGCCCGGACCGGCCCTCCCCGATTGATGTCCACGCTGGCGGGGAAGCCGCTGGAGGGAAGCGGGTTGCTGCCGGTGAGCGGGCCCGGCACGGTCTTCCCGTACCACACGAAGACGTTGCTGTCCGGATTCCACAGAGAGATCCCCGACAGACCGCCGGGATGGCTGCTGCGGGCGTACACCGTGGCCACGGTGGGGAACCCTGTTCCGTGGCCGCTCTCCCCCGCGGGATCCTCGACCGACTCACCCGGCGTCGTTCCCAGGCTCAACGACGGCGGGACCGGCACCGCGGTGTCCCACACTTTGATCTGGGCGGTCGAGCCGTCCACCGCTGAAGCCGGCGCGCCCGGCCACGCCGCGAGGAGCACGAGAAGCGCCACCACACCTGCCGGTCTGATCATCCGCATCGGAACCTCCTGAAGGTGCGCACGAACGCTAGACGGGAACCGCCCACGTGCAGTCGATCTCGACGGAGACGCTGCGCTGCAGCAGCTCGACGGAGAGGACGAGAAGCCCCGAGGCCGGCTTCTGCCGGACGAGGATCCCCTCGACGCCGGCGAGCGGCCCCCGCGCGATGCGCACACGCTGGCCGTCCCGCAGGAAGATGTGGGGCAGGACGGGCATGCGCGAGGCGACCAGGGCCCGGATGCTCTCGATTTCGCGCTCCGGGATCGGCTCGAGATGGTCCCAGCGCTCCCCGAGGATGGTGACGAGGCCGCGGGCCTTCCGCACCTCGATGTAGCTCGTCTTGTCCATGGCGTGGCGGAGGAAGAGGTATCCGGGGAACATCGGCACGGGGATACGGCGCCGCCGGCCGCCCCGCGTGGACCAGACGTCCAGCGTGGGCAGGAACACCTCGAACTCCCGGGCGGCGAGCTGCTCGGCGACCAGCCGCTCGCAGTGGCTGTGCGACCACAGCGCGTACCAGGCGGCGGTCTGAGGAAGCGCGTCCAAGGTCGAGGCGTGTGCGGGCTGCGTCATGGGATCGGCTGCGAACGGCAAGGCTTCGCCCCCTTCGGTTACCCCCGGACCTCCGGCGGCACCGACGCAACGTAGTCTGTCCGGCTGCCGTGCTGGTGGCTCTTGAGCACGGGTGGGAACATCACGACGGCCCGCGTCTACCGGCGGCACCGCTCACAGCTAGGCGAGAGCACCTTCGGAAGTCAAGTTACCCGCGCCGCGCGAGTCCTGAATCGGGTAAAGCCCCGAGCGTCGCTCCGGAACATCCCTGCATCTGCGGGCGGCAACGCCGTCGCCGGCAGACGCCTCCGCCCCGGGACGCGTGTGTGCAGCATCCCGGGGCGGAGGATCGCGGCTACCGCGCGCGCGCCCTAGGGCGAGGCCAGCCCGCCGCACATCGCGGCTTCATCGGGTGGAGGGACCGGCCCGGTCGTGGAGGGGTTCGGCTTGTGCAGCTGGATGTTGCCGCCGCCGCCCGTCGGTCCGCCGGCGGGTCCCAGCTCGCGCGTGCTGAGGTGGTACTCCTTGCTGCTGTCCACGTCCCTGACGCGGATGCCGAAGAGATCGCTCCCGCCGGGCTCGCCGTTGTCGCGCATCTTCACGCGGTAGCGGATGGTCTCGCCGGACTCGAAGCCGGACATGCCGCCCTTGACGATGCGGCCGATCCCGCAGATGTCGCGCTCGGGCGGCACCGGCGAGCCGCCGGCGTCCGGGGTCAGGTAGCCGGTCACCATCTTGCTGTCGCCGTGCACGTGGAAGCCCGGCCGCACGGTGTGATCGACGAAGTTCACGTTGCCCCAGAACGCTCCGTTCTTGCAGCCCCCGTGCGCCCCGAAGTTGGCATGCTCGCCGGAGTCGGCGATGACCCAGCCGCCGCCGGTGATGAAGTCGCAGGGTACCGGAACGGCGTGGGCGTCTGCGACCTGGGGCGGGCGGACGGCGATGCCGCCCAGCATCAGGACGACTGTCATCAGGCTCATCAACACGCACATCGGCAGTCGCATCATCGCACCCCCGCGGTCGCCGACCCCGCCACCACGTCGATGGCGCCGGTCAGCGTGGTGATGTGCAGCGCGTTGACCGTGATGCCGCCCGCCGAGCGCGTCACTTCGTTGATGATCAGCTGCAGCCCCGGCAGCGAGACCATCTGGTTCGGGGCACCGGTCACGGGGATTGCCATCCCGTTGGCCGTCAGCCCGTCCAAGCTGACCGCGCCCGCGGTGAGACCGCCGACCGTCGCCTGCGCTTCGGCCATGACGAACGCGGCGGTGATCCGGATCCCCAGAACGGTGACGGCGAGGTCGGCGAGCGACGCGGCCGACGCAACGGCATCGTCGGGCGCCCACGTGGAGATCGAGCTGATCGTGGTCGCCACCAGCACCTCCGCGCCTCCGAGGCCGGCCACCGTTCCCGCCGGCTCCGAGGCCTGCCGCGCATCCGCGGCGTTCGCCAGCGGACCGGTCGAGGCGATCTCGACCGTCGTCGTGCCCAGCAGACCCGCCACCGAGGTTCGCAGCGCCGTCGCCTGGCCGATCACCTGCTGGGACTGCGCGGCCCCGGGCGGGGGCCAGGCCGCCAGCACGGCCAGGACCAGCACGGCCGTCCCGCAACACACACTGCTCCATCGTAGTCTGTTCATCGCCATCCTCCTCCGCACACGACACGGGCGCGCCGCGGGGGCGCGCGCCGGAACCAGCATCCTCCGGGAGCGGACGGGCGCCAATCAGGTGAAACGTGGAAAGCCGGAAGCGGAAACTGCTGAGGACCGCCGCCAGGGCTACGGAGGGGACCAGCGGTAGAACAGCGAGGCCTTCTGCTCGATCTGATCCCAGCTCAGGAACAGCCCATGCCCCCCGCGCTCGACGCTGAGCCGGTAGATGCGGTTGCTGACCGAGCTGGTGAGGAGACTGTAGGTCTGGCTGTGCGTCAGGACGATGCCGGGCGCCGGGCGCGCCGCGAAGCTCGCGGTCAGCGAGTGGTCCGGGGAGAGCGCATCGAAGCGCAGCGGGCTCGCGCCGGTCGTGACCTGGCGCGCGTAGGTGAGGGTGAGCAGGGTGTCGGTCGACAGCGCCGCGCCGAGCCGGACGATCCCCCATCCCGCGCCGTGGCCCGCCGACCCGTAGGCCGCCTGCCAGTAGCCGGCCTCGGCGCTGACGCTGAGCACGCGGCCGAGTGGGATCGGGACCGTGGACAGCCTCGCCAGGGCCTGCGCCCGGAACCCGCTGACGCCCGCGGGTCGCACCCTGTAGAAGCCCGCGCCGAGCTCGAGGCCGTACTGGAAGACGGAGTCCGCGATCCGCCCGCCGGCGGCGAGACCCGCTTCGGGCAGACGGTCGACGCGGTAGTCACCGCCGAGCGCGCCGTGGGAGGCTTCGAACGAGGCGCGCCACCCGCCGGGCAGCGGCCGCGCGACCGTGAGCACAGCGAGAAGATCCGTCCCCGTGGCCTCGGCATACGCCGCCCCCAGGATGAGCGAGGCGCCGGGCGCGAGCGTGAGCACGCGCCCCGCGGCGAGGTGGATCCCGAGGACGCTGTTGTACCCTCCCACCGCGGCGATCTGCCCCGCCGCGGGCGTGGGCGTCAGCAGCGTCGCCGCCGCGAAGGCGGCCGCGGACGTGGCGAGCAGGCGCATCACAGCTAGGAGTGAACCACGCGGCGAACGGGACGGCATCAGGTGAATCCTGGAAGTATCGGCCCGGCGTTCCCTCAGGGCGCGGGGAACTCTCCTGCGAGCGACCCGGCGAGGAACATCACCGCGGCCACTTCGCGGCGCTCGGCCCACGGCGACACCCAGGCCATGATCCCCGCCCGCCGGGCGAGACGCGCGACGTCGGCCGTGACGTAGTGCGTGCACAGGATGAGGGGCATCATGCGCCCGGCCCTGATCGCCGCAGCGGCGTCGATGCCCCCGAGCACCGGCAGGCGCAGGCTCAGGATCACGGCGTCGG
>DASUAH010000119.1:0-23974 GCA_035763885.1 Gemmatimonadales bacterium
GGTTCGCGGATCCGGAGTACCAGCTGCCTGTGGCACTGCGGCGGGTCGCAAGCGAATGGATGACCGCTGACGCCCTCCAGCACCATGCCGTGGGACCCGCCCCCACCCAGCAGGCCCTGGAACGCGCAAGGTGGGCAGACCCGCTTCGACACAGGGAGGCAGCTGAAGCGCCTGCCGTGCCGGGCGCCGATCGGGAGGGAGCGGCTCCGAGCCCCCTGACGCACAGGGAATAGTCTGCCCCGCCTCGGCACACGAGCGGCCCGGCGACCGTGCCGGGCCGTTCCGTCTCCCGACGCCCCCCAAGGCTACGGGAACGCCGGTCGACATCCGCGCCGACGAGTTCGCGGGCGACTTTGACGCTCCTGGTCCTGCACGGCATCCGGAGGCCACCATGAACATCTGGCATCTCACCCCCGACGCGCCGCGGCTTCCGCCGCGCGCGCGAGCCGGAGCGACCGTCATCATCGACGTCGGGACCTGGCCGATCGAGTTGCACCAGAACGTCTGGGTCGATTACGAGGCGACGCACCGCAACGCCGGGCGCGTGAGTGGCCGAGCCGCTGCCGCCTGGCGCGAGAACAAAGGCGCCAACAGTTACTGGCGTGCCACGCTCGGGCCGTTCGCGGCGGGCGACCGGGTGGCGTACGAGGTGTGCGGCTCATCCCCCGGCGGCACTTCGAGCGCCGGGCTGAGCGCATTCGAGGTCGGCGCAAAGCTGTATCTGGCGCTGCTGTGGCACCAGCACCAGCCACTCTATCGCGATCTGTCCGCATCGGACCCGAAGGGCAGCTATGGCCAGCCATGGGTGCGACTGCACGCGATTCGCGACTACTACTCGATGGCCGCCATCTTGCGAGGCTATCCCGATGTTCACGTCGGATTCAACTTGACGCCGGTGTTGCTCCGGCAAGTCGAAGACTACGCGGTCGGCGGAGCGACCGATCGCGCACTCGAGCTCACCCTGCGGCCGGCCGAGGCGCTCACCCGCACCGAGCGTAAGGAGGTGCTGGGCTCCTTCTTCGATGCCGACTGGCACCATCAGATTTTCCCGCACCCCGGATATGCGCGGCTGTTCACGAAGCGGCTGCAGCGGGCCAGGTTCTCGGCCCAGGATCTGCGCGACCTCCAGATGTGGTTCAACCTGGCATGGTTCCACCACGAATTCCGCACGGGGAAGGTCTCTCTGCCGACCGGAGAGACCGCGTCAGTGCAAGGCTTCGTGGAGCAGGATCGCGGCTACGCACAGGAAGACATCCTGGCGATGGTGGACGAGCAGTACAAGATCATGCGGTCGGTTGTGGCCATTCATCGGGAGCTCGAAGAGCGAGGACAGATCGAGATCTCGTCCAGCCCCTTCTTTCATCCGATCCTCCCCATTCTGATCGACAGCGACCAAGCCACGGTTGACCGGTCCGGCGCCACCCACCCGCCTCGCTTTTCGTACCCGGAAGATGCCGAGGCTCAGATCGCAACGGCGATCGAATACCATGAGCGAACCCTCGGACGACGCCCCCGCGGGATGTGGCCGCCCGAGGCAGCGGTGGCACAATCTGCGATTCCATACTTCGCCCGCCACCAGGTCAAGTGGATCGCCACCGACCGACAGGTGCTGGCAAGGTCGGGCGAGTGGGGCTATCCAGCGGACGACCCCGAGGTCTATTGCCAGCCATACCGAGCCGTGGGAGACGACTCGGCACCGGCCGTCTTCTTCCGTGACGCGGGGCTGTCGGACCGGATCGGGTTTCACATCCACGCAGCCGGTGACTGCGAAGGCCTGGCCCGTGCGTTTCTGGCGGAGATCAGCGAGCGATGCGCGGACCGGGTGAGCGCCGACGCCGACCGGGTACTCACCGTGGTGCTCGACGGCGAAAATGCATGGGGCGGTTATCGGGAGGACGGCCAGGTCTTCCTCCACGCGCTGTACCGTCTGCTCGCGCGAGACACAGCGATCCAGACGGTCACGCCCGGGGAGTATCTCGCCGGGAATCCGGGTCGCGGTGTCGCGGCGCATGCTCACGAGGAGCTCGCGCGCGTGCACCAGCTCTTCACCGGCTCCTGGATTGACGAACCCCGCTCTGCTCCGGGGGTCGACCTCGGCACCTGGATCGGCGGGGCGGAAGAGAACGAAGCCTGGACGCTCCTCGGTGTGGCGCGTGAACACCTTCGGGCAAAGGGTGTGACACCGCGCGAGGCGCCGCCTGCATTCCAGGCAGTCTACGCAGCCGAAGGTAGCGACTGGTTCTGGTGGTTCGACCAGGACCAGGAGTCAGCTTGCGACGACCGGTTCGATGACCTCTTCCGGGCACACCTGAAAGCGGTCTTCAAAGCGCTGGGAGACACGCCTCCGCCGCGATTCGACCGCCATATCGTTCGGCACCGGGTCGTTTGGAGCTTCACCCGCCCGGTCGACCGCATTCAGATTCGCGATGAGCTCGCTGTTCGGACGAACTGCCCCGGAACGCTGCGCTGGCAGTTTGACGACGGCGTGGTGCAGGAGTCCCCGCTGTTTCCGGTCGAGGGAGCCTTGGCCGGGCTGGGACGATATTCGCTCACGCTCGCGCCGCGGCCAGCGACGACCCGGACGATTCGCTTTCGATTCCGCTGTGCGGAGATCGGGTGCGATGGCTCGGGCCCCGCCTGCAGGCAGGATTGGCAGACCGTCGCTGTCTCGCCTGATCGCTAAGTCGCCCCCTCAGTGCTACCCCCTCCGGCCGCCCGGGCTCGCCAGGCCCGCCGACAGCCGTGCGGCGCTGGGGTGGGCTGTCAGCCAGCCGTCAGGCGTCCGCCGATGTCTCACCCGGGCGGCGCGTCTGGAGCCCCAGGTGCCGACGTGCGAGCCACAGGGTGAGCGGTGGAAGCGCCACCCGCTGGAGCAGAGGTGCCAAGCCGATACCGCCGAGGGTGGGCATTGACGTGGCGTAGCTCCATTCCTGCCGCACATAGACATTGATCACCTCGAGCACGATCGTCAGCAGAAGTCCCACCACGAAGAAGAGCGCAACCGGCACCGTCCGGCTCACGGCGGCGGGCGTCGGCACGACTACGGTCTTCGCGGGCGCGACGACCAGTGGATCGCGCGAATCCGCCAGCCCCCGGGCGTCCGGCTCAGCACCACGAGCTCGGCGGTCGCCGCGTCCACGGGCCGCCCCTCGAACTCGCCCGCGGTCGTGCTGGTCGAGGCGGCCCAGGCCACATCGCCCCCCAGCGTGACCCGCACCCGCCCCAGGGCGGGTCGGACCGCCCGGGCGAACGCGATGTCGCCGGGCAGGTGATGAGCCCGGTACTCGTCCTTGGTCTCGGCGCCACCGCTCTCGAGGATCACCGCGTCCTCCGCCAGGATCGCGAGTGCGGCGGTGCTGTCCCCGGCGCTGAGCGCCTGGTGGAACCGCGCGACTGTCGCCGCCACCGCGGCGGCCTCGGTGCGGCCGGCCTGCGCCCGGCTGGCGGACGGCGTGATCGATACCAGCAGGGCAGGCAGCAGCAGGTGAACGTATCGGTTGCGCATGGTCCTTCCAGGTGGGAGAGCGGGCCCCGCGTGAACGAAGGGGGCATGCGGCGACCCGCGGAAGCTAATCGCGGGCGGCGGGTCACCGATGACAGCTTGCGGCAACCCACCGGGCCAGTGGGGGGCCGCGGATTGCCCGCGGCTCCGCCTGGCGCTACCGTTGGCCCGTTGATCGACCACTTCTCCGGCGTCGCCCCCGCGTACGCCGCGCACCGACCGCACTACCCCCCGGCGCTGTTCGACTGGCTGGCAGCGCTGGTTCGACGTCACGATCTCGTCTGGGACTGCGCCGCCGGCAGCGGGCAGGCCACGCGAGGCCTGGCCTCGTGGTTCCGCCGCGTCGTGGCGACGGACATGAGCCGCGCCCAGCTGGCGGCGGCACCTCCACGGGCGCGGGTGCTCGCGTGGGCGGCGCGGGCGGAGGCGAGCGGCATCCGGCGCGGCCGGGTGGATCTGGTCGCGGTGGGCCAGGCCCTCCACTGGTTCGACCTCTCCGCCTTCTATGCCGAGGTTCGACGCGTCCTCGCGGCGGGAGGTGCGGTGGCGGCCTGGACCTACGCGAATCCCCGGCTCGGCGAGCCGGCGTCGGATACGGTCCTCCAGCATTTCTACCGCGACGCCGTCGGCCCGTACTGGCCAGCCGAGCGGCGCCTGGTGGAGTCCCGCTACGCGACGCTGCCGTTCCCGTTCCGTGAGGTCACGGCGCCGGACTTCGCCATGACCGCCGAGTGGACCCTGGCGGAGGTGGTGGGCTACGTCGGCACCTGGTCGGCGGTGAGCGCGTACCGCGCAGCGCAGGGCCGCGACCCGGTCCCGACGCTCGCGGCCGCGCTGGAGCCGACCTGGGGCGATCCGCGGCGTCGCCGGCCCGTCACCTGGACGCTCACCGTCCGGGCAGGCTACGCCGACGCCCCCCCGGAGGAGCGATGAAGGCGCCGGCGCGTGTGGCACTCGCTGCCGGGCTCACCGCGGCGGTCCCGCTTGCGTGGCTCGCGGTCACGCAGCCGTCGCTCGAGCGCGCGTGGAGCCCGGATCATGCGCAGCTCCCGCGGGCGGTGTTCGACGGCGACACGGTGCGCCTCAGCGGCGTGCGGCACTTCAGCTACGGCCGGCGGGGCGAGGTCCGGCCCGCATACGCGAGCCGCACGCTGGATCTCTCGCGCCTCGAGTCCGTCTGGTTCGTCCTGGTCCCCCTCTCGGCGCGGCTTCGGGCGCCGGCGCACAGCTTCGTCACCTTCGGGTTCGCCGATTCGCAGTACGTGGGGATCTCGGTCGAGGCCCGGCGCGAGGTCGGCGAGACCTATGGCGTGATCGCCGGGCTGTTCCGGCGCTACGAGCTGATCTACGTGGTGGCGGACGAGCGCGATCTGCTGACCCGCCGCGTCCTCCACGACGGCGCGGAGGTCTATCTCTATCCCATCCGCGCGTCACGCGACAAGGTCCGCGAGCTGTTCGTGGCGATGCTCGGTCGCACCAACCAGCTCGCCGAGCGCCCGGAGTTCTACAACACCGCAGTCAACAACTGCACCTCCAATCTCGTGGCTCATGTGAACGCGATCGCGCCGGGACGCATCCCCGCGGGCATCCGCACGGTGCTTCCGGGCTATGCCGACGAGGTCGCGCTGGAGCTTGGCCTGATCGAGGGCGGGGCGACGCTGGAAGCGGTGCGCCGCAGGTTCCGGGCGAGCGAACGGGTGGCGCGCCACGCCGAGGCGGCAGACTTCTCGCGGCGAATCCGGGACGTGGCGGAACGCCGATGACCGGGTGATCATCCACCGACCATGGACCGCGCACGACTCGCCCGCGCGCTCGAGCTCGCCGTCGCCGCGGCCACCGCTCCGCGCGCCCGCATCCTCGCCAGCTTCCGCTCGCCCGCGCTCCGCGCGGAGGCGAAGGCGGACGGCTCGCCGGTCACCGCGGCCGACCGCGATGCCGAGGCAATCGTGCGCGCGGCGCTGCGGGGATCGCCGGAGTTCGGCGGGCTCGAGATCCTGGGCGAGGAGGGCGGGCTGGAGGGCGGTCCGTCGCCATTCCGGTGGATCATCGATCCGATCGACGGCACCCGGGGCTATGCCCGCGGCCTCCCGACATTCGGCACCATCGTGGCCCTCGAAGAGACCGCGAGCGCGCGGGCGCTGGTGGGTGTGATCCACCTGCCGGCGAGCGGCGAGACCGTGAGCGCGGCGCGCGGGCTCGGTTGCTTCCGCGACGGGCGGCCGGCCCGCGCATCAGCCGTCGCGGCATTCGAGGACGCGATCCTTTCCGCCCCCGATCTGGCGCAGTTCCGGGAGGCCGGGTGTCCCGAGCTGTATCACTGGCTGCACGGATCGTTCGAGCGGGTGCGCGGCTACACCGACTGCTGGGCTCACGTGCAAGCGGTGGGCGGAGCGCTGGACGTCGTAATCGACCCCGGGCTCAGCCCGTGGGACGTCCGGGCCACCCAGGTGCTGATCGAGGAGGCCGGCGGCAAGCAGCTCGTTCGCCCGTCGCACGCTCCAGGCAAGGTGGACGTGATGTTCGGCAGCCCGGCGCTGGTGGAGGCCCTCGCCCAGCGGCTGGGATTCTGCGGGTGAGCTGGACGGAGCCGGGGCACCCGGATACACTCCGCTTTCCGCCAGCCGACCGGGCCTGATGCGCCGCATGTCTCTCGCCGTCCCGCCGCTCACCGTCGCCGTGCTCGTGGCGCTCTCCGTATCGCCGCCGGCTGCCGCGCAGTCCGCGCCCAGCCGCCTATCGGATGCCGGGGTGTACCGGGCGGCAGCGGAGGTCGATTCGGTCTTCGCCGACCGCGCCAAGCGGGAAACGACGGTGGACGGGGGTGACTTCGCCTCGTACCTCGTCGCCCGCCTCGGCGTGCGTCCCGTGCCCGACGATCTCAGGCTCGATGTCGCGGTCGATACCTCCGCGGTGCAGATCGGCGGCCGGGTGGACGAGCTTCCGCGCGAGGTGAAGGCAGTGCTGGGCGGCGCGCTCGCGCTGATGGACCCGTCGTCGGTCGTGACCGCCGACGTTGTGCTGCAGCAGGCACGGCCGGGCGTGGTGCGCTTCCATCTCCGCACCATCCTGGTGAACGGCTTCCCGTTCCCCGAGCCGCTGCTGGTCCCGCTCATGGCAGAGGTCGGCGCGCGCTATCCGGCGCTCACCAAGACCGGACGGGACCTCCTGGTCGCGATTCCGGAGGACGGTGAGGTGCAGCTATTGGCGGGGGCCGTTCGCGTGGTGATCTCGGGCCCGCTCGCGCCGACCGACGTGGGAAGCCGATGACCCCGCGATGGTGCAGAGCGGGACCTGCGTCGGGAGGCAGACAGAAGGGACGGAGCGCTTGCGAAGCGCTGGCATTGCGATCGCCTGGGCCGGCCTGCTCCTCATGGTGGTCGGTCTCCTGGTCTGGTCCGGCGGGCTGAGCTGGTTCGGGCGGCTCCCGGGAGATGTGCGGATCGAGCGCGAGCACCTCAGGGTGTACCTGCCCATCACCTCGATGCTGCTGGTGTCGGTCGTACTCAGCCTGGCGTTCTGGGTGATCCGGCGGTTGCTGTGATATCTGCATCCCCCCCGGTGTCCCGGGCGCGCCGGAGCGTCCGCGATCGGATTCTGGAGACCGCCGGCGAGCTGTTCTACGGCCGCGGAATCCGGAACGTCGGAGTGGACGAGATCGTGGCCGCCTCGGGCGTGGCCAAGATGTCGCTCTACAAGCACTTCGAGTCGAAGGACGCCCTGATCGAGGCCTGGCTGCGCGAGAGCGGCGCGCGCTGGCAGGCCTGGCTGGAGCAGCGGATCCAGCGTGCCGGCTGCGACCCGGGGACCCGGCTCCTTGCGGTCTTCGACGCCCTGGCCGAGTGGTTCGGCGAGTCATCGTTTCGCGGCTGCTTCTTCCTCAACTCGGCAGTCGAGGTGGCCGACCCCGCCCATCCCGCATCGCGGCTCGCCGTCGAGCATCAGACCGCGCTCCTGGGGCTGCTCCGGAGCCTGGCCCGCGAGACCGGCGTGCCGCGGCCGGAGATGCTGGCGCGGCAGCTCCTGCTCCTCACGCAGGGCGCGATCGTGATCGCGCAGGTGCACGGGGGGCCCGAGGCCGGGCGGGAGGCGCGGCGCGCCGCCGCGGCCCTCATCGCCGCCGCGCACGGGACGACCGGCTGATGCTCCGACGCCCGCGGCCGCCGTTGCAGGAGCCGGGCTCGCGTCTATCTTCGACTGGGCCGCGGGCGGGCGAAGGGCCGCCCGCGGCGAACGCCAACAGAGGAGCGGCGGATGTCCGATCAGCCGGGAGGAGTGCTCAAGCCCGTGAGCCCGACGCGCGTCGCCGAGGAGCTGCGGCGCTTGAGCGCGATGCGGAAGAGCGGCGAGCTGGAGGCGGACGAGTACGAGCATCGGTTCGCCCGCATGATCAGTGAGCTGCGTGACCGCCGGATCGACGGCTCGCGCGCGGAAATCCTCGCGGTGCTCGGGCCGCTGAAGGACGAGGGCGCGGTGACCATCGAGGAATGGGCCCGCCTCACCCGTCAACTCGGGCTTGCTTAAGCGCCTCCTCGGTCCCGCCGGACCGGCCGTCTCCGCCGTCGGCTACGGCGGAATGCACCTCTCCCTCGAGAGCCGTCCGCCGGAAGAGCAGGGGATCAGGGTCATCCACGCCGCGCTCGACGCGGGGATGACCCTGATCGACACGGCGGACGTCTACTGCCGGGACAGCGGGGATGTGGGCCACAACGAGCGGCTGATCGCGCGGGCGCTGCGCTTGTGGGGCGGCCGGCGCGACTCGGTCGTCGTCGCCACCAAAGGCGGGCTGGTCCGGCCGCACGGGGGCTGGGAGCGTGACGCCCGTCCGGCTCAGCTGCGTGCAGCCTGCGAGCGGTCGCTCCGGGCGCTCGGCGTGGACCGCATCGATCTCTATCAACTCCACGCGCCCGATCCGGCGGTGCCCTTCGAGGAGAGCATCGGCGCGCTGGCCGAGCTGCAGCAGGAAGGCAGGATCCGTTGGGTCGGGCTGTCGAACGTGTCCGTGCTCCAGATCCGCGCCGCCGAAAGGATCGTGCCGGTGCTGACGGTTCAGAACCGGCTGAGCCCCTTCTTTCGGGAGGCGATCGCCGACGGCGTGGTGGCGTATTGCACGCGGGGAGGGATCGGGTTCCTCGCCTACAGCCCGACCGGCGGGGGGCGGCTCAACCTCAAGCTGCCGTCGCACCCGCTGCTCGCCCCGCTGGCGCAGGAGCTGGGCGTGACCCCGCACCAGCTCGTGCTGGCGTGGGTCCTCGCGCAGGGCCCCACGGTCATCCCCATCCCGAGCGCGCGCAGGACGGAACACGTGGTGGACAGCGCGCGGGCGGCGGATCTCGCCTTGAGCGCCGCTGACGTGGGGGCGATCACCGAGGCGGAGTTCTCGCGTGCCTGAGGGATGGGAGCCTGCGTTCCTCCGTCTCCCGTCGTGCATTGCGGTGTATTTTTCGGAACCATGCCACTGACCACACGTCGCGTCACGCCCACCTGCCTGGTGGGAGGAGTGCCGGTCGGCTCCTCTCATCCGGTCGTGGTGCAGTCGATGACCAACACCGACACCGCCGACATTGCGGCGACCGTGTACCAGGTTGCGGCGCTCGCGCGGGCCGGGAGCGAGCTGGTGCGGGTCACCGTCAACAACGAGGACGCGGCTGCCGCGGTGCCGGAGATCGTCGAGGGGCTCGCCCGCATCGGGATGAGCGTCCCCCTCATCGGCGACTTTCACTACAACGGCCACCTGTTGCTCGCGAAGCACCCCGCGTGCGCGCACGCCCTCGCCAAGTACCGGATCAACCCGGGGAACGTGGGCGGCCGTCGCGCCGACGAGAACTTCCGGGCCATCATCGAGGTCGCGCTCCGCCACGACAAACCGGTGCGGATCGGGGTCAACTGGGGCTCGCTCGATCAGATCCTGCTCACCGAGCTGATGGACGCCAACGCGCGGCTCGCGGAGCCGAGGGACGCGCGCGACGTGACCCTGGACGCAATGGTGCAGAGCGCGTTTCGTTCGGCGGCGTTCGCGGAAGAATGCGGCCTGCCGCACGACCGCGTCGTGCTGAGTGCCAAGGTCTCCGGCGTTCAGGAGCTGGTCCAAGTGTACCGGATGCTCGCCGCAGGCTGCGACTACCCGCTCCACCTCGGGCTCACCGAGGCCGGGATGGGGATGAAGGGCATCGTGGCGAGCACGGCGGCGCTCGCGATCCTGCTGCAGGAGGGAATCGGCGACACGATCCGGGTCTCGCTCACGCCCGAGCCCAACGGTGACCGCACGCTCGAGGTGCAGGCGGCGCAACAGATCCTGCAGTCCCTCGGCATCCGGAGCTTCGCGCCTCAGGTGACGAGCTGCCCCGGCTGCGGCCGCACCACGAGCACCTTCTTCCAGCAGATGGCGCTCGACATCCAGCGATACCTGCGGGACCAGATGCCGGTCTGGCGGGCCGAACGGCCGGGCGTGGCGGAGCTTCGGGTGGCGGTGATGGGCTGCGTGGTGAACGGCCCCGGCGAGTCGAAGCATGCGCACATCGGAATTTCGCTGCCGGGCACGTTCGAGGAGCCGGTCGCGCCGGTGTACGTGGACGGGCGGCTGCACACCACCCTCCGCGGCGACCACATCGTGCCGGAGTTTCTCGCCATTCTCGAGGAATACGTGGCGACCCGGTACGGGGTCGCCCAGCCCGCCGCACGCTGATGGTCGGGCGCTCGGTTCACACCTTCGCGAGCACGGCCCGCTTAAGCTCGCGGATCCGCGCCTCGTCCCGCCGGTAGAACGTCCACTGCTTGATGCGCTTCCCGTCGCCGCTCGCTGGCGAGGGCCCGAAGGGTTAAGGTCAACCGTGACCCCGATCCCGGCGGATCGATGAACGGTGCGACGACGGCGGCCGGTGAGGACACGATCACCCGCGAGGCGATCGCCCGCACCTGGGGAACGATCCGGCCGTACGTCCGCCGCACCCCGGTGATCGAGGTCGGCGGCAGCGACTTCGGCCTCGGGCCCGCCGCCCTCCACCTCAAGCTGGAGCTGCTCCAGCACTCGGGGTCGTTCAAGGCCCGAGGCGCGTTCGCCAACCTGCTGTCGCGGGCGGTGCCGGCGGCGGGCGTGGTCGCCGCTTCCGGGGGCAACCACGGCGCCGCGGTGGCGTTCGCGGCGCGGCGGCTCGGCGTCCCGGCGACGATCTTCGTGCCCGCGATCTCCTCGCCGGCCAAGGTCCAGCGGATCCGCGAGTACGGGGCCGACCTGATCGTCGGCGGGTCGACCTACGCGGACGCCCTCGCCGCGAGCGAGAGCTGGGCCGGGGAGACGGGGGCGATGCGGGTCCACGCGTTCGACCAGACCGAGACGCTGCTGGGGGCGGGGACGCTCGGACTGGAGCTCCAGGAGCAGGCCCAGGTGGACGCGGTGCTCCTGCCGGTGGGCGGCGGGGGACTCATCGCGGGCGTCGCCGCGGCGTACGGCGGCAGCGTCCGGGTGGTGGGCGTCGAGCCCGAGGCCTCGCCCACCCTCACGCGGGCGCTGGAGGCCGGGCGGCCGGTGGACGCGGAAGTCGGTGGCCTCGCCGCCGACTCGCTCGCGCCGCGCCGGGTGGGTGAGCGGGTCTTCCCAATCGCCCGGCGCTGGGTGGACCCGGTGGTGCTGGTCGGAGACGAGGCCATCCGCGCGGCGCAGGAGGCGCTCTGGAGCGTGCTCCGCATCGTGGCCGAGCCTGGCGGAGCCGCGGCCCTCGCGGCGGTGCTGTCCGGCGGCTACCGGGCGCCGCCCGGCGAGCGGCTCGGCATCGTGGTGAGCGGCGGCAACACGGTGGCCGTGGATTTCGGGCGGTGACCCCCGATTATGTTCCAGCCCGTGCTCCCGGGGATCCCTGCGGTCGGAATAGAGGTCACGCTCCGCGACCAGCCGCTCGTCGCCGTTCCGCTGCTCTTCGCCGCCGGCGTGGCGACGAGCCTCACGCCCTGCGTCTATCCGATGATTCCGATCACCGCCGGCGTGCTCGCGGGGGTCGGTTCCGCCCAGCGGTCCCGGCGCAGCAGGCTGGGATACACGCTCGCCTACGTGGTCGGGCTCGCGGCGGTATACGCCGGGCTCGGGCTCCTCGCCGGGCTCACCGGCACCATCTTCGGCACCGTGAGCTCGAACCCGTGGGCGTACTTTGCGATGGGCAACCTGCTCCTGGTGTTCGCCCTCGCCATGCTCGACGTGCTGCCGGTGCGACCGCCCGCGCGGCTCTCCGGCTGGGCCGGCCGGCTGGGCGCGGCGTCGCCCGGCGGCGCGTTCCTGCTCGGGGCCACCTCGGGGCTGGTCGCGGCGCCCTGCGGCGCCCCGGCCTTCGCCGCGGTGCTCACCTTCGTGACCACCACGCGGAGCGCCGCACTCGGCTTCCTCTACCTGCTGGCGTTCTCGCTGGGGATGACGGCATTGCTGCTCATCGTCGGACTCTTCTCCGGCATGCTGGGCACGCTGCCACGGGCGGGGCGCTGGACCCTCTGGACCAAGCGCGGCGCCGGCGTGGTGCTGCTGGCGATGGCGGAGTACTACTTCGTGCGGATGGGACAGGTGCTGTGATGATCCAGCGGGTTGCCGCGTGGGCGGCACTGACCGCCGTATTGCTCCTCGCCGCGACGGGCTCGGCCGGCGCCCAGGGGGAGGGCGGCATCGCGGTCGGTGCTCACGCGCCAGCGGTCATCGTCAACGACCTCGACGGCAATCCCGTGAACCTCGCGGGCGTCATCGGGAAGAAGCCTTTAGTGCTCCAGTGGTGGGCCACCTGGTGCGATCTGTGCAAGGAGCTGCTCCCCCGGGTGCGGGCGGCGTACGATGCCCACCGCGACCAGGTGGAGTTCTTCGGCATCAACGTCACGGTGAACCAGTCACCGGCCCGGGTGCGGCGTTACCTCCAGGAACACCGGCCCCCGTACCGCACGCTCTATGACACCGGGGGAACCAGCACCCGCGCGTACCAGGTGCCCACCACCTCGTTCATGGTGGTGGTGGACCGCTCGGGGACGGTCGTATACACCGGCACCGGGGGAAACCAGGATCTGTTGCCCGTGGTCGCGCGCGTCGCCGCGCGCTGAGCCGGCGGGAACCGGACAGGACAGGATCGATGCGCACAGTCTTCTTCGCGGCCCTCACCGCGCTCGTCGTTCCGGCCGCCGCCCGCGCGCAGGCCGGCTATACCCCCTCAGCCATCGCCATCTCCGGGCCGGAAGCCGGGGATGACGCCCCCGATTTCGCGCTGCCATGGGCCTCCCGGGACACGATCGGGGACGAGACCTACTCGCTCTGGCGCGACCGGGGCAAGGTGGTCGTCCTCGCGTTCTATCCGCGAGACTTCACCCGGAGCGACAGCGTTCAGCTGAGCCGCTTCCGCGATCAGTACGCCGAGCTGTTCGGGGACGGGGTCACCGTGCTCGGTGTCAGCACCGACCCGGTGGAGACCCACCAGCGGTTTGCCGCCCGGCTGGGTCTGCCGTTCCGTCTGCTGAGCGACCCGGAGCAGCACGCTGCGGAGCTGTATGGCAGCAAGGACCGTGGAGGGATCAACCGGCGCACAGTGTACGTGATCGGCCCGCAGGGGCGGGTAACCTATCGCGACCTCAGCTTCGGGGCGACGAACCAGAAGTCCTACGACCGGCTGCAGAAGGCGGTCCGGTCGGCAGCGCGCGGCTCCGGCGCGTGACGCGGGCGTGACCTGAATACCTGTACAAGACGCTGTAGACAATGTTGGCAACTCGACCGTATGCATAATTACTTCCGCCGTGCCGACACTGTCGCCTTCAGACGTATTGCCTTAGATCGATATGGATTTCTCTTTGCAGAAAAAGAACTTGCGCGATCGAGTTGAAGCGACAGATCATGTGGTCCGGATCACAATTGGCACTTTCCAGCGAGCCCGAGGATATTCACTTCTCGGGCTTTTCCACATGTGGATTGGTAGACCTGCGCAAGGCCGGCGGCGCCCTTGCGAGAGCGGTCTTATCCACATCTCCCTTGCGGTGGCCGCGTGAGGCCCGGGCCGGAGCGAAGCGGTTTCGTGCGCGCCGCCGGGGTTGTGCCCCGGCCTGGGGGACGGGCTGATGCCGTCTGGTGGGAGGACGGACTGGTGCGGGCCGTCGGCCGCGCCGCCGAAATCGCCCGCTCGCTTCCCCCCGGTACCCCGGTCTACGAGCTGCCGGGTGCCTGGATCACGCCGGGGTTCGTGGATGGCCACACCCACTTCGCCGCGTGGGCCCTGGGGCGGCGGCGCGTGCAGCTGGTCGGCGCCGGCACCCGCGCGGAGGCGGTGCGGCGGGTCGCGGCCGCGACCCCGGTCCAGGGGTGGGTGCTGGGTCACGGGTGGGATGCCAACGACTGGGAGGCGCCCCCGCAGAGGCAGGCGCTCGACGCGGTGCAGCCCGGGCCGGTGTTCCTGGATTCGCTGGACGTCCATGCCGCATGGCTCAATACCCCGGCGCTTGCAGCCGCCGGGATCACGCGGGCAACGCCGGATCCGTTCGGCGGGCGGATCGTGCGCGACACGAGCGGCGAGCCGACCGGGCTGCTCCAGGAGCGCGCGGTGGAGCTGGCCCTCCCGGCGCTGCCGATGCCCCCCGACGACCTGCTGGCGGGGGCACTGATCGACGCCCAGAGCGAGGCGCACCGCCTGGGCGTGACCGGTATCCACGACGTCGAAGGCGATCACGTCTTCCGGGCGTTCAGCCGGCTGGATCGGGAGCAGCGGCTCCGGCTTCGCGTCCTTTTCAGCCCTCCGGTGGCTTCCCTTCCGCGCCTGGTGGCCGAACGGGCGATGAGTGGACAGGGCACGGAGTGGCTCACGACCGGAGCCGTCAAGCTGTTCCTCGACGGGAGCCTCGGAACCCAGACCGCCTGGATGCTCGACCCCTATGAGGGAAGCCGCGATCGGGGAATGCCCCTTTCCACGCTGGAGCAGGCGCGGGACGCGATGCTTACGGCGGCACGCGCGGGGCTCGCGCTCTCGGTCCATGCCATCGGTGACGCCGCGGCACGGCGCGCGCTCGATCTGCTGGCCGCGGTGCCCCGGGTGGCCATCCCGCACCGCATCGAGCACCTGCAGTGCGTCCACCCGGCCGACCTGGGCCGCGCCGCCGCGCTCGGCCTGGTCGCCTCGATGCAGCCGGCGCATCTGCTCACCGACATTCGGCTGGTGGAACGGCACTGGGGCGCACGCGGCGCCGGGGCGTACGCGTTCCGGCGTCTGCTGCGCGCGGGGACGGCGCTCGCGTTCGGCAGCGATGTCCCCGTTGCGCCCCTGGATCCGCGCGAGGGCGTGTTCGCGGCGATGCAGCGGACGGGTCCCGATGGCTCGCCCGCCGCCGGGTGGTATCCGGAAGAGCGGCTGGAATTCGAGGAGGCGGTTCGGGCGTACACGCTGGGCAACGCGCACGCGGCCGGCGTGGCCCACCGGCGGGGGGTGCTCGCTCCCGGCTACGACGCGGACCTCGTGGCGTGGGAGGCAGATCCCGCGCTGGCCCGCGGCCAGGGTGCGGCGTTCCGGCACGCCCGCGCCCGGCTCACGGTCGTGGGCGGCGAGGCCGTGATGCAGGCGTGAGCGGGCGCGATTAGACTGTCTGTTCCTCTTCGAGGGACGCGCGTTGTCGCAGACCGGAATCCGCCGCACCAAGATCGTCGCCACGCTGGGCCCGTCCTGGGACCAGCCCGACCGCATGACCGCCCTGCTCGATGCCGGCGTGGACGTGGTCCGGGTGAACGCGTCCCACGGCACCCCCGAGATTCGCACCCGCTGGATCCGCCAGCTCAAGGATGTCATCGCCGCCCGGGCCGCCCGCTCGAGCGCGGCGATCCTCGTGGACCTGCATGGGCCGCGCATCCGCGTCGGCCGTCTCGCAGCGCCGCGCAAGCTCGAAGCGGGCCACGAGGTCGTCTTCGCGCCGCAGTCGGATGCCGCGGGCGAGGAGATTCCCACGACGTACACCGCCCTCGCACAGGACGTGCGTCCGGGCAGCACGATCCTGCTCGACGACGGGCTGCTCAATGTCGAGGTGTTCAAGGTGATCGGCGACCGGGTGCACGGGTGGGTGCGCTACGGCGGGGAGCTCAAGCCGAACAAGGGCATGAACCTGCCCGGCGTGGAGGTGAGCGCGCCGGCGGTCACCGACAAGGACCGCGAGGAGGTCGCCCGCGCGGTCGAGCTGGGGGTGGACTACATCGGCGTCTCGTTCGTGCGGAAGCCGGAGGACCTGGACGAAGTGCGGCGCCTGGTACCCCGCAGCACCCGGCTCATCGCCAAGATCGAGAAGGACACCGCGCTGGGGAATCTGACCGGGATCCTCAAGGCCGCCGACGCGATCATGGTGGCGCGCGGGGATCTCGGCGTCGAGCTCCCGTTCGAGCAGGTCCCGCTGGCGCAGAAGCAGGTGATCCGGGAGGCGAATCTGCACGGCAAGCCGGTGATCACGGCGACCCAGATGCTCGAGTCCATGGTCCATGCCCCGCGCCCCACCCGCGCCGAGGCGTCCGACGTGGCGAACGCCATCCTCGACGGCACCGACGCCGTGATGCTCTCGGCCGAGACCGCGGTGGGCGAGTACCCCCTCGAGGCGGTGCAGGCGATGGCGCGGATCGCGCGCGAGCTGGAGAAGCACCGGAAGGGCCGGAGCCCGGCGTTCGACATGGCCGTGGGGCGGCGGCGCGAGGAGATGGAGCGGCTCCGCCGCGGGGAAGGGAACGAGATCCTGCCCACGCGCACGGAGGACGCGATCGCGGTCGCGGTCTGCGCTGCGGCCGAGCTGATGGCGGCACCGCTCATCGTGTGCTTCACGAGCAGTGGCTTCACCGCGCGCACGGTGGCATCATACCGGCCGAGCGTGCCGATCTTCGCGGTGACCCCGGAGCCCGAGACCTTCCGGCAGCTTGCGCTGGTGTGGGGGGTGGTGCCCGCGCTGGTCGAGCACCTGCCCACCTACGACTCCATGCTCACGGTTGCCCGGCACAAGCTGCTCGAGCTCCGGCTCGCGGAGCCGGGCGAGCGGGTGGTGGTGACGGCGGGGGTGCCGTTCGATCAGCCGGGGACTACGAACCTGCTGAAGATCGAGGCCGTGTAGCGATGCGATGCGACTGACCTTCCTCGGCACGGGAACGTCGTTCGGGGTGCCGCAGATCGGATGTGCCTGCGCGGTGTGCCGATCCGCCGACCCCCGCGACCGGCGCACCCGCAGCGGTGCGATGCTCCAGGCCGGCGGCACGTCGATCCTGATCGATACGCCGCCCGAGCTGCGGCTGCAGCTGGTCGCGGCCGGGCTGTCGCAGGTGGACGCGGTGCTGTACACCCACGCCCACGCGGACCACGTCAACGGCATCGACGATCTCCGGATGTTCTCGGTGCGGCAGGATCAGCCGCTCCCGCTCTACGGGCCGCCCGAGACGCTGGAGCGGCTCCGGATGTCGTTCGACTACATCTTCAACGACACCGTGCGCCCCTACGAGGGAACCTCCAAGCCGTCGCTCGAGCTGCACCCGCTGGAGCCGCGCCGCGCGGTCAGCGTGGCGGGTGTAGAGGTGCTGCCCCTCGCGTTCCAGCACGGCCATGTGCGTGTCTTCGGCTATCGCTTCGGCGATCTGGCCTACATCACCGACGTGAAGGAGGTCCCCGCCGAGGAGCGCCGCTGCCTGCGCGGGCTGCGGGTGCTGGTGCTCAACGCGCTCTGGTGGCGATCGCATCCGACGCACCTCAGTATCGCGGAGGCCATCGCCACGGCGCAGGACCTCGGAGCCGCCCGGACGTACCTCACCCATCTCACCCACGAGACCGGCCACGCCGAGCTGGAGGCGCAGCTGCCCCCGGGCATCGTACCGGCCTACGACGGCCTCACCGTGGAGGTCGCGTGATCCGCCTCGGCTACGAGCGCATGCTGCAGGAGGGGCTCGATGGCGAGCATGGGCTCCCGCGGGCCCGGCTGGACGAACTCGCCCGCCGGTTTCCCGCGGTGCAGGCCGAGGTGCGGGACCGCCGGGCGGGCGGCGAGTACGGCTTCTACGACCTGGTGGACCAGGCGCCGACGGTGCACGAGATCACCCGGTTCGCGGAGGGGCTGGGGCAGGCGCACGACCATGTGCTGGTCCTGGGGATCGGCGGATCCGCGCTGGGCACGCGCGCACTGCTCAACGCGCTCCGCCCGCCCGCCTGGAACGAGCTGGACGACGAGGGCCGCGAGTTCTACCCGCGGCTCACGGTGCTGGAAAACGTGGATCCCACGACCATCGCCGCGGCCCTGCGGCGGATCGATCCGCGTCGCGTGCTGGTGAACGTAGTGAGCAAGTCGGGCGGGACCGCCGAGACGATGGCGCAGTACCTGGTCGTCCGGGCCTGGCTGGACGAGGCGCTCGGCTCGGCAGCGTATCGGCACCTCGTGTTCACGACCGATCCGGAGCGCGGGGCGCTCCGCGAGCTCGCCCGGCGCGAGAGCATCACCACGCTCACCGTCCCGCCCGCGGTGGGCGGGCGGTTCAGCGTTCTGTCACCGGTGGGGCTGCTGCCGGCGGCACTGGTGGGGATCGACATCGAGCGCCTCCTCGCGGGCGCCCGGACCGCCATCGAGCGTGCGGCCGGCGACCACCTGCTCCGGAACCCAGCCGGGCTCTACGCCGCGCTGCACTGGGCGGCCGACGCGTGGCTCGCGGCCCGTATCCATGTCCTGATGCCGTACACCGACCGGCTCCGCGACTTCACCGAGTGGTATCGTCAGCTCTGGGCCGAAAGCCTCGGCAAGCGGGTGGACCGCCGCGGGCAGCCGGTGTTCATCGGTCCCACGCCGGTCGGCGCGGTGGGGGCCACCGACCAGCACAGCCAGATGCAACTGTTCATGGAGGGACCGCACGACAAGGTGGTCACGTTCGTGGCCGTCGACGACCTCGGCACCGATGTGCCCATTCCGGAGCGGTCCGATCTTCCACCCGAGCTGGCGTATCTCCCCGGCCACACGCTGGGCGCGCTGCTCCGTGCGGAGTACGACGCCACGGCGGCGGCGCTGGGGCGCATGGGTCGGATGAACTGCACGCTGCGGCTGTCGAGCCTGTCCCCCGAGACCATCGGCGAGCTGATCATGTTCTTCCAGCTGGCTGCCGGATACGCCGGCGTGTGGTACGGAGTGGATCCGTTCGACCAGCCGGGTGTGGAGCTGGGCAAGCAGCTTACGTTCGCCGCCCTGGGCCGGCCGGGGTATCCGGCCGCGGCGGCACCGGCGGGCCCGGCCGACGAGGCGTGACTTCGCCCGAGTGCGGGAGGTGAGACGATGCGGCTGGCTGTGCTGGCGCTCGCGCTCAGCGGCGCGTTCGCTGCCCCCCTGTACGCGGCGCCGGAGGGCGCCGGGGATCGGATCACGATCCTCTACGACGCCTTCGGGCGCCGGGCCGGCCTGCGGCGGGATTGGGGATTCGCCGCGCTGATCGAGTACCAGGGCAAGCGCATCCTGTTCGATACCGGCGACAACGCGGCGATCTTCGAGGCGAACATTCGTGCCCTGCACGTCGATCTCCGCCGCCTCGACTTCGCCGTCGTATCCCACCGGCACGGCGACCACACCGCCGGCCTGAACTACCTGCTGCGGGTCAACCCGCGGGTGCGGATCTACGCCCCCCGGGAGGGCTTCGGGGTGTTCGGCGCCGCGCTCCCGGGCACGTTCTTCCGGCGGGACAGCACGCTCCCTCCGGACCAGCGGTATTTCGGGGGCGACCCGCCGGATACGCTCCGCTTCGGCACCCCCTGGCCAGAGGCCAACTTCGTGTGGGTCGATTCGACCGTCGAGGTCGCCCCGGGGATCACGATCGTCTCGACCGTCTCCGAGAACCCGGGCACGCTCGAGCTCCGGGAGATCTCGCTGGTGCTCGACACGTCGGCGGGGAGGGTGATCGTGGTCGGATGCTCGCACCCGGGGATCGAGAAGATCGTCGGGGCCGCGGCGGCGGCGGGCACGCACCCCCGCCTCATCGTCGGCGGCCTGCACCTCGTGACGACCCCCGACGCGGAGATCGAGCGGGTGGCGCTGGCGCTGCGCGAGCGGTTCCGGCTGGACGCGATCGCGCCCGGCCACTGCACCGGTGAGCCCGCGTTCGCGCTGCTCCGGCGCGTCTTCGCCGACGCGTATCGCTACGCCGGGTTGGGCGAAATCATCCCGCTCTGACCACCAGGGAAGCCGCTGGCCGGACGCAGCCTCCCGCCGTAGCTTAGGTCAACCCCCGGAGGGGCTCCCCATCGAGCTCGCAGCACGACTCCAGTCACTTGTCGGCGGCAGCTACCGCATCCGGCGCGAGCTGGGCGGGGGAGCGATGAGCCGTGTTTTCCTCGCCGAGGAGACCCGGCTGGGCCGGCAGGTCGTCATCAAGCTCCTCCCGCCGGAGATGGGCGCCGGCGTGAACGTCGAGCGCTTCGAGCGGGAGATCCAGTTCGCGGCGCGGCTCCAGCACCCCCACATCGTCCCACTCCTCACCGCCGGCGCCGAGGGCGACCTCCTCTACTACGTGATGCCGTTCATCCAGGGCGAATCGCTCCGGGTGAAGCTCGCACGCGAGGGGGAGCTGCCGGTCACCGAGGCAGTCAGGATTCTCCGGGAGGTGGTGGACGCCCTCGCCTACGCCCATCGGAACGGGGTGGTGCATCGCGACATCAAGCCGGACAACATCCTGGTCGCTGACGGCCACGCGGTGGTGACCGACTTCGGGGTGGCGAAGGCCGTGAGCGCGTCGAGCGGCGGCTCGCTGACGTCGCTCGGCGTGGCTCTCGGGACCCCGGCATACATGGCGCCGGAGCAGGCGGCGGCTGACCCCCACGTAGACCACCGGGCGGACATCTACGCGGTGGGGGTGCTCGGGTACGAGATGCTCTGCGGGCGGCCGCCCTTCGTCGAGCCCACCCCGCAGGCGCTCCTGGCGGCCCACATCACCCGGCCGCCGGAGCCGGTAACCCGGTTCCGCCCGAGCGTCTCGCCCCAGCTCGAGGGCCTGATCGCGCGCTGCCTCGCGAAGCGCGCCGCCGACCGGTGGCAGACGGCGGCCGAGCTGGTCCAGCAGCTCGAGTCGATGACGACGCCGAGCGCCGGGACGGCGCCGATCGGCACGCAGCCGGTGGTCTCGTCGGGGACCGAGGCCGCGATCCGCCGCGCGCACCCGGCGCGCGTCGCCCTGCTCTTCGCGGCAGCCTCGGCGCTGGTGCTCGCGATCGTGTCCTTCCTGATGTACCGGCTGGGACTGCCCGACTGGGTGCTCTGGGGTGCCGGCGTCCTCTTGCTGATCGGCCTGCCGATCATGCTGCTCACGAGCCTGCACGAGCGGCGCCGGGCGATTGCCCGCACCACGGCCGTAATCACGCCTCAGCCGACCGGGCTGGCCCGCTGGTTCACCTGGCGGAAGGCGCTGCTCGGCGGCGGGCTCGCCTTCGCGGCGCTCGCCGCGGTCGCGGGGGCCTACACCGCCATGCGACTCCTCGGGATCGGACCGATCGGGACCCTGGTCGCGGCCGGCGCCCTCGAGGAGCGCGGCCGCTTGATCCTCGCTGACTTCGACAACCGGGCTGCGGATTCGACGCTCGGGGCCTCGCTCACCGAGGCATTCCGGGTGGACCTTTCGCAGTCCCGCAGCGTGCGACTGGTCGGTGTGGCCGAACTCGGCGATGTTCTCCGCCGCATGCAGCGGCCAGCGGACGCGACGCTCACCCCGACCCTCGCACGAGAGGTGGCCGAGCGCTCGGGAGTCAGGGCCGTGGTGACGGGCCAGATCGACCCGGTCGGCAGCGGGTACGTGCTCTCGGCGAGCCTCCTCTCGGCCGCAGACGGCCGGGTGCTCGCCGCCGTGCGCGAGACGGCAGACCAGCCGAGCGGCCTTCTCGCCGCCATCGACCGGCTGTCCGGCAAGCTGCGCGAGCGGATCGGCGAGTCGCTCGTCACGATCCGTGCCGGACAACCGCTGCAGCGGGTGACGACCGGCTCGCTCGCCGCTCTTCGGAAGTACTCCGAGGCGGTGCGCCTGGATGACCTGGGCCGATCCGAGGAAGCGGTGCCGGTGCTGGAGGAGGCGATCGCGCTCGACACCGGGTTCGCGATGGCGTACCGCAAGCTGGCTGTCGCACTCTCCAAGTCTGGCGGCTCGCAGCACCGCATCACCACCGCTGCCACGCAGGCGTATCAGCGTCGGGATCGGCTCCCCGATGTCGAGCGCGAGCTCACCACGGCCTACTACCACACCAACGCGGACTACGACGAGACCAAGGCGGCCGCGGCGTACCGCTCCGCGCTGACGCTCGACCCCGACAACGGGGTCGCGCTGAACAATCTGTCGATCATCCTTCAGGAACAGCGGCGCTATGCCGCCGCGGAAAGCCTGGCCACCCGCGCCATCCAGATCGAGAAGTCCGTCCCGTACTTCGACAACGCGCTGGCCTCGCAGATCGCGCAGGGTCGGTTCACCGAGGCCCGGGCCACGCTGGAGGCGCTGAAGCGAGCGCTGCCGGAGAGTCCCGCGACCTTTTACGGGGCGTGGATGCTGGCAGCGGCCGAGCGCAAACATGCCGAAGCCGAGCGGGTGCTCGAAGCGATGCGGGAGCAGGAGCGCGCGAGCCCGTCGCTGCAGGCCTTCGCCAGCTGGGGCCTGGCACTTCTTGCCGAGCAGCGGGGGAGAATCGGTGAGGCCGCACGGCACCTGCGCGCCTTCATGGCGCAAAGCGAGGCGCGCGGTGAAACGGGGGAGTACCTCCGCGGCGCGACCGACCTTGCGCTGCTCGAGCTTCAGTACCGGAACCGGCCGGAGGAGGCGCTCGCCATCGTCTCGCAGGCGCTCGCACGGCGCCCGCTGGACTCGATACCTGCCATGAATCGCCCGTATCTATCCCTCGCGGTCGTTCAGGCGAGGGCCGGTCGACCCCAGCAGGCACGGCGTTACCTGCGGGAGTACGAGACGGCGGTGCCCGCGGGGGTGCGTCGCGCGGCCCGCTGGCAAGGCTGGGTCTACGGAGAGGTGGCCGAGGCGGAGGGGCGGCCCCGCGAGGCGATGGAGGCCTACCGCCGGGTCTACGAGGAAAACGGAATCTGCGGCATCTGCGGTCTGTTCGAGCTCGCGCGGGTGCATGATCGCCAGGGCGACCTCGATTCGGCACGGGTGATCCTCGAGCGGTCGGTGGATACGCCGACGATGTTCCGCTGGCTGGAGGATCCGCACAGTCTCGCGCCCAGCTACAAGCGGCTGGGCGAGCTCTACGAGGCGAAGGGCGATCGCAAGAAGGCGGCCGACTGGTACGCCAGATTCGTGGAGCTCTGGAAGGACGCCGACCCCGAGCTGCAGCCCGGCGTGCGTGAGGTCCGCCAGCGGCTCGCCCGCCTCGCGCAGGAGCCGGGCTCGTGACCGCGACCCGGGACGGCGCGGAGCGGGTCGCGGCCGCGCTGGCCGATCGCTACCGGATCGAGCGCGAGCTGGGGCAGGGCGGCATGGCGACGGTGTATCTGGCCGAGGACCTCAAGCACCGGCGACGGGTGGCGGTGAAGGTGCTGAGGCCCGAGCTCGCCCAGTCGCTGGGCGCGGCGCGGTTTCTTCGTGAGATCGAGATCGCCGCGCAGCTCGCGCATCCGCACATCCTGCCGCTGCACGACTCCGGCGAAGCCAGCGGGCTCCTCTACTACGTCATGCCCTTCGTCGAGGGCGAATCCCTGCGGCAACGGCTGGTGCGGGAGGGCGCGCTCGCCCCCGCCGACGCCGCGCGATTCCTCCGGGAGATCGCCGACGCGCTGGCCTACGCGCACGGCCACGGCGTGGTGCATCGGGACATCAAGCCCGAGAACGTGATGCTCACGGGGCGCCACGCCCTGGTAATGGACTTCGGCGTGGCCAAGGCGGTGAGCGAGGCCGCGGGCGCCGGGCTCACCACGGTGGGCGTGACGCTGGGCACGCCGCTGTACATGGCGCCCGAACAGGCGATCGCGGATCCCGCCATCGACCACCGCGCGGACATCTATGCGCTCGGCGTCCTCGGCTACGAGATGCTCACCGGACGCGCGCCGTTCGCGGGAATGACGCCGCAGCAGGTGCTCGCGGCCCACATCACGCGGGTTCCCGAGCCGCTGCCGCCGGTGGTGCAGGGCCGTGCCGTGCCCCCGGCGCTCGCGGCCCTGGTGCTGCGCTGCCTGGAGAAGCAGCCCGCCGCGCGGCCGGCGCAGGCGGGCGACCTGGTGCACCTGCTCGAGGGCACCGCGACGCCCAGCGGCGGCATGGCGCCGGTCGCGACCGACCCGCTGGTCTCCGGTCTGACCCAGGCGGCCGTCCGCCGCGGGCACCCGCTCCGCGTCGCCACGGTGTTCGCCGCAGCCTCGGCCGTAGTGCTCGGCATCGTGGCGTTCCTGACGTACCGGCTCGGGCTGCCGGATTGGGTGCTGTGGGGCGCCGGAGTGCTGCTGCTGATCGGGCTCCCGATCATGCTCGCCACCGGGCTGCACGAACGCCGCCGCGCGGTGGCCCGGACGACCGCG